>CAZINL010000152.1:6844-7593 GCA_964540595.1 uncultured Clostridia bacterium
TATTGGCATCGATACCGCGCCTTGACAGTGACAAGAAAGAGAAGCTACATGTCATCAAAGGCGTCGTGCCTAACCTGACTCAGTTGCCGGCGGGCTGCCGGTTTGCGCCACGCTGCCCACACGCTGCGGATATCTGCCTGAAGCAGGAACCGGAACTGCTTGAGCAAAGCGGACATAAGGTAAGCTGCTGGATGGCCCAGAAGAAGCTTGATAAGGGGGCGGCAAAATGAGTCCGGAGCTAGCGATGAAGAAGACAAAAACGGATAATCTGCTGGAAGTACGTGACCTCAAGACCTGGTTCCCTATTACCGGGGGCATCTTTTCGCGTGTAGTCGGTCATGTCAAGGCTGTTGACGGCGTTAGTTTTGACATCAAGCGCGGTGAAACCCTTGGGTTGGTCGGTGAGTCTGGTTGTGGCAAAACCACCACTGGGAAATCCATCCTACGCCTCTATAAGGAAGCGCAGGGGCAGGTGATCTTCGACGGCAAAGATGTCATGACTCTGCCGAAAGAAGAGTTGCGCCAGATGCGTAGCGAGATGCAGCTGATCTTCCAGGATCCATACTCGTCACTAAATCCCCGTATGAGTGTCGGTGAGATCATCGCCGAGCCCATGCTCATCCATGGTGTCACCAGCAGCCAGGAACGCGACCAGAAGGTGCGCAGGCTGCTAGATGTTGTGGGCTTGTCGTCCTATCATATCCGCCGTTTCCCCCATGAGTTCTCGGGCGGACAAAGGCAGCGCATCG
>CAZINL010000153.1:0-229 GCA_964540595.1 uncultured Clostridia bacterium
GGTTCTCCCCTGAATTCTGGTCCTCCCCTGAATTCTGGCCCTCCCTTAAGGCTACTCGGAAGACCTCATCGAAGCTCTCCACCAGATGGATAGTGAGCTTGCGCTTGACATTCACCGGTATCTCCTCGAGGTCCTTCTTGTTCTCGATGGGGACTACGATGGTATTGCAGCCGGCGCGATGCGCCGCCAGCACTTTCTCCTTCAGCCCGCCAATGGGCAGCACGTGACC
>CAZINL010000153.1:239-7519 GCA_964540595.1 uncultured Clostridia bacterium
ACGCAGGGTGATCTCACCAGTCATGGCCACATCGCGGCGCACCGCGCGTTTGGAGAGGGCGGAAACCAGGGCGGTGGCCATGGTGATCCCTGCCGATGGACCGTCCTTGGGGATCGCCCCTTCGGGGATATGGATATGGATATCGCACTTCTGATGAAACTCGGGATCGATGCCAAACTCCGACGCCTTGGAGCGGATATAGCTGTAGGCTGCCTGAGCGGATTCGCGCATCACATCGCCCAGCTTGCCGGTCAGGGTCAAGCCGCCTTTGCCGGGCATGACAGTGACCTCGATGGCGAGTATCTCACCACCGGTCTCAGTCCAGGCCATACCAGTCGCCACGCCGACCTCGTCGGCCTTCTCGGCTGCCGAATGACGGTAACGGGGAATGCCTAGATATTGGTGCAGGTTCTGCGCGGTGACCTTGATGCTGGTGTTGGGGTCCTTGACCACCTCTTTGGCCACTTTGCGGCAGACATTGGCAATCTCGCGTTCCAGGTTGCGCACGCCTGCCTCACGGGTGTACTCGCCGATGATCTTGACCAACGCCTGATCGGTGAGGGCTAGTCGTTCAACAGTGAGTCCGTGGTCCTTGAGCTGTTTGGGCACAAGGTGGCGCTTAGCGATCTCGACCTTCTCCTCTTCGGTGTAGCCCGAAATATAGAGAACCTCCATCCGGTCCAAAAGTGGACGTGGGATGGTATGGAGAGCGTTGGCGGTGGTGATGAAAAGCACCTGGGAGAGATCGAAAGGAAGCTCGACATAATGGTCGCTGAAGGTGTTGTTCTGCTCGGGGTCGAGCACCTCCAAGAGAGCCGCTGAAGGATCGCCACGGAAGTCCATGCTCATCTTGTCAATCTCATCGAGCAGGAAGACCGGGTTCTTGGAACCCGCATGCTTCATTCCTTGGATGATCCGGCCGGGCATGGCACCGACATAAGTGCGGCGATGCCCACGGATCTCTGCTTCATCACGTACGCCGCCCAGCGAGATGCGGACAAACCGCCGTTCCAGCGCCTTGGCTACCGACTTCGCCAAAGAGGTTTTGCCCACTCCAGGCGGTCCTGCCAGGCAGAGGATGGGACCTTTCATAGTCTTAGTCAGTTGGCGCACAGCCAGATACTCGAGGATCCTATCCTTGGGCTTGTCGAGGGCATAGTGCTCCTCATCCATGATCTTCTCGGCGATGGCGATATCTAGGCGATCTTCGGTCTGCTTATCCCAAGGCAGTGAGAGAACAGTGTCCATGTAGTTACGCAGCACGACCCCTTCAGCGGCCGCCGGGGGCATCTTCTCCAACCGGTCAAGTTCCTTTTCCAGCTTCTCCTGGACCTCGGCAGGTAGAGCGATCTTCTTCATGCGGGCACGCAGTTGATCCGCCTCGGCTGCCCGCTCATCCTTGTCACCCAGCTCCTTCTGGATAGCGCGCAGTTGCTCACGCAGATAGTACTCCTTCTGCGTCTTCTCCATCTGCTTGCGAACGCGAGCATTGATCTTGCGCTCGAGCTCCATGACTTCCATCTCTTTACCCAGGATATTGACCACCAACTCTAGGCGGTCGGCAGGGTCAGTGGCTTCGAGGATCGACTGCTTCTCCTCCAGCTTCAGAGTGAGATGGGTCGCCACCACGTCCGCCAGGCGACCGGGCTCGTCTACCGATGCCACACTGGCCAAGGTCTCAGGCGGGAGCTTCTTGGTTGACTTGATGTACTGCTCAAACTGGTTGTTGAGCGTACGAACCAAAGCCTCCACTTCAGGGGTGCGGTTAGCAGGATCCGGTATCGTCTGTAGGTTCACCTGTATGTACGGATCCGTGGTCTGTACGCCAAGAACACGCCCCCGGCTGATGCCTTCCACCAAGACCTGCATGGTGCCTCCGGGCAGCTTAAGCATTTGTTTGATCTGCGCGACGGTCCCCATCTGGAAGAGATCCTCGGGTCCCGGGTCATCGGTCTTGGCATCTTTCTGGCTGGCTAGCAAGATCAGGCCCTCTTCAGCCATGGCCTTTTCCAGGGCTTCGACTGATTTGGGTCGCCCTACATCAAAGCGCAGCACCGTATATGGAAATACAATCAGCCCTCGCAAAGGTAGGAGCGGCAGTGTTCTGGTCTGTGTATCTTGGGGCATAATTTGCGACGCACCTCCAATTCACCAAGCAATACCGCGACAATAGTCTCTCCGTGCCTTCCTGTTAGTATTCTGAACCGGATGGAGGACTCCTTCCACAGGAGTCAAGAGTAATCATGCCGCTGGCGCGGCATGATTACTCTTGACTTCGTTCTCAGCTTACCGGCGACGCCGCCACTAGATCTGCTGTTGCCGTGCCAGGTCGGAAGATCTCGGTCACCTTCTCATCCTTGACCAGCGCCAAGTCCAGTACCTCTTCAATAGTACTGACGGGGGCGATCTCGATGCCACGGTAATCTTTGAACATCTCCTGCCAGTTCTCCTGCGGGATGATGACGCGCCGGGCACCCGCCTGGCGGGCTGCCTCGATCTTGGCCACTACGCCACCGATCGGACGGACTTGTCCGCGAATGGAGAGTTCACCAGTCATGGCAACAGAGTTGTCGACCTTGACCTTCATCACCGAGGAGTAGATGGCGGTGGCCATGGTGACGCCGGCGGATGGCCCATCGACCGGCATCCCGCCGGGGAAATTCACATGGATATCATAATCGCGACAGTCCAGCTTGAGCGAACTACGCAGCACCGTTAGCACGTTCTCTACCGAGTTCTTGGCCATGCTCTTGCGGCGCATCACATGGCTGTGGCCGCCAAACTCTTCTTCCTCGACCACCCCAGTCACAATGATCCGTCCTTGTCCCTGTACGGTGGGGATGGTTTCAACCTCGATCTCCAGCAGGCAGCCCATATTGGCGCCGATCACCGCTAGACCATTGACATAGCCGACCTGTGGCTCCTGAGGGATCTTACGGTCAGGACGCGGTGAGATCTGACTGCTGTTGACCACCCACTCGATATCCTCAGCCTTGATCACCCTGCGCTCGGACGAGAGAGCAATGCCAGCTGCGATCTGCACCACATTGACAGCCTCGCGGCCATTGGTGGCATAGCGTTTGATGACATCAATCGCAGCCTCCTCGTAGCCGAAGCCGATCTTGTTGCAGGCGTTGACCGAGATCGTCTTGATCTCATCAGGCAGCAGTGGCCTAAAAAAGATCTCGACACAACGGGAGCGTATCGCCGCTGGGATCTCGGCAGGGGTCTTGGTGGTGGCGCCTACCAAACGGAAATCGGCTGGGAGCCCGTTCTGAAAGATATCATGGATATGTTGGGGGATATTGAAATCCTCGGAACTGTAGTAGGCACTTTCTAGGAAGACTTTGCGGTCTTCTAGGACCTTGAGCAGCTTGTTCATCTGGATGGGATGGAGCTCACCGATCTCATCGATAAAAAGCACGCCGCCGTGCGCCTTGGTGACTGCACCCGCTTTAGGCTGGGGGATACCCGCCATCCCCATGGCCCCGGCACCTTGGTAGATCGGATCATGGACGGAGCCGATCAGAGGATCCGCGATCCCGCGTTCATCGAATCGTGCGGTGGTGGCGTCGATCTCGACGAACTTGGCATCAGTGGCAAAGGGTGACACCTTGTTCTTCTTCGCCTCATCCAGGACGACTCGGGCGGCAGCGGTCTTCCCTACGCCGGGAGGACCGTAGACGAGCACATGCTGTGGATTTGGTCCGCAGAGTGCCGCCCTTAGGGCCTTGAGCCCGTCGACCTGACCGATGATCTCGGCGAAGTTCGTTGGGCGTGTCCTCTCACTCAGAGGCTCGCTCAGTGACGTGGCCCGCAGCTTGCGCAGCTTATCTAGTTCTTTACGCGACTCTTTCTCGACAGCGCTACGGGTCGACTGTTGGGAACGTAGAAGGTTGAGAAAGTAGATGCCGATGACGATAGCGAAGAAAAACTGAATGAGCGTCACGATGTTGCCAAAGTACATTGAGCTACCCCCGTTCTCCCAGAGCTATTTGTTAGTATAACCAGGGGGTGGGGGAGGTAAACGGGAAACGCCAACGTGCTCTACGGGTGTTCGAGGCGTACAGCCAAGGAGTGTTTGGCTCCTTTACACGATAAAACGAGACCCCCTAGGGGGTCTCGTCTGTGTTAGGCAGTGACATCCTTTTTGCGTTTGCGTGGTTCCGCCGTGACGATCATCGGCTTTTCCTTGTTGGCCACCACTTCACGGGTCACGATCACCTTCTGCACATCCTGGCGGGACGGGATGTCATACATGACCTCCAGCATGATCCCTTCCAGAATAGCACGCAAGCCCCGGGCACCGGTGTTGCGTTTGATCGCCTCATTGGCAACCAGCTGCAGCGCATCGTCGGTGACCTCGAGCGCCGCACCATCTAGCTCAAACAGCTTCTGGTACTGCTTGATGAGAGCGTTCTTGGGCTCGGTGAGGATCCGAATGAGAGCGGCTTCGTCCAGTGCATCCAGTGTGGCGATCACGGGGATACGACCGACAAACTCAGGGATCAGACCAAACTTCAGCAGATCCTGAGGCAGGACGTCCTTGAGAAACTCGCCAACCTTGCGCTCCTGCTTGCTAGCGATCTCGGCGCCGAAGCCCATGGACTTCTGGCCGATGCGGTTCTGGATGATCTTTTCCAGACCATCAAAAGCGCCACCGCAGATAAACAGGATATTGGAAGTATCGATCTGGATGAACTCCTGATGGGGGTGTTTACGCCCGCCCTGGGGAGGAACATTCGCCACAGTGCCCTCGAGGATCTTCAACAGGGCCTGTTGGACACCTTCACCGGACACATCGCGGGTGATCGATGGATTGTCTGACTTACGAGCGATCTTGTCAATCTCATCGATATAGACGATCCCCTTCTCCGCCTTTTCCACATCGTAATCGGCAGCCTGGATCAACTTGAGCAGGATGTTCTCGACATCCTCACCCACATACCCGGCTTCGGTCAACGACGTGGCATCGGCGATGGCGAAGGGAACATTCAGGATCTTAGCAAGACTCTGGGCTAGATACGTCTTGCCGACACCCGTGGGCCCGAGCATCAGGATATTGCTCTTCTGCAACTCCACATCATCGGCCTTGAAGTTGGAGTTGATCCGCTTGTAATGGTTGTAGACAGCGACCGAAAGGACCTTCTTCGCCTTGTCTTGGCCGATCACGTACTGATCCAAGATCTCCTTGATCTGAATCGGCTTTGGCAGCTCCTTCAGATCAAAATCGCTGCTCTCATGCAACTCTTCCTCGATGATCTCGTTGCACAACTCAATGCACTCATCGCAGATATAGACCCCTGGCCCGGCGACCAACTTGCGAACCTGATCCTGGGTTTTCCCGCAGAAGGAACACTTCAGTTGCCCTTTGTCATCATTGAATTTAAACATTGAGTCACCTCTCTTTTCCTCCCTGTGGGGTTGCACTCAGTAGGGCTAGCGCAATGCGACCGGCCTTCACACCGGCCACAGGCTGCCGAGGGCACTCGGATCCGACCACCTGCTTAGGATCTGGCGATTTATTCGGCAACCGCCTGATCGACGACGAACTGGATGGTCTTCTCAATACGGACATCCTCGACAACGTCGTCATAGCCATTCTGCTCTTTCACCATATTGGTGAACTCTTCAGCGCTCTTGTTATAGAGTTTGGCGAGGTCAGCCAGATGCTTCTCGACCTCTTCGTCGCTAGGAGTGACGTTCTCCTGCTTCATGATCGCTTCGATGACCAGATTGGTCTTGACGCGACGCTCAGCCTGAGGACGGATCTCTTCCTTCATCTTATCAGAGGACGAGCCGATTGCCTCAAGATAGGCTTCCAGCGACAGACCTTGGCGCTGAAGATTATTGGCGAAGCTCTGCAGCATCAGGTCGACCTGACGATCGACCAGGATCGCCGGGATCTCAACGGTGGAGTTCTCCGTCACCTTGTCGAGGATATCGTTCTTGTACTTCTCCTCAACGCGGCGCTCCGCTGCTTCCTTTAATCTATTCTCCACGTCCTGCTTTAATTCCTCCAGGGTCTCTTTGTCAGAGACGTCCTTGGCGAATTCGTCATCGAGCGCAGGCAGCTCTTTGCGCTTCACCGATTTGACGGTGACCTTGAACAGCGCTTCCTTGCCAGCCAGTTCCTCAGCACCATAGTTCTCCGGGAAGGTCACCGTGACATCGCGTTCTTCGCCGGCCTTGGCGCCGACTAGCTGATCCTCAAAGCCGGGGATGAAAGCCCCCGAACCGAGCTGCAGCGGGTAGTCATGACCTTCGCCGCCGGCAAAGGCCTCATCGCCGATGAAACCCTTGAAATCGATCACAGTATAATCGTCGTGCTGCGCCTCACCTTCAATGGCCTCGAGGCGCGCATGCGCATCCTGCATCTTCTTCAGCTCTTGCTCGATCTCCTCTGGCTTGACCTCAGCAGTCTCCTTGGTCACCTTGACACCTTTGTACTCGCCTAAGGTGACCTCAGGCTTAACGGTGATCTTGGCCTTGAAGACGCAGGGCTCGCCCTTCTGGAACTTGACTACTTCGACATCGGGACGGTCGATGGGCTCAATCTTCGTCTCGTCCAGCGCCTGCTGATAAGCTTCGGGGAGCAGCACGTCAAGAGCATCGTCATACAACACTTCGGCACCAAAGCGAGCTTCGAGGAGGTTGCGGGGTACTTTGCCCTTGCGGAAGCCTGGCAACTGCACCTTCTT
Source organism: uncultured Clostridia bacterium (assembly GCA_964540595.1). GTDB lineage: Bacteria > Bacillota > JAAYKD01 > JAAYKD01 > CAYOCI01 > CAYOCI01. The sequence continues at coordinate 6,941 of CAZINL010000153.1, forward strand.
AACCACGGTCCGGTAGGCTTTGGCTAGAGCCTCTTCTACCTTCTCGACTTCGACCTCTATCTCTAACGTTACGAGGTTATTTTCCTTGGCTTGGGAAACGATCTTCATGGTATCCTCCTTGCTCACTCACTAATTATATGTAGGCTACCCCCGCAGGTGCGTGTCGACTTGGCAGATCGTTGGGGCACTACACATTATAACCACGATATTATAGCACAAAACCTATGGGTGTCCAAGTTACCGACGCAAATATACACTAAAAGACGCCTAAACAGGCGTCTGCATGCAAATGGAGCGGAAAACGAGATTCGAACTCGCAACCCCCACCTTGGCAAGGTGGTGCTCTACCGTTGAGCTATTTCCGCACGGCTTGAAGATGTGGTTTGATTATAACGAGTCGGGTCGTCAAATGCAAGAGGCATTTGTCGAATCCCTCGTCCCCAGCCCCTAGTGGGGTAGCGAGGACCACAGAGAGACGACGGCAAAACAAAAAGGACCGCGATTGCGGTCCTCGACTGTGCCTCTGGAGCGGAAAACGAGATTCGAACTCGCAACCCCCACCTTGGCAAGGTGGTGCTC
>CAZINL010000154.1:0-5236 GCA_964540595.1 uncultured Clostridia bacterium
CCTGCCCCCATTGGCAAAGGAGTGGTGACGTTTGAAGAAGGCAGTGGTGAGCCTCATACTGACCGCGGCCCTGGTGATCTCCGCCTGCAGCAAGGGGAAGGAGCCCACCCCCAAACCCTCGGACAACCCGCCCCCGGCGGCTCCCAAGACCCTAGTCGTGGGCCAGGCCGCCGACATCACCTCCCTCGACCTGCAGCGGGCCAACGACCGGCCCACCTCCAACGTGATGCGCAACATCTTCGAGCCCTTGGTCGACCAGAACGAACAGTTGGAGCTGAAGCCGCTCTTGGCCAAAGAGTGGAAGCACAACGACGACTACACGGTCTGGACCTTCAAGATCCGCGAAGGCGTCAAATGGTACACCCATGATCGCAAGGAATACGCCGAGGTCACTGCCCAAGACTGGATCGACTCGGCCAAGTACATCCTTAACAAGGCCAACGCATCCAAGACCTCCAATCAGGTCACTAACAACGTGGTCGGAGCCGCTGACTACTACAGCGGTAAGACCACCGACTTCTCCACAGTCGGTATCAAAGCTCTCGACAAGTACACCATCGAATACACGCTTAATCGTCCGATCCCCTATTTCCTCACCTATCTGACCTTTACCGCCTATCTCCCTGCCAATGGCAAGTTCTTGGCTGAGGCCGGTGATCGCTTCGGCACAGCTCATCAGACCCTGCTTGCCAATGGCGCCTATATCATGACCGACTTCCAGCCCCAGCTGCAGCGTGTCTATGAGAAGAATCAGAACTACTGGGATAAAGACAACGTGCACATCCCGAAATTGGTCTATAAGTACAACAAGGAAGCCTCCACACTGGGACCCGAGCTCTTCGCCCGCGGTGAGATAAGCTCAGCCAGCATCCCTATCGCAACCGCCGAGCAATGGATAAAGGATCCAGCGAAGAAGGATCTCCTCCGCCCTGCCACTACCAGCTTCTACACGTATTTCTATGCCTTCAACTTCGAACCGAAGTTTGACAAGAAATTCGAACCTGAGAACTGGCTGAAAGCGGTCAACAATGTCAACTTCCGTAAGTCCATCTTCCATGCCTTTGATCGCAAGGTCGCCATGATTACCGCTGAGACCTACAACCCGGAACGAAGGATCAGCAACACGCTCAACCCCAAGAATCTATTGACTGTGGGCGGAAAAGACTACACCCAGGTAGGCGAGCTAGCCAAGTTTGCCAATACCGACTCCTTTAACAAGGTCAAGGCCATCGAGTATCGTGACAAGGCCAAACAAGAGCTAGCAGGCAAGGCCACCTTCCCGATCAAGGTTCTGATGCCGTACAACTCAGGTAGTGCTGATTGGACCAACCGTGTCCAGGTAGTGGAGCAGCAGCTTGAGAACCTCTTAGGGAAAGACTATGTCGATATCATTCCCGAAGGCTATCCTCCTACTGGCTTCCTCGATGCAACCCGCCGCTCTGGCAACTACGCCCTCCAAGAGTGCAATGCTGGACCCACCTACGCGGATCCCCTTTGCCTCATGGAACCATTTCTACCCCCAGCGGCGTCCGTCTACAACAAGCCCTTCCTCGCCACCGAGTACATCGAAGCCAACGGTAAGTCCAAGCTCGTCAACCTAGTCGACGCCGCCAGTGCTGAGGTTCTGGATGTACCGAAGCGCTATGAGCTCTTCGCCAAGGCCGAAGCGTTCATGATTGAAGAGGCTCTACTAATCCCCTACGCCATCGGTGGTGGCGGTTGGACTGGATCCAGGATTAACCCCTTCACCGCGCCCTTTGCTCCATTTGGCATGTCTTATCTGAAGTTCAAATGGCAAAAGGTCGATGAGAAACCCATGAACACCGCCCAGTTTGAAGCGGCTCAGGCGAAGTGGGAAGCAGAACGCGCCGAAGCGCTGAAGAAGGCCGGACAATAGGAGAACGCAGAAAGACCGCCCCGCGCAATGCGCGGGGCGGTCTCACCATTTTCTACTTGAGCACCAGATATGAAAGATAAACCAGTGCGGGTGGGATGCTGATCAAGGCCAGCCCACGTTTGGCTGAGTGCCAGTCCTTGATCCCAGAGAAGAGATGATACCCTGCTAGAGCGATCCAGATGGCAAGGGCGCCGTAGTTAATGATCGGATAGCTGTTGCGTAGCCCGACGGCCAGGGCCATAGCTACGAGCGGTGCCAGCAAGGAAAGCAGGTCGACCGCGTTGTGTTTCCAGGTCAGCTCTTCGGCCGTGTTAGTGGAGATGCGCCGCAACACCAGCGGAGCAATCAGCACTGCCAGGATGATCTCAGGAAGAATATAGGTGATATTGTAGATCATCGAGTACGCGACCACGCTGCTCCCTTCAGGGGTGTACTCAGCGAAGAAAATGATACCCGAGACCACGTGCATGAACCAACGGGCTAAGCCACCTCCCACCATGCCAGCCAGGGGCTTATCCTTGAAGAAGCCCGCTAGACCGATAGCGCCGAAAGCAAGTGGATAGTCGAGCAGCATCTGGGCTGGGTGAACGATAGTGGCGTCAAACAGGCTGATCAGCCCGAGCAGTACACCCGAGACCATACCAGGGCCTGCTCCCCAGCGCAGTGCACAGATGTAGATCGGGAGCATCTCCAGTGAGACCGAGCCACCTTGGGGCATCTTGCCCACACGATAGAGACTGAGGACCCAGGCGATGGCGGCCATGGCGGCGATCTCGGCCATCATCTGTAGACGTTTGTTGCGCATGCTCTCTCCTCCTCTTTCCTAGTATTCGCACCAAACTAAGGAAGCCCATGCTTCCATAAGGAGGCATGGGCGATGAAGTCGCGTGCTTCCCTACGCTGGTTATTAGCCAGATCAGGTTCAAGGGGTCAGGACCTTCCAGTCCTATCTCATCCCGGCACTACGGGCTCCCCCAGCTTGGTATCGAATTGTTCTACAAGACTGTTGTAACACGGATTGAGCAAGAATGCAATGGGGTACTAGATTCTACGCTCAGTCTTCGCGAATGCTTTACATGCGTGCTTAATTGCTTCGGTTGCGGAAGGAGTCGGCCGAGGGTCCGCGGAATCTCTATGGCAGCCATTAATGCGAAAGGTGGTCTGACCTATGCGAGTAGCCGTAGCCGAGTTTTCACACGAGACCTGTACCTTCTGTCCGGACCCCACGACCATCGCGAGCCTGGAGCCCTATGTTCGCCGTGGCCAGGCAGTCATCGATAAAAACCGCGGCATCCCCACTTACGTCAATGGTTTCATCAGGGTCGCAGACCAAGTGGATGATATGGAGCTGGTGCCGATCATCGCGGTCAACATGGCTCCGGGCCCTTACACCAGCTGGTTTGACCTGGAGTGCTTTGAGAAGTATGCCAATGAGATCGCTGAGGGCATCCGCAACGCCGACCCCCTCGATGGGGTGCTGCTGGCGCTGCATGGGGCCATGGCGGTGCGAGAGTTCCCGAAGCCAGAGGCCGAGATCGTCCGGCGTGTGCGGACAGTGGTCGGCGATATCCCGATCATGGTCACCCTCGATCTGCATGCCAATGAAGATCACGAGCTGACGGATGCCTCAGACGCTGTCTTTGTACTCAAAACCTATCCACACGTCGACTCCGAGGAGACCGGTGTCATCGCCGCCCGCTGCATGGTCGATACCCTGCAAGGGCGAATCAGACCTACTCAGGCGCTGCGTAAACCCGGCATCATCTCGGCCAGCATCTATCAGGCGTCGGACTATCACCCGATGAAGCCGATCTATGACCGCTGCCGCGAATGGGAGCAGCATGAGGCTGTATACTGCGTCTCGGCTGCCCCTGGCTTCGCCTATGCCGATGTGCCTGATGTGGGTATGTCGATCATCGCCGTGACCGATAATGATCCCAAGCTGGCTGACAAGATCGCTAAAGATGTCAGTGATCTTGCCTGGTCGCTTAAAGAGGCCTTTGCCCGTCCCCTGCCGAAGCCGCGTGAGGGCGTCGCCCAAGTGATGGAGCTCGTGGCGAAGGGCGAGCGCCCTGTGGTGATCGCCGATGGTGCCGACCGTACCGGTGACAGCACGCATATGCTTCGCGAGCTGCTGGCTCAAGGGGCAAAGAACTTCGCCATTCCGGGTATCGCTGATCCCAAGGTGGCGCATCACCTGGAGCAGACCGCGAAGGTCGGTGACAAGGTGACCGTTAGCATCGGTGGCTGGGCCAGTGAGTATTCAGGTGAACCCGTGGAGGTCACAGGGGTCATCACTTATATGGGACGGCCGAGCTTTGTCTTAGTCGGACCCATGGGCAAAGGGCGCAAGGTTCAGGACCACCTAGCCATAGCGCTGAACTTAGGTGACAACCGCCACGTGGTCATCTCAGAGAGGATGCGCGGCTCCAACGACAGCGCTGGCCTCACCTCCGTGGGGATCGATATCGAGACCCTCGATATCATCGTACTCAAGGACCGCGTCCATCATCGCGCCTTCTGGGATACCGTGGCCAAGGTGGACTTCCCCGTAGACGCTCCCGGCATCGGTGCGGCTGATCTCTCCACCCTGCACTACGACCACATCCCCAAAGATATCTATCCTCTGGGCGCTAAGTGGCGGCAATAGGTGTTTGCAGTGATCTGTGGTCCTCTCGCCACAACGGCTCAAAAGGCCCTGGATCTCAGACATGAGACCCAGGGCCTTTTGATGTCTACCATCTAGTGGAGCGACTCAGCCAGTTGATCAAGGGATGACACAGTTCACCCCTGGTTAATAATCTGCCGTGCCTCGATGCATGCGCTCCAGCCGACCAGAACCAGGGCGGCGATCAAACCAAGGATCTCAGACCAGGTCAACCGAATGTCCGCCCAACTGCGAACCCGCTCGGTACGCGTGTTTAGCCAGGAAAGCTGGCGCCACAGATGCATGTTCGACAGGGCTGCAGCAACCAGGACGTACGCACTCAGCTCCCGCAGCCCAGACCTGGTCCAAGCCACAGCAATCGTTGGAGCAATGGTTCCATCTGGATTGGGTAGTGCGAACGAGTTCGTTCCCAGTAGAAAGCCATACAGGGCGAAGGACAACCATGGAACTAAATAGCCCAGCGGAAATCGCCCAACACTGAACAGACTGGCTAGTCCCGTAACCCCAATCCCTCTGACAAGGTTGTTAAGGGCTATACTTATGGTCATAGCGGCGACGCTGCTTTCGGCTGGCTCCGGCAGCCCCTTGGTCACGAAGGTTGCCCATCTAGAGATAAGGCCTTCGGGCAGCCATAGATAGCTGAGGTTCCAGGTGATGACGAGTAGTCCAAT
>CAZINL010000154.1:5246-7470 GCA_964540595.1 uncultured Clostridia bacterium
TTCCGATAGACCAGCCGGTCAGAAGCCGAACCGTGTATTTACGATGCTGCAGTAGCCAGGACATGGCGCACCTCCTCGTAGGATATTTCACAGATGTACCGACGGCCTAGCCACCCAGCCGCTCAATCAGCCTCTGCATGTCGTCTGGCAACGGCGCTTCCAGTTCCAGTGGCCGCTTCTCCACAGGATGGATGAAGCGGAGACGGCTGGCGTGCAGTGCCTGCCTGGGAATGAGCGGCGAGGGCTGACCATAGAGCTCATCTCCCAGCAAGGGGTGACCGATATGGGTGAAGTGGACCCTGATCTGATGGGTCCTGCCGGTCACGAGCTGGGCTTCCACCAGGGTCGCAGCGGCAAAGCGCTGCACGACTCTCCAGAGCGTCTGCGACGGCTTGCCCTCGTCTGAGACGATCCGTGCCCTTGAGCCGCCACCCACTCGGGCGATGGGCGCATCGATCAGCCCCGTGTCATCCGCGATAACGCCTTGGACAACGGCGGTATAGTATTTCTGCCACTGATCCTTCTGGCTCTGCTGGATCAGCGTCTCCTGAGCGTAGGCATGCTTGGCGATCACGACGATACCAGAGGTATCGCGATCGAGACGGTTAACCGGGCGGAAGATATGGTCCTCGCCCTTCTGCTGCCAATGATAGACCACCCCGTTCGCTAGAGTGCCATCGGTAACGCCTTTAGTGGGGTGCACCACGAGGCCCGCGGGTTTGTCGACCACCAACAGCGAATCATCCTCGAAGAGGATCCCAAACGGTATCTCCTGCGGTTCCAGCGACTGCTCGTGTTCTTCTTCTGCCACGACCTTCAGAAGATCGTCCGCTGCTAGTCGATACCAGAGCGGGCGCGGCTCGCCATTGACAGTGACCTTGCCGCTGCGTTTGATCCGCTTGACTAACTCACGCGAGAAGCCATGGGTGCGACGCAGATACGTGTCGATGCTGGTACCGTCATGTTCGGATGAGATACGATAGACGAAGCTGTGCATGGCTCTCCCCTTTCCTTCATCCCTTACCAATGTGCCGCCGCAGGCAGAACAGCCCGATGCCTACCCGATCCGTGCCACAGGTGAGGCTAGACAGAGTCAATAGAGTCAGCCTCGGTCATGCCATAATTGTCCATACATGGTATCATTGACACGGGAGCCACTCGCCGGGCATGCGACGAAGCCGTAGCCTTTCACGGATGCGTAGCCAGAACAATGCCACGAGCCAGAGGACTCCTGATCTCAACCGCAAGCTGGGGTATGAAGTTCGCCCGAGTCAGGTGAGGTAATAGGAGTGAGTATGAAGCTATCAGAGCCCTTTGAGACGAACCGGATGCGATTTCGCCTGCTGGCCATGGACGACCTACCGTCAGTCCATCGGCAGTTCTCCGACCCAGAGATGTGTCAATACTTTAGCGAACCTCCGTGCAGCCTGGATGAGGCCAAAGGCATCATTGAGCATTATCGGGATCCCGATGGCAAGGGGTACCTGCGCTACGGCATGTTCGACAAGACAACCGGTGGGTTCATCGGCACCTGTGGCTACCATTATTGGGATAGAGAGCAGAGACAGGTGGAGATCGGCTATGATATCTGGAAGGAGTATTGGCGACAGGGCTATGTATCCGAGGCACTGCCGGTACTGATCAGCCTGTGCTTTGAGCACCTCCGAGTAGACTTGGTCTATGTACTGGTGGATCCGGACAACTCTGCCTCCATAGCCAGTGTTGGGAGATTCGGGTTTAGACCATGCACTCCCTGCCGAGAACCGGATGACCAGTCGCAACTCTGCATGAAGCTAACCCGCTCAGAATGGATGATGTGGCCGTGTCAGACTTAAGGGATGAAGGAAGGACACCATGAAGATCACATTCTTGGGCACCTCGGCGGCAACGTCGTGCCCGCTACCATTTTGCCATTGCAATGTCTGCAGGCAAGCCAGGGCAACCGGCGGCCACGACCTACGTAAGCGGTCATCGTTGTTGATCAATGATGACCTGCTGATCGACCTAGGACCTGATCTCATGTCGTCATCCTTTGCGCACGGTATGACGCTGGCTAACATCCGCTACTGGCTGCAAACCCACTCGCACTCAGACCACTTTGATGTGACCCATGTGATCACGCGCATCCCAGAGTATGGGGTGGAGGATGTACCGCCGCTTCACTTGTATGCGTCTGAGAAGTGCATGGAGCGTATGTCAGCTATGCTCGACTCAGAGTGGAGCG
>CAZINL010000155.1:0-2263 GCA_964540595.1 uncultured Clostridia bacterium
CAAATAGCTTCTTTCCACTCCGGCGAAAGGGGGAACTTCCGAGATGATTCAGCAACAGACGATACTCAACGTAGCTGATAACACCGGTGCCAAGCAGATTATGTGCATCCGTGTTATGGGCGGCCACTACCGTCGTTACGGTGGTGTGGGTGATGTGATCGTTGCTTCTGTTAAATCCGCCACACCCGGCGGTGTTGTTAAAAAGGGTGATGTAATCAAAGCCGTCATCGTTCGCACCAGCAAGTCCATCGGTCGCAATGATGGGTCTTACATTCGCTTCGATGACAATGCTGCCGTCATCATCAACAATGACAAGAACCCCAAGGGCACCCGTATCTTTGGGCCAGTGGCGCGTGAGCTTCGTGAGAAAGACTACATGAAGATTATCTCGCTCGCTCCTGAGGTTCTCTAAAGACACTAAGCAACTTAGTTTCGTAGATTAGGAGGTGTCCTAAGTGACCACACCTAAGATGCACGTGAAGAAGGGTGACCAGGTGGTTGTCCTCTCCGGCAAGGATAAAGGCAAACGCGGCAACATTTTGGTGGCCATGCCCCGCGACGGCAAGGTGATCGTGGAAGGCGTCAACATCATCAAGCGCCATACCCGTCCCAGTCCGCAAAACCAGCATGGCGGTATCATTGAGCGTGAAGCCCCCGTCTATGCAGCCAAGGTGATGCTCGTGTGCAAGAATTGCCGCAAGCCGTCCCGCACTGGCAGCAAGGTCCTTGCCGATGGTTCCCACGTTCGTTTTTGCAAGAAGTGCGGCGAGGTTCTTGATAAATAGGTTTTCAGGAAGGGAGGTCAAAGCTCGTGGCTAGACTGAAAGACAAGTATCAGAATGAAGTCGCTCCTGCCATGATGGAGCGGTTCAAGTACAAAAGCGTGATGCAGATCCCTCGCGTTGAGAAGATCGTGCTCAATATGGGCGTCGGCGACGCTATCCAAAACGCTAAAGTGCTCGATGCGGCTGTTAGTGAGTTGGGGATCATCGCTGGACAGAAGCCTGTCATCACCAAGGCGAAGAAGTCCATCTCCAACTTTAAGCTGCGTGAGGGCATGTCCATCGGCGCCAAGGTGACCTTGCGTGGTGAGCGGATGTGGTCCTTCCTCGATAAGCTGGTGAACATCAATCTTCCCCGCGTGCGCGACTTCGGTGGCGTCTCTCCCAAGGCTTTTGACGGCCGCGGTAACTATACGCTGGGAGTTAAGGAACAGCTTATCTTCCCTGAGATCGACTATGACAAGGTTGACAAAATCCGGGGTCTGGACGTCACCATCGTGACGACCTCACCCACCGACGAAGAGGCTTTCCAACTGCTGAAGCTGCTCGGGATGCCCTTCAAAAGCTAACGACTCGTAAGGAGGTAGACGTATGGCCAAGACGTCGCTCAAGATTAAGCAGAGCCGCCCAGCGAAGTTCAAGGTTCAGGCCTACAACCGCTGCAAGATCTGCGGACGTCCGCATGCTTATATGAGAAAGTTTGGAGTTTGCCGTATCTGCTTCCGCAATCTAGCTCATAAGGGCCAGATCCCCGGCGTCAGGAAGGCAAGCTGGTAATTACGAAAGGAAGGAGGTCACTTCCATGGTCATGACCGACCCCATTGCCGATATGCTGACTCGCATTCGTAACGCGAATGTGGTCTACCACGAAAAAGTGGAGATTCCCGGTTCCAAGTTGAAAGCTGCTCTGGCAGAGATCATGAAGAATGAGGGTTTCATTCGTGACTACCAGGTGATCAGCGATGATAAGCAAGGTATCTTGCGCGTGTTCCTCAAATACGGTGCTAATCGCGAACGGGTCATCACCGGCATCAAACGCATCTCCAAGCCTGGTCTACGTGTCTACGTGCGCAAGGATGAGATGCCCAAGGTCCTCGGTGGTCTCGGGGTAGCGGTTGTCTCTACCACCAAAGGTCTCATGAGTGATAAGCAGGCACGTCAGGCTGGACTTGGCGGCGAGGTTCTCTGCTATATCTGGTAACAAGGAGGTGCTCGATCGTGTCACGCATTGGTAGAAAACCGATTGCTATTCCTCAGGGCGTCAACGTCACCGTGGAAGGCAATGTGGTCACGGTAAAAGGACCCAAGGGCACCTTAAACCGCGCCTTACATCCTGAGATGAAGGTGACATTGGACAACGGACAACTGCTCGTCGAGCGTCCGACCGATGGCAAACTGCATCGCTCCCTGCATGGATTGACCCGTACGCTGGTCGCCAACATGGTCGACGGCGTCAGCAAGGGCTTCCAGAAGGGTCTGGA
>CAZINL010000155.1:2273-7428 GCA_964540595.1 uncultured Clostridia bacterium
GATATCGAAGGTGTTGGTTATAGGGCTGCTAAACAAGGACGCAAACTCGTCCTTACCATTGGTTACTCCCACCCCGTCGAGTTCACTCCCGAAGAGGGTCTCGAAGTCGACGTGCCAGCCCCGAACAAGATGATCGTTCGCGGTATCGACAAGGAAAAGGTGGGGGCGCTGGCCGCCAATATCCGTGGTGTCCGCGAGCCCGAGCCGTACCTCGGCAAAGGCATCCGGTACGAGGGTGAGGTAGTACGCCGCAAGGTCGGCAAGACCGGTAAGTAGCAACGCCAGTAGGAAAGGAGTGAGCCGTTGTGATCCGTAAGGAAGATGCCAATAAGGCTCGCATCGTCCGTCACGCCCGCGTGCGGAGAAAGATCGCCGGGACCACAGAACGCCCGCGTCTCAACGTCTTTCGCAGCGGTCAGCATATCTACGCGCAGATCATTGATGACAGCGTAGGCAGTACAGTCGTAGCAGCTTCGACCCTGGACAAGGAACTGAAAGGTCAGTTCGAGAACGGTGGCAACGTTGCTGCGGCCAAGCTCGTAGGCGCTCTTGTGGCTAAGCGCGCTCAGGAGAAGGGTATTAAATCGGTCGTCTTTGACCGTGGTGGCTATCTCTATCACGGCCGTATCGCTGCTTTGGCTGATGCCGCTCGTGAAGCTGGTCTGGAATTCTAGGAGATCGTTGGGAGGGAAATCAATGCAGCGGATTGATCCGAGCCATTTGGAACTGACTGAAAAGGTCGTCTCCATCGGTCCTGTTTCCAAGACCGTCAAGGGCGGCCGTATCCGTCGCTTCAGGGCTCTTGTTGTCGTCGGTGATCAAAACGGTCACGTCGGAGCCGGTGTGGGCAAGGCAAAGGAAGTTCAAGATGCCATCCGCAAAGGGATGGAAGATGCCAAGAAGAACCTGATCAAGGTTCCCATGGTCGGCACTACCATTCCCCATCAGATTACTGGTCGGTATGGATCCGGTGAGGTCCTTTTGAAACCGGCTAGCGCTGGTACCGGAGTTATCGCCGGTGGTCCGGTGCGTGCCGTCCTGGAACTCGCAGGTATCCGGGATATCCTGACCAAATCGCTTGGCTCTGCCAACGCCCTTAACCAGGTGCGCGCGACCCTCACAGGGCTCGAAACCGTTAAGACCGTCGAGCAAGTCGCCAAACTGCGCGGTAAGAGCGTGGAAGAACTCCAAGGTTAGGGGGCTATACCATGACTAAGCAGATTAAGGTGACCCTCGTTCGTGGCTTTGGGGGTCGTCCGGAGAACCAGCGGGTGATCGCCCGCACGCTTGGATTGACCAAGCGCGATACCAGTGTCGTTCTTTACGACACTCCAGAGATCCGGGGCATGATCAACAAGATCCCCCATATGCTGCGTGTCGAAGAGGTCGAAGCATAAGGCACCAGTTACGTGAGTCTAGAGGGAGGTGCTCTCCGTGAAGCTACATGAATTGAAGCCTGCGGCAGGTGCCCGTAAGGAGCGTCGCCGCGTAGGTCGCGGTATCGGTTCCGGCATGGGCAAAACCTCCACCCGCGGTCACAAAGGCCAATGGTCTCGTACCGGTGGTGGTGTTCGCCCGGGTTTTGAGGGCGGTCAGATGCCCCTGTTCCGTCGCTTGCCCAAGCGCGGTTTTAACAACTCCAACTTCAAGAAGGCTTTTGCCCTGGTTAATATTAAGTTCCTTGAGCGCTTTGATGCCGGTACGGTCGTTACCCCTGAACTTCTCTACCTAGAAGGGCTGATCAACACGTTGGATCTGGATGTTAAGGTCCTTGGACATGGTGATCTCAGCAAGTCCCTTACTGTAAGAGCTCACAAGTTCAGTGAAACAGCTGCCGAAAAAATCAATGCCGCCGGTGGCAAAGCAGAGGTGATTTAGGTGTTTTCCACCCTGAGGAACGCATGGAAAATCGTCGACTTGCGTCGGCGAATGCTCTTCACCCTGGGAATGCTGATCATCTACCGTCTCGGTGCTCATATCCCGGTACCTCGCATCAATACAGCGGTCGTAAGAAACCTCTTTGAGCAGGGCGATCTGTTCAACTTCTTGGATACCATCTCCGGTGGTGCTCTCAAGAACTTCTCCATTTTCGCCATGACTGTCGGTCCTTACATCACCGCCTCAATCATCCTCCAACTCTTGACGGTCGTCATACCGAAGCTGGAGGAGATCGCGAAGGAAGGCGAAGAGGGCCGAAAGAAGATGAATCAGTATACCCGCTATCTGACCATCGGTCTCGCCATGCTCCAAGGGTTTGCCACTGCTTACGGTCTAGGTCAGAGTGGTGCGGTCGTTAACCGCGGTTTCCTCGCTTACCTCATCATCGCTTTGACATTGACTGCTGGTACCGCTTTCCTGATGTGGCTAGGCGAGCTGATCACGGATAAAGGGATCGGCAACGGAATCTCACTGATCATCTTCATTGGTATCGTCTCTCGGATGCCAGCGGACTTCTTCCGCGTGGGTCAGTCAGTCTACTACAAAGCCGCTCCGCTCTGGGGCGCAGTACTCTTCCTGGTGTTGTCCCTCGCTAGCATCGTCGGTGTCATCTATGTCCAGGAAGGGCAACGCCGTATCCCAGTCCAATACGCCAAACGCGTCGTTGGGCGCCGGGTGTATGGCGGGCAGACGACCCATATCCCCCTACGGGTCAACCAAGCAGGGGTTATGCCGGTCATCTTCGCCTCATCGCTCTTGATGTTCCCACAGACAGTGGTGCAGTTTATCAATGCCAACTGGGCTCGTGCCATTGAGCGGACCTTCCGTTGGGGCGGGTGGCTGCATACGGTTCTCTACATCCTGTTGATCCTCTTCTTCAGTTATTTCTACACCGCGATCCAGTTCAACCCGATGGAGATCGCCAATAACATGAAGAAGCATGGTGGCTTTATACCTGGCATCCGCCCGGGCAAGCCGACCATTGAGTACCTGAGCCGTGTCATGGATCGCATCACCCTAGCTGGCGCCATCTTCCTATGCGTCTTGGTGGTGTTGCCCATCCTTCTGATCCAGCTCACCAAAGTTTCAACGTCTTTCGGTTCCACCACTTTGCTGATCGCTGTCGGTGTAGCCCTGGAGACGATGAAGCAGGTCGAAGCTCAAGTAATGATGCGCCATTACCAAGGCTTCCTTAAATAAGGGAGGTCCTGTTGATGAATCTCATCTTGATGGGCCCGCCTGGAGCCGGTAAAGGCACCCAGGCAGACGGCATCGTCAAAGAGTTTGGCGTCCCGCATATCTCAACGGGCGACATGTTCCGCGCTGCAACCAGTGAAGGTACCGCCCTCGGCTTAAAGGCTAAGGGGTATATGGAAGCTGGTCAGCTAGTCCCTGACGATGTCACCATTGGTATTGTGCAAGAGCGCTTACAGAAGCCGGACTGCCAGAAGGGATTTCTCCTGGATGGCTTCCCCCGGACACTAGCCCAAGCCGAGGCACTGGAGACAATGCTAGATAAGCTCGGGCGTCCGATCGACCTCGTGATCAACATTGAAGTACCTCTAGAAGACCTGGTTGCGCGCTTGACTGGTCGTCAGATCTGCCGTCAATGCGCCGCCCCGTATCATGCGATCTTCAACCCACCGCAGGTGGCTGGCCGCTGCGACCAGTGCGGCGGAGAGCTCTATCAGCGTGCAGATGACTCCGAGGCTACCGCAAGGAAGCGCCTAGAAGTCTACCTGGCGCAGACCGCACCCCTGGTTGACTTCTACAGCCAGCGCGATCTCTTAGAGCGCATTGATGGTGCGAAGAGCGTGGATGAGGTGCAGAAGGCCATTTGCAACGCTATCACAGATGCAGCGAGGCGAGGTTGATGATTATCCTAAAATCGGCTCAAGAGATCCAATCCATGCGTGAGGCTGGTCGGGTGGTCGCACAGGTATTAGATGCGCTAACCAAGGCCGTTGCCCCGGGGGTCAGCACTGCTGAGCTCGATCATCTGGCCGAGGGGATCATCCGCAAGGCAGGGGCCGTACCCTCGTTCAAGGGGTACAACGGTTTCCCAGCAAGCATCTGTGCGTCAGTGAATGAAGAGGTAGTTCATGGTATCCCTGGAATGAAAGTCCTGCGAAGTGGCGATATTATCAGTATTGATGTCGGCGCACAGGTGGATGGTTTTCACGGTGACGCCGCGGTGACTTTGCCTGTGGGATTGATCGATGCTGAGACAGCCCGATTGCTCCAAGTCACAGAGGAGTCTCTCTACAAAGGTATCGCGCAGGCGAAAGAAGGGCAGCGCCTTTCTGACATCTCCCATGCTGTGCAGGCCCATGCTGAGGCCTACGGCTTTGGAGTAGTTAGGGACTATGTTGGACACGGGATCGGACGGGCGATGCATGAGGATCCCCAGATCCCCAATTTTGGTCCGCCGGGTCGAGGACCCCGACTAAGAGTAGGCATGGTCCTCGCCATCGAACCGATGGTGAACGCAGGAACGTTCGCCGTTGAGTCCATGGCTGATGGTTGGACAGTGGTCACTAGTGACGGACGGCCGTCAGCTCATTTTGAGCACACGGTAGCCATTACCAGTGATGGTCCAGTAATCCTAACACGCCTGTAGTCATGTTCAGGGCGTAATGCCCCGCGATCATGTAACCCACAGCGATGAGATCCTACGTAGAGGAGGTTGGAGTAAGAAGCCTATGTCAAAGCAGGACGTCATCGAAATCGAAGGTATTGTCATTGAGCCGTTGCCAAACGCGATGTTTCGTGTGAAGCTAGAGAACGGCCATCAAGTGCTAGCCCATGTGTCGGGCAAGCTAAAGCTGAATTTCATTCGTATTCTTACCGGCGACCGCGTCAAGTTGGAATTGTCACCGTACGATCTGACCCGTGGACGTATTACCTACCGACTGAAGTAAATGTCCAAGGGGAAAAGGAGGCGACAACCGTGAAAGTACGGCCTTCAGTGAAGGTGATGTGTGAAAAGTGCAAGATCATTAAGCGTCACGGACGCGTCATGGTGATCTGCGAAAATCCCAAGCACAAACAGAAACAAGGTTAGGCTCAGCGGGCTTAAGGGCGCGGCTGACCGATCTTCGGCTGGGATAGACAATGGAGGTGCAAAGAGTTAATGGCACGTATTTCGGGTGTAGACCTGCCCAGAGATAAGCGCGTTGAAGTAGCGCTGACCTATATCTATGGTATCGGACTGTCC
>CAZINL010000156.1:0-410 GCA_964540595.1 uncultured Clostridia bacterium
CGGATGCACGCCCTGAGCTATATGAGATGGTCAACTCCATTCCCACCGGTGAGGATGGCCTGCCCTGGGACAGCATGATGGAGGGGATCTCCAACCGCCGCAGTCTGGACAATCAGTATGGGACCGTCCACGAACTCGCCCCGCTAGCAGACGCCGCCGACCTACCTGTGATCATGGGCCGCAGCCCCATCGTCGCAACGGTGCGGACCGACGAGGCGCATGCCGAGCTCGCCACCGAGATCCTGCGCGAGGCCGGCGGCAACAAGGTGCGAAGTAGCCTCTGAGGGAATTGAGAATTGAGAATGAAGAATTCAGAATTACGGTTCGGAGTCACAAGCCCCTATCCAGAGAAGCGCTCTGGGTAGGGGCCTCTTTCTTGGGAATGGTCTTGCCTCATGACAACTCTGAAA
>CAZINL010000156.1:420-7341 GCA_964540595.1 uncultured Clostridia bacterium
GAAAGACCCACGTTTCAGTTCCTTCGGTCCGCAGTGTCCCGACCGCCGAACGGACTCTTGACTCCTGACTTTACCGCAGCGCCGCCCCACACTCGCTGCAGAACTTGGTGGCTGCCGGGGCGGGGGTGTGACAGGCGGGGCAGGTTATCAACGGCAGACCGCAATAGGGGCAGACCTGAGCGCCCACACGAAGCGAACCGTGGCAGGTAGGACAAGGCTTCATAATCTGCAGGCCCTGTTCATCCACGTCCGGTTGCACGCCGGCGACGAGGTCGCTTGCGGCGGACTTGGCGGGGTCTGCGAGCAAGGTAGGGGTAGAGGCTGTTCCGCCAGCTGCTAGCGGCTGGGAAGCCGGTCGGCCGAGCGCACCGAAAACCCGAAACGGCGAGGCAGCTGAGGCGCGGTCGATCTGGCGCAAGCCGGTCACCCAGAGATACGCCACCAACGGGTACATCAGAATGCTGAGGATCGTGTTCATGTTGTAGGCGATCAGATCATAGGCCCCATGGAGCACGACTGGGATGACGAATGAGAGCAGCCATAGTCTTGGTCGCCTCTGAGCGGGAGCGAACTTGGCCGCACCCATATAAAAGCCCATGGCGATTCCCCACAGCGCATGCCCCGGCACGGCAAGGACGGCACGGCTGATCCCTGTTCCCAAGCCGTGGCTAAACACGTAGCCAATATTCTCGATGGTGGCAAAGCCTAACGATGCACTAGCCGCGTAGATGACCCCATCATAGGGTTCGTTGAAATGGGGGCTGCGGTAGACCGCCAGGTAAACGGCCCCCAGCTTGAACAACTCCTCGACCAGACCCGCGACCACGAAGGCATCGAAAGCCGTACCTGCCAAGCCTGTAAAAGGATTCAGTTTGGTCAACTGCAGTTCCATGACGATCACAGGAACCACACTGAGGCACCCAAACAGAAATGCCTTGGCCAATAAAGCCAACGGTTCCTTCTCGTATTTGTCGCGGATATACAAGAAGCTCAACAGCACCATGGTTGGCGCGATGGCCACCACCAAGAGCCCGATGGAGGGCGACGAGGCGGTGAGCGAAGCATAGATGTTGGGCATCGGTCACCTCCGATCTGCGATCGAGACACTAGAAAGTCATGATAACTGCATTATTGATCAGTTCAGGATATATCCTTATTAAGCCACAGTAGACCCCCGGTTTCAAGATTAGAGCAAAATTAAGGCCTGCGGATATTCTCCGCAGGCCCCAAAGCGCAATCTACCACATACGGCTAAAGGTATCAAGAGGTCTAGTGTCTTGGGTCTAGTGTCTGTCTGGCTCCGCTCCACGGAGCTACACTACCGACGGCTCTAGTATCAGTTGCCCCTTCTCAAAGCGGTCAAGACCGAGCATGTCGATCGGCATATCCAGCGGTAGACCAAGGATATTTTGAGCTGTCAGGCGGCCGGTCATGGGGGCAATCATGAAGCCATGACCGGAGAAACCAAGAGCCATATGGAAGCCCTTCACCGTAGGCGCCTCACCAAAGATCGGCTGGCGGTCAGGGGTCATGTGGTAGAGCCCAGCCCACTGCCGCACGATCCTCAGATCAGCGAGCGGCGGCAGGAGCCAAGTGATGGTCTCGGCCATGTCCTTTAAGAACTGCCAGCTGGAACGGATATTGAAGCCCGGCTGCTCGTTCGGGTCACCAAAGCCCATGATGAAGCTGCCATGGGGCGACTGTTGACAGTAGACATGGTGGTGAAAACTCATCACCATCGGCCCCTGCATCTTCTCCACTGGTTCGGTAACCAGGATCTGATGGCGCTCGGAGAAGGTCGGCAGCTTCAGCCCCACCATCTCTGCCACCACGGCAGCGTAGCCGCCCGCCACATCGACCACCACCGGGGTGCTGATCTCGCCTTTGTCGGTCTCCACCGCCACGACCCGACCGCTCTCGGTTCGGATCCCCGTGACGGTGGTGTAGGTGTTGATCTCCACCCCCAGCCGCTGGGCGGCCATGGCATAGGCGCGGGTGACATGGAAGGGATTGGCATGGCCATCCTTCTGGTAGAAGGTCGCCGCCATCAACCCTTCGGTGTTCAGGTGAGGGATGATCTCCTTCGCCTCTTCGGGGGTGACCAGCCGTGAGTCAATGCCGAGGCTGTTCTGTAAGGTGACATTCTTTCTAAACTGCTCCACCTGGTGTTCGGTATAGGCAACCAGGAGGTAGCCACCTTGATGGAACTCAATATCGCCATCATACTCCAGCTCTTCATTCATATTCTCTAGGTCGCGGCAACTGCCCGTGGACAGACGGCAGTTCATCTCCGTCCCCCACTGCTGACGCACGCCCGCCCCGCAGCGACCGGTAGAGCCGCTGGCCAAGAAACTGCGCTCCAGCAGTACCACATTGCGACACCCGTTTTTCGCCAGGTGGTAGGCGATGGAACAACCTACTACACCGCCGCCAATGACCACGACGTCAGCGGTCTTCTTCATCGTCAAACTCCCCCTTAGCCACGGCCCCCAACGTAACGCCCTTCAGCGGCTGCCTAAACTTAGGCGGGTCGATCTCGCTGACGGGTTTACCGGTCTTGGCCGTAATCTCCTGGGTGATCAGTTGCCGACAGGTCCGCCCTTGACAGGGGCCCATGGTGCAACGGCAGATACGCTTCAGCTCTTCGATGGTGGTCAGGCCCTGATCGATGAGATAGTGCACCTCATCGCGGCTGACATCCGAGCACCGACAGAGAATGACATTTGCATCGCTCATGGTCTAGCCCTCCACACGAAAATGGCGTACAGTCATGGCCAGTTCCTTGGGAACTTCCAGCCATACCACCAGAGTACGATCCTGCTGTTTGCCGTTCTGGACGCGGAGCACGCGAGCCTCGCCCACGGCGTGGCCTTCGCGATCCACGGCGGTCACCCTCTGCCCTACCTCGGGCACAGGCAAGAACTCATAGGGGATCTTCACCACGGCGGTCGTCTCGCTGTGGCTCTCGTCTACGACGAAGATCGCCAGCCCGGGGCAGTTGGCTACACAGATGGCGCAGCCATTGCAGCGGTCGTGGTCAATCTCGGGCAGATCATTGATATCATTGAACGAACTGATCGCCCCCCGCGGGCAGGAGGTGGAACACGGATTACAGGGGATCTGCTGGAAACATTCGATTACCGCCACAGGCCCCTGAGCCATACGCGCGGCGCTGGGCGTCACGTTGGCCAGATCGTCCAGGGTTGGGGCACCGGTTTTGCTCAGCATGGTTATCCTCCTTAACCGACCAGGCGGCCGAGCCCCTGACGGATCTTGGCCCCCACTGGGCCTGCCCGCAAGGTATCCAGCTGCGTCATCAGATCCTGGCGCAGCACTTCCACGCCGTCCATGGTATGACCGAGGCTGGCAGCGGCGTTGAGCCCGGCAAGGCGCCCTTCAACCATAGCCGCGCTGGCCTCTTCGACCCCAGCTACATCGCCAGCCAGATAAATGCCGGCAACGGTGGTCTGCAGGTTATGATCGCGCCGGGCCACATGACCGCCCAGCTCGGGGACGTATCTCATCTCACACTGGGCCTGCCAGAGTAGATCGGAGAGCGGCGATAGACCAACCGCCAGGCAGATGGCATCGCACTCGATCTGCCGCTCGCTGCCCGGGATCGGCTGCCAGCGCTCGTCCAGTTGGTGGACGAGCGCACCGGTCACACGATCGGTTCCCAGCGCCTCTTTCACGGTATGACGAACTAGGATCGGTACCCCGGCACGACGGATCTTAGCCGCATGCACCAAGTAACCGCCGATCTGCGGACCGGCATCGAGAATCGCTTGCACCTGCACTCCGGCTTGCATGAGCTGGTAACTGACAATCAGGCCGATATTGCCGGCACCGATCATTAGCACCTTCTGGGCGGGGATGACGCCATAGAGATTCATCAGCGTCTGCACGGCCCCAGCCCCATAGACACCGGGCAGATCGTTATTGGGAAACGCGATCATCTTCTCCGAAGCGCCAGTGGCGATGATCAGGCGTTCAGGCTTCATGGTGATGAAGTGGTCCTCTTGGTCAATGGTGATCACACCGTCGTCATAGTGACCGAGGACGGTGGCGTTGGTCATTACGGTGACGTTGTCCATTGCGCTGAGCTCATCGACCAACATCTGAGCAATATCGACCCCGCGCGTCCCGGCGTGCTGCTGCTGCGAACCAAAGAACATGTGGGTCTGCTTGGTCAACTGCCCACCAATGCGGTCGTCAGCCTCGATCAAGGTGACCTTGGCACCCATCCTGCCGGCCATCAGAGCCGCACACATCCCGGCCGGACCACCGCCCACGATGGCTATCTCGGTGTGGCGCATGGCAGTACCCCCTTCCCCTCTTGGGTCTCCACCCGCATGCCGTCGCGCACCTTTTCCACGCAGACTTTGACATTGGGCTGGCCGTCCACCACCATCATGCAGGACGAGCATTGACCGATGGCACAAAAGAAGCCCCTCGGCCGACCTTTCTCCGGACTGTGGCTGAGGACATAGACCCCGGCAGCGTGTAGAGCCGCCGCAATCGTCTCACCCTCATAGGCCTCTACCTCTTGCCCATTGAAGGTGATGGTCACCTTTGGCCCCCGTTTGAACTGTAAAATGGGGTGCTCTGTAAGGCGCATCTCTTTCCCCCCTCGGATGAACTATGGAACAAAGTCGCTATCTAATTTCCCTTCTGACTGTTGGTTTCCTTCCAACTAAGGTAAAGATTTGAACGATACCACCCACAGGGCGACGTGTCCATCGCTAGCGGACTGGTGCCGTGGTGGCTTTTTGCGGCGACATGTTTAGTTGGTGGATGAACCGGGGTATAATGTCTCTAGGTGTCCCACAGCAGGGGCACTGGAGTAAGTTAGTAGGAGGCTTCTGTATTCATGAGAGGTAAAGTCAAATGGTTCAACGGTGAGAAGGGCTTTGGATTCATCGCTCAGGAGAACGGTCAGGACGTATTTGTCCATTTCTCCGCCATCCAAGGCGAAGGGTTCCGCTCCCTAAACGAAGGTGAAGAAGTGGAATTTGACGTGGTTGAGGGGCAAAAAGGTCCCCAGGCGACCAACGTCGTCCGCATCTCATAAGCACGACCACCGCAACACATTAAAGGCCTTGGGCATTATGCCCAAGGCCTTTAATGTGTTAACTTAGGGTCAGGCCCCTAAGTTAACACGTTTCTCGATATCTCACTAGGGACTAAGGACTGGAGACCAGGGACTCGCTACAGGTCTGCCCGGAGTTCCCGACCGGTGATCTGACGATAGGCGGCCAGGTAGCGGTTGACGGTCCCGTCGATCACATGGCTGGGTAGTTGGGGAGCGGGAGGCTCTTTGTCCCAACGGATCTCTTCCAGATAATCGCGGATAAACTGCTTGTCCAAGCTGGGCTGGGACTTGCCTGGCTGAAACTCATCTGCCAGCCAGAAGCGCGACGAGTCCGGGGTGAAAACCTCGTCGATCAAAGTGACCTGGCCATCGATCAGTCCAAACTCAAACTTGGTGTCGGCGAGGATGATCCCACGTGCACGGGCGTGCTCAGCCGCCTCGGCGTAGAGCCTCAGGCTGATCTCACGCAACTGGGTGGCGAGATCAGCGCCAACCATCTCCACCATCCGCTCGAAGGTAATGTTTTCGTCGTGGCCGACGTGGTTTTTGGCAGCGGGGGTGAAGATCGGCATAGGCAGTTGCTCGGACTCGCGTAGACCGGTGGGCAACGGGATACCGCAGACAGTCTGGCTCTTCTGGTATTCCTTCCAACCGGACCCCGCCAGATAGCCGCGCACGACACATTCTACGGGAATCACCTCAGCCTTTTTGACCAGCATGGCACGGCCACGCAACGGTTCAGCGTGAGCATGGAGCTCAGCGGGAAACTCTTCGACGCGCGTAGTCACCAAATGGTGGGGCACAATATGGGCCAACTTGCCAAACCAAAACTCAGAGAGCTTGGTCAGCACCTGCCCCTTGTGGGGAACGCCACTAGGCAGCACCACATCAAAGGCCGAGACCCGATCGGTGGCGATCATCAGCAGGTGATCCCCCAGGTCATAGATATCTCGCACTTTCCCCTTGGCCTTGAGCGGGAGTTGCAGAAAGTCGGTCGTGAGAACACATTGGCTCATCGTTACCCCTCCAATCCGGATGTTTAGTACTATTGTATATCAAACGTTCGTTTTTTAGCAACGGGCAGATGACGCTGTTAACTCAGATTCGTGTAGTTCCACAATTTGTGACCAAAAAGGAGCCACCTTACGGCGGCTCCTCTTGTTTGGACCTCTTGGTCATGCCTCTTCCACTTTGGCCTTCGGGCTTTGGCCTTTGGACTCTTGCTTAGCTATCTTCGTATCCAAGCGCGCCAGGCGGTGCTCCAACTCGGACAGCTCCTTGGGCGAGTTGCCCAACCAGCGGCTGCCGCGCAGCCGCTGTAGGGCGATCAGCACCAAGCGTCGAGCGCGCTCAAAGTCACGCTCCTGGTGCTCATAGTGCTTGGCCAGCTCCACGTAGGGGAACAGGCTGCCGACCGACTGCTCGTCGATCATCGCCTGCCAGATCCGGACCGCCTCGTCACGCTGACGCAGCCGTTTGTGCAGGAACGACAGCCTCTGCAGCGTCCGTTCGCGGGTGACCTTGGTCATGGAGTAACCGAGCGCCTGCTCATAGCAGGCCAGCGCCTTCACCTCATCGCTCAACTCATCATAGACTTTGCCTAAGCTGTAGAAATCGGCCCCGTAGCTTAGGCAGCGGCGAGGATCGGCTCCAGCCTCGGCTAGGGTCGACATCAACGTGATCATCGAAAGCACGTCGAGATGGTTGTGGTAGAAGACCCCTTCCAGTTCGCGAGCATCCTGGGAGGCGAGATATTGGAAGTAGAGCTGTGGGATCAGTTCTCCCGGGACATCGCCGACTCGTTCCACCCCGAGCACGGCCCTCTCCAA
>CAZINL010000157.1:0-2388 GCA_964540595.1 uncultured Clostridia bacterium
CGCCACCGCTTGTGCCTCACGACGAAAACGGCGGATGAAATCCTCATCATCGGTGTACTCAGGGCGAAGGACTTTGACGGCCACTAGCCGTTTCAGCCAAGTGTCTTTGGCCTTATAGACCAACGACATCCCACCACCGCCGACGACCTCGAGCAGTTCGTAGCGATTGACTAGCAGTGTTCCAATCATACAGTCCCACCTCCGTCGCTGTTGGACTGTACCCTCGCGACAATCACGCTGACATTGTCATACCCACCCCGGGCATTGGCCTCTTGGACTAGAGCTTGGGCTATCTGTTCGACGCTTTGGCTGCTCTGCAGCGCCGCTGCGAGTTCAGTACTACGCACCAGATTGCTGAGACCATCGGTACAGAGAAGCAGACTGTCACCAGAAGTGAGCTCAAGACAGGCGGTGTCAATGGTGACATCCCAGTCCGTTCCCAGTGCGCGGAGAACGAGATTACGCTGAGGATGTGTCATGGCCTCATCGGTTGTCAGTTCACCGGTTCGAACCAGTTCGCCAACCAGAGAGTGGTCGTTGGTAATCTGATGCATCATGCCTGATCCGAGATGATACAGCCTGCTGTCGCCCACATGTCCGATATAGAGACGCTCTCCCACCACGAGCGCAGCGGTCATGGTGGTACCCATGCCACTGTACTGGTTATTGCTGTTTCCAGCGAGCAGGATCTCCTGATTGGCTTGGCGCATGGCGCCGCGGATTAGCTCTAACCAATCCGGTCCATCTTCTGGGGCCGGCCAGTCATTGGACCTACTGGCCAGATACTGGGAGACGGACTGGATGGCCATCTGGCTAGCTATCTCGCCTGCCTGATACCCCCCCATGCCGTCCGCGATGGCAAGCAGGACGACGGCAGGGTTCGCCATGCTTGTTAACGGGGCAGCGAAGAGATAATCCTCATTGGCGGTGCGCACTTGGCCGCGGTCGGTGGCGGCCCCCCATACGAGTTTGATCACTGGTCTCCTCCCCTACCCGGAACTATCTCGGTCCTATATCTGACTACTATCCGACTACTCGGGGCAACCCCGAACTGCGCTCTTAAAGGTCGACTTCCGGATCTCTAGCCTCGATTCTCTGGCGCAACTGCCCACAAGCGGCATCGATGTCACTGCCCATCTCGCGGCGGATGGTCGTCTCGATCCCTGCGTCCTGCAAAATAGCAGCGAAGGCCTGAACGGCATCTTGACGGCTGCGCTTGAGGCCACGCTCAGCGACCAGATTGACTGGAATGAGATTCACATGGCAGAGCATCCCGCGCAACCGCGTGGCCAGTTCTTTAGCATGCTCGGGACGGTCATTCTGATTCTGCACCAGCGAATACTCAAACGTAATGCGCCGATGAGTGAGGTCGGCATATTCCCGACACGCCTTCAGTAGTTCGTTAATCGGATACTTCTGGCTGATCGGCATCAGGCGACGACGGATCTCATCATTGGGGGCATGCAGTGATACTGATAGGTTGATGGGAATCCCCTCTTTAGCCAGGTCGCGAATGCGCGGTACGATCCCACAGGTCGAGAGCGCGATATGCCGGTAGCCGATCCCCAGCCCCCACGGTGCATTGGCTATGGCCATGAACTTGATAACTTCATCGTAATTGTCCAAGGGCTCTCCCATGCCCATCAGGACGATATGGCTGATGCGTTGACCGATCTCGCGATACATAGCTAAGACCTGACCCACCATCTCCCCGGCTGTCAGGTTACGAGTAAAGCCGCTGAGCCCCGAGGCACAAAAACCGCAGCCCATCTTGCACCCGACCTGGCTGGAGACGCAGACGCTGTTGCCGTAATTGTAGCGCATCACCACACTCTCAACACGTTGCCCATCTGACAGCTCCAAAAGGAGCTTGGTCACCGGGTCGCGGTGAGACTGCTGGCGCGCTGCGACTGACAGCGTCCCCAGCGACGTTTCGTTGCTAAGCTTCTCCCGCAAGGTCAGTGAGAGGTTGGACATCTCATCAAACGTAGCGGCTCCTTTTTGGTAGATCCATTCAGCAACTTGCTGAGCGCGAAACCGCTGTTCACCAAGGTCCTGGAGCAGCCGCTCCAGTTCGGCTGGCGCCATGCCAAGAAGGACCGGGCGTTTCTCTTGCATAATCTGGACTCCCTTCGTCATACGGGGGGAACCATGAAGCAGAGTCCTTCGCGACGCCGGACTCAGCAGGTCGGTACTCTCCCCTTTTTCTTCTACCCTGTGGTGATGATTTCCTGCGCACACGGAACCTCGACCATCGGAAAACTGTAACCGTACCCTACAGGCTCACAGTGCCTGTATCCGTCAGCTTGGATGTAGGCGTGTCACCCGTCGACCCTAGTCAATGCCGCTATGTAAAAACCGTCCGTCTCGTGCCGATGCGGAAAGAGC
>CAZINL010000157.1:2398-4735 GCA_964540595.1 uncultured Clostridia bacterium
ACCAGGGTCCGTCGTAGTGGGTAAGGGCGAAACGCTTGGTGTTGACCGAGAAAGGCTGATATCACTTGCTCGTCTTCCTGCACTTCCAGCGAGCAGGTGCTGTAAACAAGCCGCCCACCAGGACGCAGTCGGCTAGCGGCCGCGGCCAGCAACTCCAACTGAAGGTGACTGAGCTCCTCGACCTGCTCGGGCGATTTCTGCCAGCGAGCATCGACCTTACGTCTGAGTACCCCCGTACCAGAACAGGGCGCGTCGACCAAGATGCGGTCGTACATGCGGCCGTCTTCGTGCGCCATCAGGCGTGCATCCTGCTGCAGTGTATGGATGATGCTGATCCCAAGGCGCGTGGCACTGTGTTCGATCATCTCCAGGCGATGGTGATGGATGTCGGTAGCGTCGATATAGCCGATGTTGTTCATCAGTTGGGCCATGTGCGTTGTCTTGCCTCCCGGAGCACTGCAGACGTCCCAGATGCGTTCACCCGGTTGGGGATCGACAGCTCGACTAACCAACATCGCTCCCTCGTCTTGCACCAGCATCCAGCCATCACGTAGGAGGGGGCTGTGTTCGATCGATCCTCTGTCCAAGCGCAGCGATTCCGGCAGCAGGGGTGATGGCAGCGGGTCGAGCCCTGCAGCTCGTAGGGCCGTCAGCACCTGTTCGCGATCCGCTTTGAGGGTATTCACTCGTAGATGTAAGCTGGGGTTGCAATTATTGGCGACCAATAGCGCCTCGGTCTCCTCGCGCCCTAGCATCTTCAGCCATGAGGCAACGAGCCATTCGGGATGTGAGTAACGTCGGCTTAGATAACCCACTGGATCCGCTGCTTGGTCGCCGTAGTCCACGGTTGCGCCGCGCGTCACGCGGCGCAGAATAGCGTTGACCAGGCCTACGGCTCCCCGGTTGACCCTCTTCTTCACAGCTTCTACCGTTTCGGCCACTGCCGCATGAGCCGGAATGCGATCCAAGAACAGCAGCTGATACAGGCCCAGCCGCAACGCCACTCTGACCCAGGCCGAAAGCTCACCCACCGGACGAGACGACAGCTGGCTGATCCAATAGTCAAGGGTCAACTGGTATTTCACTGCCCCGTAGGCCAGTTCTGTGGCTAACGAGCGGTCAGCCGCTGAAAGATGACTGACCCGCAGAGCCTGGTTTAGAGCAATATTCGCATAAGCGCTCTCAGTCTCCACCTGGTACAGGACCTTGAGCGCCAAGGCCCGTGGATTATGCGAGGGTTCTTGGGTCACAGACAAGCTCCTCTCCATACACGTCTCGCGCAACTCACACTCTCCGGAACGATCCACCTATCTCTAGTGTTGCCAGTTTCTCGCAATAGAAAAGCCTACATTGCGATCCATGTGCGATTGGTCGGTGCTATGCATTGTCTCATTTCTTTAGGAACTTGCATGACGTAAATCAGAGCATTGGGGATGTATGTACGTCTACCACAATAATGCGGCAGAGCCGCAGTAATCAAGGATGCAGATCGCCGCTTGCGCGTGCGGCTGCGGAATGAAGTCATGCAAGTTCCTGAAGGGACAACCATAGAGAAAAGCCATCCCCAGGCATCCCTGGCCAGACGGCTTCTGACAGCGGTCACCTCATCACTCTGCGCCAGGCACATAGCACGGGGGATCAAAGTTGCCCCTCACCCAGTCGCTCACCGATCTGCAGGCGGTAGCCAAGCATAAAGTCAGGGCTAGGCATCCGGCGTTTCCCAGCCGGCTGCAGCTCCTTGACCAAGACTGCACCATCGCCAGTGGCTACGAGAAAACCTGCTCCACGCCGCACTTCGAGCACAGTACCAGGCGTCCCTGATCCATAAGCCCGCTCCACTGCCCACACCTTGAGTACCGATCCTCGCCAGCTGGTGATCGCCCCTGGCCACGGGTCCAAACCACGGACACGATCGCATAGCTTGTCCGTTTGCCAGTTCCAGCCCAGTATCTGATCAGTGGCAGATACGTTGGGACCGTAAGTGGCGCGAGATTCATCCTGTGGCACCCTGGGCGCATCACCCTGGGCGATCAGGGCAATGGTCTCACTCAGAAGACATGCCCCGAGGGGGGCTAGCCGGTCATGCAGCGCGCCAACGGTTTCGTGAGCATCGATGGCCACGGCTCGTTGCAGGATCATATCCCCTGCATCCAACCGCGGCGCCATGTACATGGTCGTAATGCCGGTTTCCCGCTCCCCATTCATGATAGCCCAATGGATGGGAGCCCCGCCGCGCAACTTGGGTAGGAGCGAGGCATGGACAGTGATCGCCCCTAGCGGAGGAAGATTGAGAATGGCCCTTGGCAGGAGTTGTCCAAAGGCGACGGTGACGATCAA
>CAZINL010000157.1:4745-7341 GCA_964540595.1 uncultured Clostridia bacterium
GACGATCAAGTCCGGGGCTAGGTCTGCCAATCGCTCAATGACCGCAGGCTCGCGCATACTCTCGGGCTGCAATACCGTGAGCCCCAGTTCGA
Source organism: uncultured Clostridia bacterium (assembly GCA_964540595.1). Lineage (GTDB taxonomy): Bacteria > Bacillota > JAAYKD01 > JAAYKD01 > CAYOCI01 > CAYOCI01. Next base: position 4,838 of record CAZINL010000157.1, read on the forward strand.
GGGCACGGGTCTTCACCGGAGATGAAGACAGCGTCAGTCCTCGGCCCTTGGGTCGATCCGGCTGCGTAACCACCATCACGACGTGGTGCCCATCGTCGACCAACTGGTCTAGGCAGGGCACAGCGAAGTCAGGGGTTCCCATGAAAACGACACGAAGACTCATGACTCGCTCTCCTCAAGCTCAGCTTCGCTAACAAACCGTGTGACCCTGTCAACGAAAACCTTGCCTTCCAAGTGATCCAACTCATGCTGCAAAGCACGCGCGAGCAAGCCATCGCCTTCAATAAAATACTGATTGCCATGGCGATCGGTGGCTTCCACTACCACTCGCTCACTACGCTCGACTTCTCCCCATATTTTGGGAAAACTCAGGCAGCCCTCGATATCTATGCAGCTTCCTTCGGCCGTCCTAGTCACGGGGTTGATGAGCTCATAGATCTTATCACCCACTTCGATCACAACCACACGTTTGGGGATACCTACTTGGGGTGCAGCCAGTCCTACGCCCTTGTTAAAACGCATGGTCTCAAGCATGTCATCCAATAAGCGGATGATGGACGGGCTAATCTCTTTGACTTCCTTGGCTACGACCCTGAGAGCCGGATCCTCACCCTTGCGTATAAAACGTACTGCCATGGGGTACCTCCTCCATTTCAGTAATCCGCCGACAGTCATCTGTACACCCTTAAGGCGATCTTCCAGACGGGTGACGGTACTCTCAGACGGTCTAGAAAGTCAACGGATCGATACAAAAACCCAACTGCACGCCACTATGAGCAGTTGACTGGTTTGCCAGCCTACTAATGGCGGCCACCATGGCCTCGCGATCCGGTGACTTAGCCCAAAGCTGCCAACGCCAACGGTCCTTCACTTTTGCCACCCCGGCCCGCTGTGGGCCCATCAGTCGTACTGATGGGTGCGACAGACCACGCGCCACCTCTTTCAAGACGGCCTCAACACTCTGGTCATCCACACCCGACGCGGTCATCAACGCAATGTGGGCAAAGGGGGGCATTTGTTGGCGACGCCGCGACTCAATCTCATAGTCATAGAAGGCTCTGTAGTCATGCTGGCAGGCATAGACGACACTAGGGTGCGTCGGTTCATAGCTTTGGATGACCACCTCGCCTGTCGTTTTACCGCGCCCAGCCCGCCCCGCTACCTGCGTCAGCAAGGCAAAAGCCCGTTCGCTGGCACGGTAATCAGGGAAGCGAAGGATCGCATCGGCCGCCAGCACACCCACCAAACTCACATGAGGGAAGTCCAGGCCCTTGGCAACCATCTGTGTTCCGACCAGGATCTGCGCCTCACGTCGAGCGAAGGCTCGGTAGATGGTTTCGTGGCTGCCGCGGCGAGCGGTGGTGTCAGCATCCATCCTCAGGACCTTCACATCCGGAAATAAGCGTCGGCACTCTTCTTCGACCTTCTCAGTACCGACACCGAAATAGCGCAGATAGCCGCTCGCGCAGTGGGGACAGACTTTCGGCAGACGCGTGGTATAACCACAGTAATGGCAGCGAAGGTGATCTTCCCGCAGATGCTGGACCAATGAGATCTCGCAATGCGGGCATTTCATCACCTCGCCGCACGCACGGCAGAGCGCGAAACGGCTATAACCACGCCGATTAAGGAACAGAATAGCTTGCTCGCCTCGAGCGATCACAGCCTCAAGCTTGGCTGTCAGAGCCCTGCTGAACATCGAACGCCAACCCGCCTGCAGTTCCTCACGCATGTCGACTACATGAACCACGGGCAATGCCTGCCGACCAACGCGGTGTTCCATGGTCAGCAACTGGTAGTCGCCCTGAAGCGCCCGATAGAAGCTCTCTACCGCCGGAGTGGCGCTACCCATGACCACTGTGGCACCATGATAACGCCCGCGCCAGAGAGCTACTTCACGGGTGTGGTATTTGGGATCATCCTCTTGTTTATAAGTATTCTCGTGCTCCTCATCGATGATAATCAAACCGAGGCGACGAACAGGAGCAAATATGGCCGATCGAGCCCCCACTACCACTTGCGCAGCTCCCCGTCGTAGTGCCGTCCAGGCCATGTAGCGTTCGGTCTGAGACAGAGAGCTATGCAGCACCACTACCGCCTCACCAAACCGCGCCCGAAAGCGCTCTACCATCTGCGGGGTCAGAGCAATCTCCGGCACCAGTACAATCGCCTGCCGTCCGTGGGCGATGCAACGTGCGATCGCCTGTAGATAGACCTCCGTCTTGCCGCTGCCGGTGACTCCATGGAGCAACAGCGGACGCGACCTCTCATCACCTAGCGCCGCACTGATCTTCTGCAACGCTTCGCTCTGCTCATCGGTCAGGTGCGGGGGTATAGACCTTGGCGAACGTAAAGCGGAACCAACCAGATCGTCTTCCAGCTCAACCAGCGCCAACGACTTGAGCTTGGACCAGACTGCTGGACTATATTCGGATAGTGTGGTGGCAGCGGTTAGTGGCAGCGGTTGAGGTTGGTCACGTAGCGCATCATACAGCTGCCGTTGC
>CAZINL010000158.1:0-5025 GCA_964540595.1 uncultured Clostridia bacterium
GATGATATGGGTACGCGGGGTGGTGTTATCGTAGCGGAATGAGCCGGTGTCCGTGACAATGGCTGTGTACAAGGCCGCGGCGATCTCTTGGTCGAGAGCTACACCTAGGTGCAGGGCCAGATCGTAGATCATCTCTCCCACCGCAGCCGCCTTCGGTGCCACCCAACTGACGTCACCAAAGCCCAGGTTCGAGACATGGTGATCGATATTGATGACTACCTCAGCGGCCGCTGTCAGCTCAGCTGCCGGGCCTACCCGTGCCAGGTCTCCACAGTCGAGAGCCACCAAGATCCCTGGGGATGAGATGGCGCTCGGGGCAACCCGCTGATTCATCCCGGGGAGATGCATATACTTGCTTGGGACGCTATCACAGTCGAGGATGATCACGTCTTTGCCGAGCTTGCGCAGAATCAGCGCCAAGGCTGCTGTGGAACCAAGGCAATCACCATCAGGGCTCACATGATAGGCAAGCGAAAAACGAGGAAAGCGGGACAGGCAGGCTGCCACCGCTTCCATTTTGGTCAGAGACGTGCTCATCAGTTCGGACCACCTTTGGTTGCATCAGGGTCGACCTCTTTAAGGATGGCGTTGATTCTAGCGCCGCGGGCGATGGATTCGTCCAGCTTCAACACCACTTCGGGCGTATAACGCAACTGCACGCGCTTGCCGATGGTCGAACGAATCAGCCCTTTGGCACTCTCCAGCCCTGCCATGGTGTCGTTTTTCTGTTGCTCATCACCCAGAACACTGATAAAGATCTTAACAAGCCGCAAGTCGCCAGACACTTCAACATCAGTAATACTGGCAAAACCAATGCGTGGATCACGGATCTCCCGCATGAGGAGGTCGCTGACCTCTTTCTTGATGGCTTCGGCAATACGTTCGGTGCGAGGTGCTGCCATGCTTGATCACTCCCTTAAGAGAGTCTACCGTCTGAGTCTACCGTCTCGGGTGTCAGGCTGCTTTGGATCAACCGAGATTGCTGACGGTTGACGGATGACTCAAGTTAGCTGCGCTTCACTTCTTCCATGGTGAAGGCTTCGAGACGGTCGCCTTCTTTAACATCATTGAACCGCTCCAGCAGAATGCCGCACTCGTAGCCTGCGACAACCTCACGGGCGTCATCCTTCAGGCGCTTAAGGGAATCAATCTTGCCCTCGTGGATGACCTTGCCATCGCGAATGACGCGTATGGACGAAGAACGCATGACTTTCCCGTCGTTCACATAGCAGCCAGCAATGGTGCCCAGTCGTGAAACCTTGAACAGTTCACGGACCTCGGCATGCCCCTGGATAACCTCTTTGAAGACGGGTGCCAAGAGCCCCTTCATCGCCGCTTCCACTTCCTGAATGGCCTCATAGATGATGCGGTAGCTCCGGATCTCGACGTTCTGGGTCTCAGCCACCCTCTGGGCATTCTGATCGGGACGCACATTGAAGCCGATGATGATGGCATTGGATGTATAGGCCAACATGACGTCGCCTTCGGAGACGGCCCCGACACCAGCATGCAAGATGTTGATGCGTACTTCCTTGTTGCTCAGGCGTTCCATGGCTTGGCGAACCGCTTCTACGGAGCCTTGGACGTCAGCCTTGATGATCAGGTTGAGATCCTTAACCTCTCCTTCCTGCATCTGGGAGAAGAGATCCTCCAAGGTCACTCGGTGGCTGCGTTGCTGCTCATCCATGCGTTTGGCAGTGGTACGGGTCTCGGCTAGGACACGAGCATCCTTCTCACCGTCCACGGCATAGAGGCGATCGCCTGCTGCCGGTACTGACTCCAGACCAATGACTTCAACAGGAGTCGACGGGGGAGCCTTCTTGATACGCCGCCCTTTGTCATCGACCATGGCCCTGACTCTACCGTAGGTGTCGCCGACGATGACCACATCGCCGACATGCAGGGTACCGTTATGAACGAGAACAGTGGCAACCGGGCCCCTGCCTTTGTCCAACTTAGCCTCAACAACGCTTCCTGTGGCCTTGCGGTTCGGATTGGCCTGCAGCTCTGAGATATCGGCCACCAGCAAGATACTCTCAAGCAGGGTGTCGATATTCTCGCGCTTCAGTGCGGAAACAGGAACCATGACGGTGTCGCCACCCCATTCCTCCGCAATCAGCGCATGCTCGGTCAGTTCCTGCTTGACGCGGTCGGGGTTGGCGTTGGGGCGGTCGATCTTGTTGATCGCCACCACGATCGGTACCTTGGCCGCCTTGGCGTGGTTGATCGCTTCGACGGTCTGCGGCATAACACCATCGTCGGCAGCGACAACCAGGACGGCCACGTCGGTGACCTGCGCCCCACGGGCACGCATGGAGGTAAAGGCTTCATGGCCAGGGGTATCGAGGAACGTGATCTTGCGATCATTGATCTCGATCATATACGCGCCGATATGCTGGGTGATACCACCTGCCTCGCCAGCGGCCACATTGGTGTGGCGAATGGCGTCAAGTAGGGATGTCTTGCCATGGTCGACGTGCCCCATGACCGTTACGATCGGCGGGCGTGCTTCGAGGGTCTCAGGAGCGTCAGGTTCCTGCTCGATGATAGCCTCAGGGTTCGGGGCTTCTTTCGGAGCAATCACGGTGCTACCGAACTCGTTAACCACTAGCGACGCCGTATCGAGGTCAATCTCTTGGTTCATAGTAGCCAGAACGCCAAGGGCCATCAGTTTCTTAATGACGGCGCCTACGTCGGTCTTCAGCAGATCCGAAAGTCCTTTGACGGTGATAGGACCGCCCAGCTCAACCTGAGATGGGATCTGAGTATTGGAACGATCTGGTATCGACGGTCCACGACGTCGTCTGTCACCAGGGCGCCGAGCACGACCTAGGTTCTCGCCTTCGCCAGAGAACTGCCGTTCCTGGTCGCGATAGCGTTCATCGGAATACTTGCGATCTTTCTTAACCTGCTTGGTGGGAGCTTGGGCCGGTGCTGGCGCTGGCGCCGGTGCAGCAAATCCAGGTCTGCCGCCACCCGGTCGTGGACGTCCACCGTCAGGCCTCGGGCCGCTGGGACGACCATCAGGCCGTCCGCCGCCATAGCCGCCGGGTCGGGGGCCACCAGGTCCGGGTTGGCCTTGTGGGCGAGGAGCGCCATAGCCTCCTCCTTGCGGACGCGGTCCGCCATAGCCGCCACCGGGTTGTCCTTGCGGGCGTGCGGCACCATAGCCCCCTCCTTGCGGACGTGGTCCGCCATAGCCGCCGGGCTGTCCTTGTGGACGAGGAGCACCATAGCCGCCGGGCTGTCCTTGTGGACGAGGGGCACCGTAGCCGCCGGGCTGTCCTTGTGGACGGGGGGCACCATAGCCGCCGGGCTGTCCTTGTGGACGAGGGGCACCGTAGCCGCCGGGCTGTCCTTGTGGACGAGGGGCACCATAGCCGCCCTGCTGTCCCTGTGGGCGGGGGCCTGGATACGGGCGCGGAGCACCCGACGGAGCTCCTGCAGGACGTTGGTCGCCACGATACTCATTGGGGCCTTCGGGGCGTGGCGCCCTATCTTGAAAGCCAGGCGCGGGACGAGGCTGACCCTCTGGTCGATTGTCGTTACGCATGATTGGACGCGGCGCATCCGACTGACTGCCTGGCGCTGAAGTCGGTTGCCCCGGCGCAGGAGTTGGTCTGCCCGCTTGAGGTTCCGCGGCTGGCGACAGATTCTGTCTTGGACCCGGGCCGTCTTGCCGAACGGGTCTTGGCGCAGGACGATGTGATCCATCCTGACGTTCACGTGCGGCTGGCCCTTGTACAGCACGAAACGGGCGTTCCTCGCCTTGCGCTGAAGACTGAGGGCGAACGCCTGGTTGTGATGGCGAAGACGGACGAGCAGTCGGTGGCACGTTAACTCCACCTGGTGCTACGGGTGCAGCGGGAGCCACGCGTTGACCCGCTGCTTGATCGGGTCCATCTTGTTCGGTATTTGGCACTGGGCGTTGTTGTGGCTGACGTGGCTGGGGTCCCGCAGCCTGACGATTCGCTTGCGGGCGCCGAGCATCAGGCGCTGACCCATCAGCCATAGCCTCGACTACGGCCTGGGATACGGCCTTGGCAACGCGGTCATCAACTAAGCTCTCAGCATCAACCACCGGGTAGTCGAGTTGTTTGAGCAGATGTATGAGTGACTTCGGTGATACCGAGAGTTGATTAGCAAGATCACTGACTTTTTGTTTGGCCATTGAGCCACCTCCGTTATTGTCCCTGTTCTCTTTCTCCCACTAATACCAATGCCCGCTCTATAAACCCACGATCTTCGAGAAGGACGACGGCTCGGTCGGGCTTACCGAGTGCCGCACCTAGTTCTGTCTTGGTGCCAAATTCAATAACCCCGCATCCTGCAGTTTCCGCCATCCGCCTAATCTCTTTGGTGCGGGGCGATGCATCATGAGCCAGAATGAGGAGCTGAGAGGGCGATTTGCCTAAGCGGCGACGCACCACATCGTCACCCGAGATAAGCTTGCCCGCTCGTTGGGCAAGCCCGAGCAGCCCCTTCATCTTGGTCTGATTGGCGCTGTCGCTCGTGGTAACCCGTTTCTCTTGGCAGGACCCCGTCTCGGGATCCGATCGTTCGGCCGGACCTGATCTAACTTCCAGGGGGGATCAACCTCGCTTTCAGGCTGTTCACCACTTCCTCGGGCAAGTCATGCTCCAGCGCACGCTGTAGGCTCTTCCTCTTCACTGCCTGCTCTAGGCAGGGCACTTTGGCGCAGAGATAGGCCCCCCTACCAGCTTTTTTGCCAGTGGGATCGATGAGCACTTCCCCATCCGGAGTACGGACGACCCGAAGCAGTTCCTTCTTGGGATGCATGGTCTGACAGCCGACGCACATCCGGAGAGGCACCTTCTTGGGTTTCACCGCTCATCCTCCTTACCTTGCAGCACCATGGCCTGGCTCTCACTCTTGATATCAATCTTGAAACCAGTGAGCTTGGCGGCAAGTCGGGCGTTCTGGCCCTCTTTGCCGATAGCCAATGATAGCTGATAGTCAGGAACGATCACGCGCGCAGACTTACCGTCGTCACCCATCGTTACC
>CAZINL010000158.1:5035-7313 GCA_964540595.1 uncultured Clostridia bacterium
CCATCACGGCTTTGGCCGGACTGAGGGCATTGGCGACGTATTCCTCTGGATCGCTACTCCACTTGACGATATCGATCTTCTCTCCACGCAACTCGTTGACCACCGTTTGGACGCGTGCGCCACGAGGACCGACACAAGCCCCCACTGGGTCAACGTTGTGGTCTTTCGAGTAAACAGCGATCTTAGAACGCTGTCCGGCCTCGCGGGCAACCGACTTGAGTTCCACAGTCCCGTCAAACAGTTCTGGGACTTCCAGCTCAAACAGCCGCTTCAGCAGCCCTGGATGGGTGCGTGACACTACAATCTGTGGCCCTTTGGGCGTCTTCTTGACCTCGACCACGTAGGTCTTGATCCGTTCGCCCTGTTTGTAGACCTCGGTCGGCACCTGCTCACTGGCGGGGAGCACCCCCTCGGCATTCTTGCCGAGATCGATGATGAGATTCTTCTGTTCCACCCGCTGGATCAGGCCATTGACAATATCACTCTCTCGATCTGCGTATTGGTCATAGATCATGCCACGCTCAGCTTCACGAATGCGCTGCACGACCACTTGCTTAGCTGTCTGAGCAGCAATACGACCAAAGTCGCGTGGAGTAACCTCTTGTTCCACCACATCATCCAACTGGTAGTTGGGATTGATGCGCTTGGCTTCTGTTAGGGAGATCTCCAGCCGAGGGTCATCGACCACTTCCACGATGGATTTACGCGAATAGACGCCGATTCGCCCTGTATTGCGATCGACCTCGACGCGAACATTCTGAGCTGAGGCGAAGTTCTTCTTATAGGCGGAGACTAGAGCCAACTCGATGGCCTCGAAGAGGATATCAGTGCTAATGCTCTTCTCCTTGGCCAGCTCATGCAAGGCCTCGATAAACTCAACGTTCACTTAAAAACGTCCTCCCCGCTATGAAATGAGTCCCATGCCGTTGGGGGCTCGGATTCTCACTGGAGAACCTCAAAACCCACTGGCGGGACTGCTTTTCCGAAACATTAATTGCGGTCAAATGAGATGGCTAGGCGAGCCTGTGCAACTTGCTCCAAAGGGATCTGCCATTGTTTCCCTTGGCTCACCACCACAACCATGCCGTCAACGAGGCCACCGAGCTTCCCCTCGAAGCTCTTGCGTCCCTCTATAGGAGCAAAGGTGGTGACCATGGCATGATGCCCCTGAAAACGTTCGTAATCAGCCGCCTTGCGTAGAGGCCGTTCGGCTCCAGGCGATGATACCTCAAGAAAATAGCTCTGTGGGATCGGATCTACCTCATCCAGGCGGTCGCTAACGGCGTGACTGAAGGCCTCACAGTCTACGTGTGTGATTCCCTCTGGCTTATCGATAAAGTAGCGAAGGAACCAATCCTTCCCTTCCTTCTTAAACGCGACGTCAAACAGCTCTAGCGACAGCTGTTCGGCAATGGGTTCGCCAAGCTCACGTGCGATCTCGATCACACTTTTCTTCGTCATCTTCACACCTACCGATATGACATAGTCTGATATGAAAGCCCGAAGCTATGAACCATCAGTCATTATTCATCAGGCAACAGTGGACCTGAAGCGGCATCCGTCTGGAGGTAGGGGCCGTCTTGCCCTCTGTCGTACTGCCTGAAGGACGAATGGGGCCTCATTGGCTAGGCCACTCAAACATGTTTGCTACGAAAAGCCCACTGATATGAAAAGCCCATGTACAAGTATTACCAGTCCCGATCATGACTACTCTTACTGCACGCCGGGCCTACGATAGTACAAAGATAGCAGATGGACTGCGTTTCCGAGGTAGTGCCATAAAAGAGAGAGTGGGAAACCCCACTCTCCACCACCTACCTGTCTTAGTTTACCACAGACAACAGCCTGATGCAAGGTTTGCCGCAAAAACCGCAATCTGTCTGCCGTAGCATCTTCCTTTTCGGAACTTGCATGATCTGGAACTAGAGCATTGAGGGCGGCGTGGGTTTACCACAATGAGTTCATGCGAGTTCCTGACCTAGAACAGCGTCAGCTGATTGTCTTCGGGCAGGTGATCTAGGGTGCCATGGTTCCTCAGAATGTCGATCACGGACTTATTGACCTTGCTGCGCAGGCGTAGATCTTCAATGGAGATGAAGGGACCATCGGCACGGGCCTCAACAATGCTGTTGGCCGCAGCAACTCCCAACCCTGGAAGGGCGGCTAATGGTGGCAACAGACCCGTCTCAGTGATCACAAAGTCTTTTGCCTGCGAACGGTAGAGGTCAATGCGCTCAAAAGTGATCCCCCGCATCATCGCCTCAATGACGACCTCCAG
>CAZINL010000159.1:0-7309 GCA_964540595.1 uncultured Clostridia bacterium
TGAGTAGTTGGACTTCCGAACAGGCCTCAGAGTATGTGGATCGCCTGAGCAATGACCCCCGTTTGAGTGATAGCGCACGTGAGAGTCTGCTGTAATCCTGGTCACGCCTACAGCCCAAGCAGAGACTCCCCTCGTATGATCAGACTATGCACTTTTGGTGCACGCTAAGACGGAAATGGTACGAAAACGATACGACGCAAAATGACCTCGGCTTTTGGCCGAGGTCATTTCTCTTTCACTCGCTACTCTAGTTGTGATGGCGCTCCATGTGGCTCTTGTGCGGTTCCTTGTCGAGATCAAGGACGCGGTAGCCGTTATCCTCCAGACGCTGAGCGACGAGGTCGGCATCGCCCATAAACTTGATCACAACGCGCACCAGACCAAGATCAACGCTGGGATTGATCGTCACCAGGCTGATGATGTCGCAGTCAAGTGAGGTGATGATGCGGGTGAGCCGTGCCAGCTGTCCCTTCATATCGTGAACGACGACTGAGATACGGTGTCCTTCTTCGCCATAGCCAAAGCCAGCCAAGAAGGTATTGAGGATCATGCTGTTGGGGATAATCCCGACAAACTGATCTTCAGTGTGGTCTTTGACCACCGGCAGGAAGAAGATCCGCTGGCCCTTGATCATGACGGCAGCGTTTTCGATCAGGTCGTCCTCCTCGATATGAGGCACGTTCTTGATCATCACATCAGCCACGGTGGCCTGCTCGATGTCGATATCCTTCTGAATATAGATGTGCTCGTAGATGTTCATCTTGTCGACAACACCAACGAAACGACCATAGTCTACGACGGGCAGCGTACGATGACCAACCCGCTCCATAATATTGAGCGTCTTGGCCAACGAAAACTGAGATGGGATCGTAGTAACCTGGGCTTTGGGGATCATGGCGTGCTTGGCGTGCATACTCCAACACTCCTTTCCATGTGCTCATATTCTAAGTTAGTCACGAAAGTGAGAATCCCTTCTCGCTTATGCTCTTTGTGCAGCTAAAATGCCATTTCGGACGCGAAAGCTGGCAATACTACTAATGTGAGACGAGTCCCGAGTCCCTTGTCCCTAGTCCCTCGCAAGCTAACGAAGGGATTCACGGGGCTCACGGACGACATCGTGTCAATTGGTTTAGCAAGCTGACAAGGAGTGTAAACACCATGGACTATTTCGCTCTATCGCTTCTACGTCATCTGATGAGCCTGCTGTCAGCGCTAGCTCCTCTACTGATCACCGCAGCTTTGTTTCTGATGCTGATGGAGGCGCTCCGTGCCAACCATGTAGATGACGTGATCCCAGAGGGCAAAGCAACCGAGCACGAGGCCGCTGGGGCGACGCTGTTGGTGCCAAGGCCGTAGCACAGACACTAGACCCAAGACACTAGACACTAGGGGTGCTGACGAAGGCTAGGCACAGTGTGTTCTACAAAAGTAGCCAGCCCTGCGAAGTCGCAGGGCTGGCTCGTTGTTTGTCACGTCGTATCCACGAGGGGGCCAGGGGCGAGGGGCCGTTAGATATTCTCCGGCAGCAGTTTGTTGACGATAATGCCAACGATGGCCGCGAGGCTCATACCATGTAGGCTGATGGTCGGGGTGATGTTGATCGTAGCGCCGCCGAGGCCCATGACCAAGATCAGAGAAGCGACGATCAGATTGCGGCTGTGCGAGAAGTCAAGGTTGGCTTCGATCACAGTGCGCATGCCAATGGTGGCGATCATACCGAAGAGCACGACGCAGATACCGCCCATAACCGCTGTGGGGATCGTCTGCAGAACCGCGCCGAACTTGCCGAGCAAGCTGAGTAAGATAGTGATGACAGCTGCACCACGGATGATGCTGGGATCATACACCTTGGTGACAGCGAGAACGCCGGTGTTCTCTGCGTAGGTCGTAGTATCTGGGCCACCGAGCAGACCACTCAGGCAGCTGGCAAGACCGTCGCCTAGCAGGGTGCGGGTGAGACCAGGATCCTTGATGAAGTCTTTGCCAACCACGCTGCCATTGGTGGTGATATCACCGATATGCTCCATCATGGTGACTAGAGCAACCGGGACGATGGTCGCGATGGCGGCCATGTTGAACTTGGGGGCGACGAACGGCGGAAGGGCGAACCAACTAGCATCAGCGATCGCCTTGAAGTCAACTAGACCGAGGGCGACCGACACGATATAACCGACAGCGATGGAGATGACGATCGGGACCAGCTTAAAGAACCCTTTAGCAAAGGTGGAGACAAGGATCATCGTCAGCAGGACGATCGACGCAACCAGCCAGTTGTCCGAGGCCATGGAGATCGCAGTCGGTGACAGCGTCAAGCCGATAACCATGATCATCGGGCCGGTTACGATCGGGGGAAATAGGGATTTGACCCGTTCGACGCCGAGCAGGGCGACAACCAGCGACATCAGAGCGAGGAAAGCGCCGGCAACGGCGATACCACCGGTGGCGTAGGGAAGCCCATACTGTTTGCCAATGATCTGAATGGCCCCCATAAAGGCGAATGACGAGCCCAGGAATACCGGAACCTTGCGTTTGGTGATCTGATGGAACAGAAGCGTTCCTGCGCCAGCGGCGAAGAGCGTGACTGCCGGGTTAAGGCCAGTGACCTTAGGAACCAAAACCGTGGCACCGAACATAGCAAAAACGTGCTGGAACGACAGCGCTAGACGCTTGCCGATACTGATCTCATGGACATTCTCAGCTGAGATGACGTCACTCCGCTTGTTCGGCATGGACACTTGCTCCACATCCTTTAGTGCTGTTGCTTGCTTAGCCATTACTCGACCTCCTCAAAGTATTTTGTGCTTTGGTGGAGGTCCCTTAGCCATCGGCATGGCAAGACAAATAAAAAACTTCTTGCCATACCAGCAAGAAGTAGTTAGGGCAAACCTTATGTTGCGCTACCACTCTTGCTGGCCTCACAGGACCAGCCCTTAAAGAGTTCTGACGCTATTGTAAAAGGATCGACGTCTTTTGTCAAGATGCGCGATGAAACTCCGGGCGCTCAACCCCGAACTCATAACTCTTCATTCTTCACTCTTCATTCTCAATTACCGTAGCAGCGTCCTTTGCGGCGTCCGCCCAATCTTGTCGGCGGGGATGACGATCGCATCCGGCGGCGGCGTGGCGGGCTGTGACTTACGTGTGCTCCAAACAAACGTCAGGATGAAGGATGAGACCAGCGTCGCCAGTATCGTGGTGATGATCATGGACCAGCGCACTAGGCGCCACTCTTCTGCGGCCATCGTTCCATCCCTCCCAACTCCCAGCGACTTCCATAACTCATTCTTTCGGAACCTGCCTGACGTAGAAGCAGGCCATTGGATGGCTGCGTAAGTGTATAACAATGAAGTCATGCGAGTTCCGGTACTTTCATTATAAATCAAGCTCACGACAAACGCCACGATTGGCCTATCTTTGTACGTCTTGTTTGAATTGTTCGTACGACAAAGGAATGGTTGCCTCCACTCACGAAATAATCCTGCACTACTATTTCGAGGAGGGGAATGGGATGCCAATGATGAGTCCAAAAGAATTTCTTGGCTTTGCACCGGGGGCCGACCGCTGTCTAGCTGACTGGGACCAGATGCTCGCTTACTTCAGGCTCCTAACCGAGAGCTCCGACCGCGTCACCATGGATCAGCTGGGACTGACCACCGAAGGTCTTCCCTTTATCCAACTGGTGATCACCTCGCCTGCCAACCACACGCGTCTGGATGAATATCGCCAGATCCAAGCCCGTTTGGCTGATCCACGCGGTCTATCCGAGGCTGAGGCTGAGCAGTTGATCAGTCAGGGCAAGACCATCGTCATGATCTCGTGTGGCGTTCATTCGACGGAGATCGCCGGGGTACAGTACTCTCTCGACCTAGCCTACGAGCTGGCTTCGGGGAACGATGCTCACACCCATGAGATCCTGGACAACGTCATCCTGATCTTGGTCCCATCCCTGAACCCGGATGGACACAGGATGGTCGTTGACTGGTATCGGCAGAACCTTGGTACGCCCTACGAAGGCTGCCCGATGCCTTGGCTATACCAAAAATACGTCGGTCACGACAACAATCGCGACTGGTATATGCTCACCCAGGTCGAAAACCGCCTAGCAGTGGAGAAGATCCACAACGTGTGGCACCCGCAGGTGGTCTACGACATGCATCAGATGGGCCCGACCACGGCGCGCTTCTTTATCCCGCCCTATGTCGACCCCATCGATCCCAATGTCGATCCGATCCTGCAGCAGGAGATCGTCTGGATCGGCTCGGCCATGGCCAACCAACTGACCGGTGAAGGCAAATCAGGCGTCGTCATCCATGCCATCTATGATGCCTGGACCCCGGCGCGCGCCTATCAGCATTACCATGGCGGCATCCGCATCCTCACCGAGGCCGCCAGCGTCAAAATCGCCACCCCGGTCACGATCCCCTTTGAGCAACTGACCACCGGGATTGGCTACGATGCCAAGAAGCAGACCTGGAACCACCCTCAGCCTTGGCCGGGCGGCGAATGGCATCTGAGCGATATCGTCGACTACGAGCGCTCAGCCAGTCACGCCCTCTTGACCCATACCGCCCGCTATCGCGACACCTGGCTGCGCAACTTCTACTGCATCGGCCGCAACGCCATCAACCGCCAGACCGGGCCCTACGCCTTCATCGTCCCGAAAGAACAGAAAGATCCCGCTACCGCGGCGAAGCTGCTGCATGTCCTCGACAGCGGCCTGGTAGAGCTTCACACCGCCGACCGAGCCTTTACGGTCGATGGGGTCGAGTACGCCGCCGGATCCGTGGTGGTCTTCTACAATCAGCCCTACGGTGCCTTTGCCAAGACGCTGTTGGAGACCCAGCACTATCCCGATATCCGCCAATACCCCGGCGGCCCTCCCCAGCGGCCCTATGATGTCACCGCTCAGACCCTGCCACTGCTGATGGGTGTCAAGGTCAACACCATCGCGGAGCCGTTTACCGCCGAGCTGTCGCGGCTGGATGCGCCGCAGCCGCCGCGCTACCCGTTACCGCACTTCGACGGTAAGGGCTACCATCTGATCCAACCCAGTCAGAATGAGGCCTTTGCTCTGGCCAATCGGCTAGTCAAGGCTGGTCTCAAGGTCGCTCGCAGCCGTACGGGCTTTGCCGTGTATGATACACAGTATCCCGCTGGTACCTGGGTGATCGAAGCCGGTCAGGAGGGCGTGCAGGAGATGCTTGCCCCGGCTGCCCACAACGGGCTCAAGATCGACGCGACCGAGCAACTACCCGCCGTCGAGCTTCAGCCATATACCAAGGTCCGGCTCGGCATCTACCAGAGCTGGACCGCCTCCATGGACGAGGGCTGGCTGCGCTTTGTGCTGGAGCAGTTTGGCTACGAGTTCAGCCGCTTGACCAATGACGTGATTCATGCTGGCAAGCTGACGGAGAGCTACGACGCCATCATCCTCCCCTCTATGCCTGGGCAGATGATCATGAGCGGTTTCCGCGAAGGAATGGTGCCGCCGCAGTATGCGGGCGGGATCGGGGATGTAGGCTTGGCCGAACTGCGGACGTTTGCGGAGCAGGGTGGGACCCTGATCGCCCTTGACCAGGCAGCCGCCTTTGCCGCCGACAAGCTGAATCTACCGGCCCGCAATATCCTTAGCGATGTGCCGGCCGAACAGTTCTACGTCCCTGGATCGCTGATCCGCGTCTTGACCAACCCTGAACATCCCTTAGGCTACGGCGCCACCGGCGAAGACGTGATCTGGTTCATGCGCTCGCCTGCCTTTGCCCTCGACGCGGGCTGCTCCGTGGTCAACTATCCAGCCACCAACCTGCTTCTCAGCGGCTGGCTCCTAGGCGAGAGCCATCTCCACGGCCGCTCCGCCTTAGCTGAGATCCCGCTCGGTCAAGGCCGGGTGGTGCTCTTTGGCTTTACCCCCCACTACCGCGCCCAGGCGCATGACACCTACAAGCTGCTGTTCAACGCGATTGCATTGGCCGGGCGGCGCTGAGGGGAGTCCCTAGTCACAAGTCACAAGTCACAAGTCTCAAGTCTCGAGTCCTGTAGGGGCCGAGGCCGGCCCGTGGGCGCAGCGTACAACCTAAGGACCCAGACCGAAGGCGTCAAGAACCCAGCCCCTAATGGGGCTGGGTTCTGCTGTTAGCGCCTTTGCCGGTGAGTTCCACCACGCGCTTGGCGACCTCGCGCAGCGTCTTGCCGGCCGGGTTGTCCTGCTCCAGAACCACCGGGTTGCCCTCGTCGCCGGTCTGACGGACGCTCGGGGCTAGCGGGATCTGCCCCAAGAGGCCCACACCCAGCTTGTCCGCCAGTTGCTGCCCGCCACCCGCACCAAAGATCTCGTAGTGTTTCCCGGTGTCCGGGGCGGCGAAGTAGGACATATTCTCGACCACGCCGATCACCGTCTGCCCCACCTTGTCGGCGAGATGCGCGGCGCGGCTGGCGACGCCGGTGGCGAGCCGCTGCGGGGTGGTCACGATCAGGAGATAGCTGTCGGGGATCATCTGCGCCAGATCGATGGCGATATCGCCAGTTCCAGGCGGCAGGTCGATGACCATGAAGTCCAGCTGCCCCCAGAGCACATCACCAAGGAACTGCTGCAGCGCGCTACGCAGTAGCGGCCCGCGCCAGACCAGCGGGGTCTCCTCGTCCATCATCGCCCCCATGGAGATCGCCTTCACGCCGTGGGACTCGAAAGGAATGATCTTCTCATCCTCCGTCAGCATCGCCTCGCCCTGCAGATTCAGCATGCGCCCCATGCTAAAGCCGTAGATGTCGGCATCGATCACTCCGACCTTGTAGCCCAGCTGACCTAACGCCACCGCCAAGTTGGCGGTCACAGTGGACTTCCCTACCCCGCCCTTGCCGCTGGCCACAGCGATGATCTTCGCCCCACTGGCGAGCAGTGGGATCTGCTCATTGTTCTGACCAAACAGCTTCTGGCGCTCCGCATCGGTCATGGAGCTCATCTCCACCTGCACCTTCTCCACGCCCGGGACTTCCAGTAAGCGCTCCTCCACCGACTGGTGGATCTGTCGCTTCATCGGGCAGCCCGGCACCGTCAGAGCCACCACGACCTTGACCGTCGAACCCTCCACCGCCAGATCACGGATCATGTTTAGTTCCACCAAGCTGCGGTGCAGCTCGGGGTCCATCACCTCACCTAGAGCCGCCATCACCTCGTCACGACTGACCATCCGATCGCCTCCTCATATGTACGAGTCCAAAGCCCAAGCAGAAGAACACGGGGTAACGCGGGCGCGGCAGAGCAGCGCCCCTACACCGGGGTTGCGTGTTGCCTCGCTCAACGGCCAATATG
>CAZINL010000160.1:0-7309 GCA_964540595.1 uncultured Clostridia bacterium
ACGTCCGTTCAATCTTCGACCAAGGAGTGCCGTGATCAGCATACCAGCAAACGCCTTGAAGGCTGGTACGCCACAGAGTTCCTCATTGGTTACTACGTCAAAGGGGAGCTTGTAGTGGGCGGCATGGCGGATAGCCGCCACGGCATCAATGGTGAGGCGAGCAGGATCAGTCCCGGCTCCAAGGGAGCCATAGGCAATGTTGATCTTGGTCATGTCGGCGCCGGTGATGCCAGCCAAGACCACCGTCTCAGGGGTGTTAAGCCCGCGATGGGCACGGACTTGCCATAGGGTCCAAGGGCTGGTTGATAAACGGATACTCTGCAGGTTCTCGGGGGTAATGACTGAACCATCTTCCGTGTGGGTGAGGTAGCCTTCGAAAAAGCCCTCGGTACGGGCGCCCCAAGACGGGTCAAAGTGGATGACCCCGTCAGCCCCCCACGCCTCACAGGTCATGATGTGAGCGATATCCATGAAGGGACACCCGGTGCCATACTGAGCAAAGACCAAGGGCTTGCTCCGTGTGTGCTGCAACTTGTGCGGTGTGAGGCGACCTTTAACATCACCGACGAAGCTCTCCAGCGCCTTAAGCTCGCTTGCAGTTAGTCTTCTGGTCTTGGGATGGATCTCACCGGTCTCATAGAACTTCGCGACCACTGGGTCACACAGTTTCTGATAGTCGGCTTTCAGCCTTTTCATCTCGCTATCGGTCACGTTGGGGTCAAACATGGCCTGCCTCAGCTCGGCTCGTTTGATGGCTGGCGAGCTCTTCCCCACCGACCACTGCAAGATCCCATCTACGATCTCATCGAGAAGTTTCTCGATACCGTGATGGCGGTACTGATAGCTGTAGCCCTCGGTCATATCGCTTTTCTTCTTCTGTGACTGCGAGAGATCTGCCTGATAGGTGCGCCCTTCGACGAATGCCACGGCGGCTTCGACAGGTGTGCCAGGGCCGAAACCAGCATCGAAGCCAAGCTCCGCAGCCAACTCGGGACGTATGGCCATGCCGCCGATCCCAAGCTTGACCCGCTCTCTTAGCCCAGCTGCATCAACCAGATCAATGAACTTGCCCAAGAGTTCCGCGACACCATAGCCGAGGGTCCTACTGACCAAGACCACATCGGCTTGACTGTCCGCGATCGCCTTGACTACCTCTTCCGGAGTATAGTCTGGCGGAAGGAGTTTGGTTTCATGTCCTGCTTGTTCAATGGCGCGCTTAATCATCTTCAGCCCGATATCATGAACGGGGTCCAATGGCGCCAAAAGCACGCGCTTACGTTCTGCCATGGTTAGCCTCCCATTATCCCGAGCCCACAGCGATTAGCCTTGGCCCGCAGTTATTGAGCTCCACATAGTGAGTCCCGACCGAGATATTGGCCTATTTTTCTTCGATGCTGGGCAGCCACCCATACTTGTCGCCAGGCTTATAGCTATAGGCGCGTGCGCGAATTCGTGCTCCCGGTCCCTGATGCTGGACGAACACTACGTCCACGGTCTTGAATCCGGCTTGCTTCAAGAAATCCAACACCAGTTGTTTGGCTTCATCGGCCGATGCGCAGATGATAAAGGTCTCAATATCGAGGCCGTCAACAACCTTTTCTGCAAGACTGCTCATGGTACGCCTCCTATCCGTTATTCACTCCAAATCGTACACTTTGAAAATACCTCGGAGCATAGCCTTCCTCACCATCACTCGCAAATGTCTCGGCTCTTACTCCCGGAACTCGCATGACGTCATCACGACTAACTGGCTCCTCATCACGGATGAGGTGTTGAGCGCAAAAAGAAAGCGCCATTGTAGGCACCGTCTCATGACTAAGCTTCACCGTCGATTACAGAGGAATTGGCTACCTCCCAGTAGCTTTCGACATCCTTGAGCACGCCATCGAGATGCTCGATCGTGGCTCGTTCGGCGGCCTCTGGCGATCTAGATTCGAGTGCAGCCAAGATGCGCTGATGGTCCGGCACCACGTTCTTGTTAACCTGTGTGCGGATGAAGGCCAAAACGGGGGTATACTGCCAATTCTGTCTAATCAGCTCTAGGGCCGCCTCAAGAATGCGGTTGCGGCTGGCTTTTGCGATGATACGATGAAAGAGCAGGTCGTCATGAGAGACGCTCATGCCCTGTTCAAAGTGGAGCATATGATCGGCTACGCACGTCCGTAGATGCTCAAGCTCTTCACTGCTAATGTTGTGTGCTGCCAAGCGGGCGATTTCACGCTCGATCGCTCTCCGCGCCACCAGCGTATCGATGAGATCCTGCCTGTCCTGCAGATGTAGGCTCTCCCGCAACTCGTTGGTGATCAGCGCCTCATCGTTTAGGCGGGCGAGCTGAGCTAGGCGTGCCATTCCATCCTCTGTCAGGCGTCTACCCTGATACCCAATGCGCTCGGTGAGCCTTTTTTGATCCAGCTGTCTCAGTATACGTCCTACTGTGGCTTCGCTGATTCCCAAGCCCTTTTGGATTAGTTGACTGCATAGAGTCCCTGAACCTAGCGGCTCAGTAGACTTTGCGATCGTGTCTAGAATATAGAACTCACTTTTCTCTTTTTCGCTCAGCATACCTTCACCTCTATCCCATCCTCAACAGTCGGTGTGTACCAACAAAATTAGTACGGCTCTCTTGTCCCATCCTATGCGATAGACAGTCGTTCTACCATGAGTCTATGCGAGAGACGAGCGGCTTGTGCACTAGCCACACATCTCTCGCCTCATGGTCATCTAGATCGGGAGACGTGGTTCCACCCTGCCTTAGATTGGAACAGCTCTAGACCAACTTCTGGGCCATCACACCGGTTAGGCCAGCAGCCTCAACGCGTTTGCGAATGGCATCGACGTCAGTAGAGTAGAGGTTCTTCTCTTTCATCCGCTCAAAGTACACGGAACCCGAGAAGGTGAATTTGAGTCCAAGGCCCTTCTCTGTCT
This sequence comes from uncultured Clostridia bacterium, assembly GCA_964540595.1. GTDB lineage: Bacteria > Bacillota > JAAYKD01 > JAAYKD01 > CAYOCI01 > CAYOCI01. Next base: position 2,926 of record CAZINL010000160.1, read on the forward strand.
TCATCTGCTCATTGACATGAGCGATGGCGTCACCCACGGCTAGGGTCTCAGGCAGCTGCAGGAGATCCTTACCTACGGCGTGACGGATAGCGTTGTGAGCTGCGAGAGCGCCGGTGCAGATGGCTTCAGTATGCCCCACTAAGAGCCCAGCCTTTTCTCCACCGCAGAACAGATTTTCCACTCCCTGGACCTGGAGGTGGTTGTCGCGCGGCGAGAGAGCCAGGTAGCGCATGGAATTGCCGATACCACCCGAATAGGGATCCTCATAGCGGGCTTCTTCAAATCCTGGGATCTGGCGGAGCATATCCAGTGGGAAGAAGGGAGACATCAGCTTGGCATGCCCAGTGTCTAACAGAATGATGTTCTCGGCAAACTCTTTCAGAGCATACTGCTGGCACGCTTTGGCCTCTAGGGAGCCCTTCTTTTGCAGATTGGAGGGGATCGGAACGATCGACACGCCAGTTTTGTTCAACTTATCTTGCAGTTCCTGACTAAGGGACTCCTTGAACAGCTTGCACGATCCACTCATGGCGCCGATCGAGCCATCTGCCTTCTTGCCCATGAACTCAGCAACGCCCGCCTTGGCGGCGATGCTGACGCGCGGACCAAAGGTCGGGCAGCGATAGACGCACATGGCGCAACCGTTGCCGTATTTGGCGCAGTTGCCCATGGGACCGGCGGTACCGCTGGCTTCGATGAAAACGTCGGCTTCGAGCTTTTCGCCATTGTCAAGCACCACGGCCTTGATGCGTTTGCCCTCCATCACCACATCAGTGGCACGCACCTTCATGTGGATCTTGACGCCTAACTTTTCGAGATACTCCTTAACGGCAGGCTCGATCTTGGAGATGTCGTAAAGATTGGCGTGCCTATGGCCAGGGAACTCAATGTTCTTGTGGCGTGCACAGGCGTCAGCGATCTCAAACATGTCGCCCCCGCCAAGGGCGAGCATCTCCTCGGTCGCCGTGAAGCGACCATTGTTGCGCATGATCCCACCGACCAGGCCAGTACCGAGGAGCATGTCACAGCGCTCAACCACAGTGACATCCGCTCCTGCCTTCGCACCAATTGCCGCCGCAGAGCTGCCCGCCCAGCCGCCACCAACTATAACCATTTTAACGATCATATCTGCCTCCCTTGCGGTATGACTTGCTTCGTACCTTTGCTCATTGTGTCCTCAGTGGACAGTGCCTATGATCGCTGCAATTGAGCGCTACGAGGCGGAAAGCAGGAAGTGACAGTCAAAAAGGGGGTGCACCGAAGCGGCACACCCCCTCGACGGGTCCCTTAGTCGAGCAGACCAGCGTACTTGCAGACGATCTCGATCAAGCGCACCAGAGCTCTGACAGCTAGGCGCATCTTCTCGTCGATGATCTGACCATTCTCGTCAGTGGTGCCCAACCCCGGGGAGATGAAGATATTGCCATCGTAGGCGATGGTCGGGATAACACCAAACTGGTTCATGCCAGCCTGCAACAGATGCGAGCCGCCATACATATCCTCAATGCTGAAGACGGGGATACCCATCTCGCCGTCAGCCCAAGTACCTTCGTAGTTGACCTCAACAGCGGTGGAGTTGTAGGTCTTGCTGATGAGGATCCCCTTCTTGAGGCGCTCAGGCAGTTGGATCTTGGCAAACTCTTCGGTAACGATCTTGTAAAGGTCGTCAACCGGCTTCGTCATGATCTCCGGCTTGTCGCGGAGAACCTTGAGGGCCTGGATCTGGCCGAGCAGAGCTTCCTTACCTGGGTCGAAGGTCACGTAAGCAGCCTTACCATAAGAACCAGGGGTGCCGTAGCGGTCACCGTGGGGACCCAGAGCACGGCGGATATTGACCATGACATCTTCCTTACCGATGACTAGACCAGAGGTCGGAGAACCAGTGGCCTTATCCATGGCGTAGCAGATGACGTCGGCCCCGCTCTTGGTGATATCGTGCCCAACGAAAGGCAGACCCCAAGCGTTGTCAAGGACGTAAGGAACATCGAACTCATGAGCCAGCTCGGCGATCAGCTTCTGCATCAGCGGAGTGCCATCCTCATCCTTCACACCATAGCCATAACCAGGAGTGTCGTAAGCAATGGATGAGAAGCCGGTGAGGTATGGTGCGTGGCGCTCAGCGAGCACCGCCATCTTCTCGATGGACTCTTCGGGATCGACCTGGGTGAGGAACGGGACTGGCCAGTATTTGATACCCTGAGTGGGGTATTCAGCGCCGACTAGTGGCATCATGATGGTGTCGAGGTTGTTTTGACGCTTGCCGTAGAAGCCGAGCTCGCCCGGGGTGGAACCACGGTCGGCAAGAATATCTTTGAACTTCGGCGGGAAGGGACGACCATAGCCACCCTGATGGTGCATATGCTTCTCGAGCGGAACGATGTAGCGAGCGCGATAGTTGTCGCCACGACCGAGGGCTGGAGGGGTGAAGAGAGAGTCAAAGCTCACCCAGAGAGCTGCTTCGCAGGTGCTGACCGGCTGAGCGTCGTACTCATCGCCATAGACCGACTTGACGAGTTCGCGGATCTCGTCCTGCAGCTTAGCGAGAGGAATGACCTGTTTCGAGCCATACATTACGGCATCTTCAACGTCTTTGCGCAGCGGGCTGGGGCAGCCAGAGATGGCGCCAGTTAGACCGAATTTGCCGCGGATCTCCTGTGGAATGCCGATCTCGTCAGCGGCTTTGCGGGCTTCAGCGTAAATGTTGGCGGTATTGGCATGGAGTTGTTTGTACATCTGGAATTTGAACTTCGGTGCCAATGAGGTCCCTCCTTCAATGTCTAGATCTAGCTAGACTATTCTTTTACCTTTACAATCATCTCGACTTCAACAGCAGCATCAATGGGAAGCTCCGCCACACCAACAGCAGAGCGGGCGTGTTGACCAGCTTCAGCAAACACCTTGCCAAGCAGCTCGGAAGCTCCGTTGATGACCTTCGGTTGACCACTGAAACCGTCGGCGCTGTTCACAAAACCAGTCACCTTGACGATGCGCTCAATCTTGTCCAGGCAACCAATCTCGGCCTTGATCGCGGCCAAGCAATTAAGGCAGCAGATCTGGGCGGCCTCATAAGCCTGTTCAGGGGTGATATCTTTGCCGACCTTACCCTTGAATTTGAGCTCACCTTTGACTAGAGGGAGCTGACCCGACGTGTAGACGAAGTTGTCGACCTTTACGGCAGGCACATAGGCGGCCACCGGCTTTGCTACCTCAGGCAACTCAAAGCCCAGTTCCTTTAATTTGTCTCCGACTGACATAGGAAACACCTCCTTTCTCAAAATAGACATAAAGAGACAAGCGACATCTGTATCTTGACCACGTCCGACCATCTTATGCGATTGGATGAGTCGCATAAGATGAACAGCAGGGTTCTGCAAGGATGATGGGCCTGCCTCAAGAACCCTAAGCCTGCTGACCTTTGGTATGGCGGATGACAACCCGCTGCCCGACGTAGGCGCCGAGATCCGGACCTGCCTTCCTCTCTGTAACCTTGGCCACGATGTTGAGGTGATTCGGCATGTGCGTTTCATCAAACCCGGAGATGGTCGCGATGACTCGGTTCTCCAGCAGCAGCTCATCTCCAGCAAGAATAACACTGCCTTGTAGGACCTCAAAAAAGCCTAGGTATGCGATGTGTTGGATCGAGCTCCCAGGCCCACCGCTCTCATCCGTAAGGATGAGTTCGTGGATCTCATGGCGGCATACCGCCCGTGACTTAGGAACCATTAACTGTAGGCCACGATCCTCAATCATGCCGTCGAGAACGACAACCATCTCGCCGACGCAGTCACGTTTGGCATGATAGGGATCCTTGTTAAACAGACCCGCCTTGTAAGGATCAATGCTCACGTTTACAACCCCCTCATCAGTGATGAGCGAATAACCTATTCTCCACTTGGTTATCATTCTCCTTCCTGATGACCAGAAAACCGTCGGAAAATTTGTGAGACCGTATCGTCAAGCAATAAAAAAGGCCGACATTTCTGTCGGTCGTGAATTTACTCCTGCGCCTACGCCTGCATCTTTCTACCTGGACGGAAACGCATGAATGCGGCTCCTACGCACGTACCCAAGACCACCAGCACCACGAACAGCTCCATCTGATTGCTGGTGATTGTGTCACCGTGCTCACTCTGATCGGGGGACTGTTGAGCAGGCTCCGCGGTTGACGAGAAAGCCAATGCCTGTGTTCGCACCCAGTGCTGGTCTTGGTTCAGGTCATAGAACTCGTATCCCATGGAGCGTAACCCATCTACCACCGCTAACAGGTGCTTAGGGTCTAGGTATGGGTGGAAGAACGCCCCTACCATGGGATCGCGAACCACCAGCATTCGCTCGGCGCGGTCCAGGGGACCTCCCGCCGGGTCAGGGAGTGCTGGGTCGATGT
>CAZINL010000161.1:0-3007 GCA_964540595.1 uncultured Clostridia bacterium
GACTCGAACCCGCAACCTGCTGATTACAAGTCAGCTGCTCTGCCAATTGAGCTACTCCAGCATATTAACTTCAATCGCAATAGATATTATATCAGCTGCCGCAACGGTCTTCAAGCGCAAATGCATGCCACTGTGACCATTTAATGCTTACACTCATTGGCCATATTGTTTCTCTAGCTGCTGCCAAGCCAACTGATAGATCTGCTCGGCCTGTGCGATCTTTTGTCTGATCTCATCCGCCGAGCGCACGCTGTACAGAGCCTCTATCTCCGCGACCACATGCTGTGGCAGATCGCGCGAGACGTGAACTAAGTAATTATAGCTGGTCAGCGGTGCATGCTGCAACCTAAGTATCTGCACTAGTGGTGCCAAGACATACTTCTGATAGTAGGCCAGCGCCTCGAGAAAGAGCCCGCGCTTGGTATACTTCACGGCACGCGATCGTTGCGCAAAAGTCGCAGCGATGCTCGTCAGCTGATCGCTAACCTCGTCGGCCAGCTTATTCGGATCCAGGTGTTCAAAACGGATCACCTGCGCCTTATCAAACAAGACCAACGGCTGTTCGGAACTGTTCTCGTAACAAAAGGCAAACTCGCGGCTGTGGCTTTGGATATCCACATCCAGCATCAGATATTCGCATGTTCCCCTGATATGAAAGACTTGATGCAGAAGCTTGGCGTTTGGCCGCGTCACCTCGGCGGCGTAGTCCAGCTCGCCTAAAACGGTTAGTGTTTGCTGTAGATCAGACAGAACGGTCTGTTCGTGCCCATCGGTGACGTCCAGGACGAGGTCAATATCTGAATACTGGTCGACCGCCTTCTGCGCGTCAGCACCTTCCAGCCAGAGTGCCTGGACGCGATCGTCGCTCGCGAAACGATTTTTGATCTGATCGATTATCTCGTCCCTAGTTGGCGCCATCTATCAACACCCCATCTCCCTGCATGCCTCATCATCTTAAGCAATGCCCAGGAAATGTGCAAGAAAAATTGAAATACCCTCTTTACCTTAACGTTGCGTCAAGGTGTATAGTTGGTTCGTCAGGAGGTGAAGACATGGAATACACAGTGCAGAAGCTCGCACAGCTGGCGGGGGTCAGTACCAGAACGCTGCGCTACTACGATGAGCTGGGTCTTCTCAAGCCGGCGAGAATCAGCTCATCGGGCTACCGCATCTATGGCTCGGCAGAGGTGGATCGGCTGCAGCAGATCCTCTTCTATCGCGAGCTGGGTGTTGCCCTGGAGACCATCGCGGAGATCGTCTCTTCCCCGTCGTTTGATGGGGCTAAGGCACTGCGGGAGCACCGTGCGCAGCTTCTTGAAAAGCGGACCCAACTAGATCACCTGATCGCCAGTATTGATAAGACGATCGCGTTTACCGAAGGGAGGATCAGCATGTCTGATCGTGAGAAGTTCGAAGGCTTCAAGCAGAAGCTGATCAGTGACAACGAGAAGAAGTATGGTGAAGAGGTCCGCCAGCGCTGGGGCGAAGAGACCTACAAGCGTTCCAACGCCAAAGTGGCCAAGATGACCCAAGAGCAATATCAGGAGGTCTCCAAACTTTCGGAAGAGGTGATGGAGACACTGCGGGCCGCCTATAAGACCGGGGATCCCGCTGGCGAACTAGCCCAGAAGGCAGCTGACCTGCACCGTCAGTGGCTGAGCTTCTGGTGGGACGGCTACAACAAGGAGGCTCACGCTGGGTTGGCTCAGATGTATGTCGATGACCCACGCTTCACCGCCTATTACGACAAGGAGCAGCCTGGAACGGCCGAGTTCCTGCGTGATGCGGTGCGGATCTACACAGGGATCAAGGAATAAGGCGACGTGCTGATGACCAGTCAGCTGCTCTGAGACAAAAGGGAACGACCCACTTGCAGGTCGTTCCCTTTTTGTCGTTGGCGCCATCCCTACTTGTCGTCAATGATCTTGATCGGGACATAATAGTCCATCTGGCTATATCCCATCGCCTGGGCGGCGGAGGGTGGGGTCGGGATGTTTCCCAACCAGGCACGCGAGCTGTCTTCTTCAAAACAGCCCTTAGCGGCGATGAACTCCCGGATGGCGCGCACGACCCCCGTGCTGTCCTGATTGTCAATTCCTGAGGCTACGGCGTATAGCCCGCCGGGGAAATCCACGATCTCAAACTCGCTGGGCACGCTCATCCCTTCGTGATGGCGGTAGTACCAGACGAACCCGCCACGCTGCTCATCCATCCACAGATAGTCTTCCGGAAAGATCGGGCGTGGCAGTGCGCTAAACCACTGCTCAAATCGCTCCAGCTTCCCATCCCCAAACATCCCACATTGCGATGACACCATCTTACAGGCCGGTAGTTCGTAGACACGAACGACCTCCATGGCGGCTCCCTCCTTCGATAGTGGGCACTATCGTCTACAGCCTCTACAGCCTCAACGCTGCGACAACCTCATCATCCGCCATCTCGCCGGTCTCTACGAAGCCCAACGAGGCGTACAGAGACTTGGCAACGGCATTGTCAGGCTCATACGAGAGCAGCACGCGATTGGCCTGTCCATATGGAAAGGTGCGGATTAACTCCAGCGCCTTGGTCATGGCCTGCCTGCCATATCCATTTCCTTGATGATGCTTGTCAATCATCAACCGCCAGATGCAATAGACCGCCCCATCGTCAGGGTTGCTCTGATCCGCATCCTCGTAGGAGAGCATGATGAACCCCACCATGGTCTCGCCAGCGTAGATCGCATAGGGCATGGGTGTGCATGTCTTGTTGGCTATAGCAACGTAGGCCTGGGCAAGACTTCTGATATTGGTGGCAACAAAGCTTTTCTGGCTATCGTTTACCTCCAGCCTGATGACCTCGGGGAAGTTATCAGGTGTGATATTGCGTAGCTCAACCATGTGGGCTGCACCTCACTCAGGGTATATTTTCCATCACCACTATACCACATGCTACTTTCTGGGCATAGGGGAGGCGAGCTCTCCCTCATCAGGAGTTACAGAAGGCTTCGTCCCTGCGACGGCAGAATATA
>CAZINL010000161.1:3017-6717 GCA_964540595.1 uncultured Clostridia bacterium
CTGATCAGATCTATCCACTCTACCACAGGTTAGGTGAGGTTGCTTATACTCTTCTACAGGCAACTCTTGTGCTGCGCTTTCCGACCAACGGCAGCGAAGAGAGATCTAAGCTGATCAACAAACTGTCCTCTATCCTGCAACTTAATCGGCAAGGCAGTCTATGTGCGATCCAATAACCGGAAGTACTGGAGGGCGACCTGAAATGACCCGGCGGATATTGATTGATGCGGACGGCTGCCCGGTGGTGGACGAAGCCGTATCGCTGGCGAAGCGGTTTGGCGCTGAGTGTTTCATCCTCTGCGATACCTCCCACCGTTATGAAAAGGCGGGTGCGCAGACTCTTGTGTATTCCAAAGATACGGACAGCGTGGACTTTGCGCTGGTGAATCTGGTGAAACCCGGTGACATTGTGGTGACGCAGGACTACGGCCTTGCCGCGATGTGTCTAGCTCGGGCCGCGCGGACTGTGAATCAGGATGGCATGGAATACACCGCCCATAACATCGATGCGCTTTTGCTGGCACGCCACACAGCGAAGAAAATCAGAAACGCAGGCGGACGGCTTAAGGGGCCGTCCAAGCGCACGGCGGCGCAAGACAAGGCGTTTGTGGACAAGCTGGCCATACTGCTACAGGAGAAACAACCACGCGGCTGATTATTGCTATCCATCTTGACGAGCGGATCAAACAGAACATCCTAACCACCGCAGGCTTGCGCTGGCTGGTAAGTGGTCAGGTACAGAGATGACCACAAGAGCAAAACGACCCGGCCTCGGGTCGTTCTCTTATTAGCATTATTGCCCACACTAGGCATCCCTAAAGGGGTGCGGAATGTGGCTTCGATATAAGATAGTGACTAGGCAAGGTCTTTTCGCAGAAGGACAAACTCTTCCGGAACAGGATCGCCGTTATCGTCAACTTGACATGGATCGAGTGTGCAGGTCTTGACCAAGAATTTAAAGCCAAGCCGTTTGTACAGCCGTACATTGGCTACTTCGGACTCAGCCACACCGATAGTCACCTCGGAGAAGCCGAGTTCTCCTACCCGCTCAAGCACTCTATTCATGAGTGCGGTCCCAAGACCCTGACCCCGCAGAGGCTCTGCAATACGGAAAGCGCAGAGATATGCTCTATTCGTACCGTCAGCAAAGTCCGGGTCCGAAACGCGTTTGAAAATATACAGCTCGCCAACCAGTTGAGCGTTGTCTTCGATCGTCCAGAACTCGCAGTTGTCACTGTCAATATTCTTGCAGAAGAAGCGAGCATTGGCTGCCGGCTCACTCCATAGCGAGAGCATCTCTCTGCTTGATGCTCTTCTGATAAGCATGTGTGACCTCTCCTCTCATCGATGAGGTGTTTGGTCTTCACACAACAGGCTAACACAGCTTCCAGCAAAACGCTACCACAAACAGGAAAGACCACCATGCGAGAGCGTTTATCCCTCGATGATGGTCAGATGACCGGGTGAAGGGATCCTAGTCCTCGTTCTCTTGGTAGCAGGCGAGCGGCCACTATAACCGATAAGAAATCCGTGCCGCCAGCCGCCCGACCACCCGCATGGGGATAACCCGGGCCAACGCCGAGGTAAGCCGCCCGAACTTGCGGTAAAACAGGTTGAACAAGAAATAGGATCGGCGCTGTGCCCTATGCTCCGGCATCCGGCGCCAGATATTGCGAAAGGAGTAAAACTCCCTGTATATCCATAGGTAGCTCTCATACAGCTCGTTCGCGGTCATCCCCTTCGGTGCAAATACCACATGCGAGGTATTGTAGCGCGACAGATCTTGGTCGGTGATCCGCCCTTCTGCCTGCATGCGGCGATACAACGCTGTGCCAGGGTAGGGGGTGAGCAGGTGAGAGGTTAGTGTCTCAATCTTGTTCTTGACCAGCCAGTCCAGCGTCCGCTGGAAGACATCCGGCTCGTCTCCGTCGAGACCGAATACCATGCTGGCATTGATCATGATGCCTCGGCTGTGGATGGCCACCGCCAGCCGCTCGTACTTCTCAAATTGGTTGTCCTTATGGACGCCCTGCAAAGACGAGTTGTTGATCGATTCAAAGCCGATGAAGAGGCTTTGGCAGCCGGTCTCGGCCATCAGATCCAGCAAGTCAGGATAGTCGGCGATCTTGGTGGTGACCGCAGCACTCCAGCGCAGATCTAGCCCGCGAAAGTGAATGAGCAGCTCGCGGGTGTAGGACGGCACCCCGATGAAGTTGTCGTCAATGAACAGGACATGTCGGGTGCCAAGCGCTTCGATATCGCTGAGCACATCCCTGATCGGACGCTGCACATAGATACGGTTCTGACAGCTGTTGTAGCAAAAATCACAGCGGTTCGGGCAGCCGCGGCTGGTCGTAACGACATTGGTGTAGAGATAGCGGCTTCTATCGATCTTGTCGTACGCCGGAGAAGCGATCTCCTCGCCACGAAAACCCGTCATATCATGGTAGACGTGCTGCAGCCTGCCTTCGGCCGCGTCTGCGATCATGCGAGCCCAGACACGCTCGGCAGCGCCAATGCAGATCGCGTCAAAATGCTGCAGGCATGAATCCGGGTCGCTGGTGACGTGTATCCCGCCAGCGACAACGGGTATGCCGCGCTGACGGTAGCGCTCAGCGATCTGGATGGCTCGAGGCATGACATCTAGGGTGATGGTGATGCCGACCAGATCTGCTCCGTAGTCGTAATCGATCTGCTCCACATTCTCATTGAACATCACCACTTCATGGGCATCAGGCGTCAGGCGCATCAAGGTGAGCAGCGCCAGCGAGGGGGCTAGGTGGGTCTTGAGGTCGGTATCCATCGGCCGTTTGTTCATCTTCGGCTGTATCAGGACGATTTTCATCTCCCTATCTCCACCTGCAGATCAGGACATACACCAGGTCTGCCAGCACCACTGTGACCCAATGGATGACAATGAAGAGCGTAAACTTCTCCACAATGCCGTTGGCGTCGCTCAAGATCATCAGATAAAAGCCGGCAATGGCGACCATGGTCAAGATGGTCGCGACTGCAAGACACTGAAGCAGCTGGGCTGTGTGATACTCATCATACGGCCGTCGGCGCAGCAGCAGCATCAGCACCACCGCGAATGTGACCGCCATCATCGCGTAGGCGATATAGACATGGTGACCTGACGCAAGAAAGCGGCTCCAGTCGGTCCAAAAAGGATGGAAGCGTGTTGTCCGACGGTAGTAGAGCAGTCCTGCAAACTCCTCATGTCCTGATGTGACGATGAAGATCAGGGCATAGAAGGCGGTAAATAGGCTGATCCCGACCGCATTGGTCACAGGGTTTCTGAGCAAGCTCTTCATCGCCGATCCTCCTCTCTGAACAGAAACAGCGCCTCAATCGATACGCCGAAGAACCGCGCCAGATCATGGGCCAGCCAGATCGAAGGGTCGAACTTGCCTGTTTCGATGGCGTTGATCGCCTGGCGCGAGACCCCCACGCGCTCTCCCAGATCCTTCTGTGTCAGCCCGCGCTCTTCCCGAAGTTGCTTCACATTGTTCTGCACGGTCGTTCCCCCAGTGTGTCAAGTACACCTTACACATAGCATAGCAGAAGCATCATAGGGTGTCAAGTTAACCTGACACGCTAACAAGCGCTTCCTAACCAGCGATAAAGAAACAGGATTGCTTTTACTTGTGTAAAAGCAATCCTGTTTTGTCTGGAAATAGATGTACGGAAAAACGTGAAG
>CAZINL010000161.1:6727-7208 GCA_964540595.1 uncultured Clostridia bacterium
TCGCTACATCACCGTCGCTTTCAACGCTAGTTACTATACCTCATGAAACGGGAAAACCCTCTTAATAGACACCCTTTCTAGGTGTCTATCAAGAGGGTTACAGTTCAAAAGCCTCCAGTTCGTCTTCATCCGACGAGTGCGAGCCCGCAAACCCTAATAATGCTACATTATGTGACAAGGTTCATGATTCTTCCTTCAGTTTGATTGGCACGAAATAACGAACCTTGCCGTAATTCCATTCTTTCATCTGCGCCGAATGCGGCCCGGCAAAATGATACAGCATATGGCGGTTGGGGGATTCATCGAGTTGTAAATGTGCTTGTTGTGCGAGCCATGTATTTATCCCCTTATATACCCGATCATATTCGCTGAATTCCCAACTATGTGCAAGTGCGGCGGCGAACAAGCCGCCGTCGAACGTGATGATCTTAAATCCTTCGGTATCGGCTTCGGTCATCCAATCCTCAAGCATAAACAGCCA
>CAZINL010000162.1:0-1137 GCA_964540595.1 uncultured Clostridia bacterium
GGGATCACCTGCATATCGATGAGCCAGGTAATGGCATCATCTTTGTCCAAGAGGTGAACAAGACCTACGGCCTGCGGTAAGGTCCACACGGCGCTCCATCCAGAGGGATGGGGCGCTCTTATGTTTCGATAGCCCGATGCCTTGCCGAGACCACAATCATGTTGACAGGGCCGTCGGGCGAGGAATACGATGGGCTTGACATGTTAGCATAGGCGAGGGGGGAGAGGATGTCAGCGTCGGTGCTGCTGATCTGGTTAGTGGTAGCGATCAATCTGTCCGGTCTGGCCATAATGGGTTGGGACAAGTGGTGTGCACGACGTCACCGCAGGCGAGTGCCGGAGAAGAGACTGTGGGCGATGGCCTTGTTGAGCGGTTCACTAGGTGTGTGGGTAGGGATGATGTTGTTCCGGCACAAGACTCAGCACATCCAATTTGTCGTGGGCGTGCCGCTTCTCGTCGCAATCCATAGTTGGCTTGCGTGGCGCGTTGCCAAGCTGTTATTCTAGTACAAAGGCTGCTATACGCCCTTTGAGACGTCGAAGGGCCAATGGCCAACTAGCGAAGGGGGTTCTCAGCATGATCCAGCGTATCCGTATCGATCTAGAGACAATCGAATCCATGCTCTATTTCTGGCAGGCGACCAAGGACAAGGAGAAGGTTAACGAACGCTTCATCCATGACGTTACCCAGATGGAAGCCTATCGGTTGATCTATGATGAAGAGTTTACAGAGGAATCCGTGCGCAAAGTGCTCTCTGCTGTGACCAATCGGGAGCCGTTCCAGGGCAAGAACCGCAAAGAGGGACGCTTCTACAGCAATAATCTCTGGATGATGGAAGACCTTGGATACACTCAGACCATGGTTCAGCCCGTTAAAACGTTGAACTTGGATGCCCTCAAGGAGCAGCTTGCTGGCGAAGGCTTGAAGGATGCCGAGGAGATTGTCGTACACTTTGTGCCCATGCATCTTGACCCAGTCTATGTCAAGGGGAATCACCTGTTCCTCAACTTCTTCCGCGTTCGTCCCAGCGATTTTGATGACAGCACCTCTTTTGAGGGGCAGGAACTAATGCAGTTCATCGAGGCACAGCTTCGTACTATGCTGGTAAAATAGCCGATAGACACCTAGCGATTTGTT
>CAZINL010000162.1:1147-7097 GCA_964540595.1 uncultured Clostridia bacterium
GTCGTTGACTTCGGCTTATCTTATTGCGACTTCTGGTGAGGGTAGGCGCTCAAGTCAGGTATCGCTTTAGCAGCCGGTGATAGAACCACTCTCCCACCGCAACAAAGGCAGAGGTCATCACTGCACCAAGCGGAGTGATCCTGAGCCCGGGCAAAAAGAACTGCGCAGCATAGAGCACACCCGTGCTGACAATCCAACCGGCAATGACCGCGGTTAGGTTGCCCATACTGGGAAGCACAGTAAGATCATCAGCCCAAAAAGTGACTACTGCGACCGCAAAGGCGGCGCTCAGCGCGGCAGTCACGGTTGATTGGGCGAAGAGCGGCAAGAACACCATTAGTATGACCGCCGTTAGGCCGAATTTGATCAGTAATACACTGATTTGGCGCATCTTAGGAACCTCCTCTAACACGATCAGGTCGTGGCTGGACAACAAGTTCTCTGCCGCCAGATGCTCAAAAAGGGGTGCCAGCAGGCACCCCGATTCACCTATGTCTTGGCGATTTCCTTCAGAATACGTAAGAGTTCCTGTTCACTGCGGGGAAGCCCGAGGTCATGGATCAACTGGTACCTGATACTCCCGTTCTTGTCGATGATGTAAGTCGCACGTGCTGAGATACCCTGATCTTCAATATACACGTTGTAGAGCTTAGCCACTCTGCGGTGTAGGTCCGACAACAAGGGGAAACTCACGCCCAGTTTCTCCTTGAATGCCTTATGGGATGGAGAACTGTCAACACTAATGCCCAAGACTTGGGCATCCACTGCCTCGAGGTCCTTGGCGATCTTCTCGCAGGCAGGCAGTTCAGAGCTTCAAACTGGTGTCCAATCCAAGGGGTAGAAGAACAGCACCACGTTCTTTTTGCCTCGGAAGTCACGCAAGCTGATCTCCTGACCGTTTTCGTCCGGCAAGGCAAAGTCAGGAGCCGTCTTGCCAACCATCATCTCACTCATCATGTGCACCTCCTTCTCTAGATGCAGTATGTGATAGCCGAACTGCTTTCATGTAGCGATCTTTCATGACAAGGGGTCTGGTTACACATACTACCGCTGAAACTAGGAAGAGGTGATCGAATGAGTGCACGATCAATGGTCTATCCCACATTTTTCATTCTACTGGTGTTGATCAACCTGGTTCTGGTGCCAAGGAAGAGGATCATTGAGCTACTGCCCTTTGGCCTGGTCGCAGGCATGGGATTAGCACTGCTGATCCAGATCATGGCGGTCTGGTATCTCGGTTTGTGGCGTTGGCGCTATCTAGAGCCCCTAGGCTGGCGCGGGTTGCCGCTATTTATAGCGGCAGCTTGGATACCAGCAGAGGTTATCTTCGCGCACTATGTCGAAGCAAGCCCGAGCCAGACGACTCCCCTGTATGTCATAGGCTTTGCTGCAATCGCCACCTTGGTTGAGTGGTGGTTTGTCCGCGGAGGCTATCATGTTCCAATTCATTGGAACCTAGTGTACACATTTGCTCTTGGTCTTGCCGTCCATACGCTTCTGTCGCTCTATCTGTTGGCCGTTGCTCGTCGGCGTACTGCCTGAGACTGGAAGAAGAGGTCGCACTGTCATGTGCGACCTCTTCCGCATTTTTTAGGAGGGATTAATCGGATGATGCTGACCTTCCACGACGACATCTACCGCCCCACACATCCTCATAACTTCGATCAGATCATCCACATCTGCAGAGCGGGCATTCAGAGAAAGCGAGCTGCTCCCAGGTTCCTGCTGTCGGACATAGTCTCCGAAAGAGTTGTTCTCGATCGAGCTCAACTCTCCGCCCATGAACTGCGCTCCATATCCTGAAGCATCGCTGTCAGCACCGGAGACCGCGAGTTCACTCTGACGATAGCCTTGGTCAACGATCTCCTGAATTGCATGTTTGATATCTGGCGCTGCACCGAAAACCCCCGTGATCTTAGGCATGATCTCACCTCCATCGCTAGTATGTGAAGGTGCGTCATGATAGTTGCAGGCGGTTATCGATCGCCAAAGGATACCAACTTGCGCCTAATTATGATGATGGTGATGATGGCCGCATTGACAGCCTTTCGGATGTGGTTCTGATGGTTTCATGTTGTCTAAGACAGACCTAACCTGGGCTCGGACTAGAGCCAGGTATTGTTCACGCGCCTTTTTTTGTTCCGTTTTCTCAACTTCAGTGAGACCTTCGGCTCGCGCTTTGCGAGCGTAGAAATTGACGCGATCAATGATCTCTTGAGGAATCACGCCAGCACCTCCCCTCATCAACATTGTAACCAAGCATCTGAGGTCGCTCAACAGGTTTGCTGACAATCGCGTGGCGAAAATACCTAAACTGACACAGCCTTAAGCAGGAATGGCTACGATTACGGCGAATAACATTTTCATCATTAGATAAAGGAGAGATCAATGTGAACCTAAAGGGGAGTAAGACCGAAGCCAATCTACACGCAGCTTTTGCTGGTGAGTCCCAAGCGCGCAACAAATACACCTACTGGGCTGCGGTAGCCAAAAAAGAGGGCTTTGAACAGATCTCGGCCATCTTCTTGGAGACCGCTGATAACGAGAAAGAACATGCCAAGATCGCCTTTCGCTACCTTGGCGGGATCGGTGACACCAAAGCCAACCTCAAGGCCGCTGCCGAAGGTGAGAACTATGAATGGACGAGCATGTACAAAGAATTTGAGACCGTAGCTCGGGAAGAGGGGTTTGTCGAGATCGCCAAGTTCTTTGAGGAAGTTGCTGAGGTGGAGGCCGAGCACGAGAAGCGCTACCTAGCCTTACTCAAGAATCTCGAGGCTGGTACGACTTTCAAGAAGCAAGAAGTGGTCAAGTGGCATTGCCGTAACTGCGGCTACGTCCATGAAGGCACTGATGCGCTTGACCTGTGCCCATGCTGCAAGCATCCCCGCGCGTTCTTCGAGGTGCTGTGCGAGAATTACTAGAACCATTCCAGAAGACGGGAGTCTGAGAGCACGGGGGGAGTCCCCGTGCTCTACTTTTGTTTGGCGGTGGCAGTATTAACGGCCGCCTCGGCAGTCAAAACTGCAGACGATGGGGCTAGTGCTAGCGGAGCAGAAAGCTTGGCAGATGGCGCAAGAGCCACCCAGTCAGATGCCTGTAGTCGCTGCGCCCCTGAAGAACGGCAAGCAACTGCTCGGCAGGTTCTGGATTGCCAAACAGCCGCGGATGGAGAAGGCGCGCAAAGCGAAAGAACGTGCGGGAGAGCCGATAGGCGTGACGAAGCTCTGGCATGATCTCCTGCCGGCACGCTTGATCATAGCCGGCCAGGACGGTTCTCGATGGGCTGCTCTGCTTCCGCAAGGCGCGCGTGGCTGTCTGGGCAGCTAGACGGCCGGACCAGAGAGCATAGCGAATCCCTTCTCCAGTAAATGGATCTACAAAGCCCGCAGCGTCACCCACCAACATGATGCCGTCAGCGGTCACCGGCAACCACTGCCCACCGATTGGTATGATCTGACCTGCCACAGCTTGGTTGGCTGTGCAGCCGTGGCGATCTAGGACGGCCTTTAGGTAGGAGTGTGGCTGCGTAAAGCGACCGAGCAACCCGCCCACACCGATGACACGCGATTGGGGCCGTGGAAAGACCCAGCCGTAGCCCTCTGGGACGAGCCCGTAATGAATCTCGATGGTATCGGGGGCTGGCGCCTCAGGGACCTCTACTTGCAGACAATACCCCACGACGGCACGTCTGCTTTGCCGCAACTGACGAGCGAGGATGCTGTTAGCGCCATCCGCGCCAATGACCATACGCCCCTGTATCGTTCCTGATGGGGTCTTAAGGAGAACTCGCCCCCGCTCACTCTGATACCCTAAGATACGCTCCCCGAGATGAGGGATGGCTCCTGCACCGATGGCGAGATCCAGCAGCCAGGTGTCAAACTCTTCCCTGCGCACGGTAAACATGAAGTCGTCGCGCTGATCGTGTACTACGCTCCGGTCACCCATCCATGTGGAGAGCTTGCTAACTCGGCACTGAACAAGTTGGTCTGGCAGGGGCGCTGGTAGGTAGGCAGTGGCCGCAGCCGTTAGTCCCCCGGCGCACGTTTTGCGGCGTGGGAAAAGAGCCTGATCAACCAGCAAGGTGCTGAGCCCGGCGCTGGCCGTGTGGTAGGCGGCAACGGCCCCGGCTGGCCCTGATCCGACCACCACGACATCATAGAGCATCGATCATCACCACCAACGTATGATTTGTGATCAGTATATCCAAGGAAGTGGGGGATTCTGCGCATGGCTCTCGCTGGTCAACGAAAAGTCCAAGGGGTGGCTGCTCTCCTGCGCGGGGTCCCTCTCTTGGCCTGGTCACTGGCTGCTTTCGGCATCGGCATGGGCGCTGCGGCCGCGTCGACGGGGTGGCAGGGCCTGAGCTGGAGCAACTTCGCCCTGATTGTCGTTGGTGGCGTGCTCTTTCAGGGTATTGTCGCCCATGCCGTCAATGAGCTGACAGACTGGCGCTCAGGAACCGATCGCCACTCTGACGGGCGGCTGTCCGGAGGTGCCAAAGTCTTGCGCCGCGGGTATCTCACACAACGTGAGCTGGTTGTCAGTTGCTGGCTGGGACTTGTCGCAGCTGTCGCTGTGACCATCCTGCTCAGCAGTCGGGTGGGGGCATGGGTCTGGTGGGTCTTTGTCGTCGGTGGCTGGAGCGCCCTGAGCTACAGCCTTCCCCCTTTACGCCTAGCGTATCGGCCGCTCGTCGGCGAATGGTTGGCGGCTTGGCCAGCCACTTGGACATGCGTCTATGCCGGTGGGCTCATATTGGGTGCCCCGCCTAGTACCAGGCTCATATCGGCTGCTTCCCTGCATGCCACCATGAGTGTAGCGTGGCTGATGCAGCATCACCTTGCCGATATTCCCGCTGATCTCGGAGCGACCCCGAGAAAACTTACCACGGTCGCTTGGATCAGTGAGCGTTTCGGTCCTCACAGCTGCCGCTTGGTAGTGGCGGCCTATTTTGTGGTGGCGATCTGCATCGCATGGTCGTTCTGGCGGGGATCTTGGATGACATCCTTACCAGTCCTGTGCGCGATCTGCGGCGCCCTGGCTGCCTTGGCCACTGACCCTAGATCGCTGCGGAGTATTACAGTCTGGCAGTGGGTGATGATTAGCGTGACACTGGTTAACGCGGCCATATTAGGGGCTGGTTTCGCCTTCGCCATTTGGTGAGCATGCATGATTGAACCCATGATCTTCCGGAAGGATAATCACTCCTGGGAGCGAATACTCCACCGGAAAAAGGAAAAAACCAACTCCGACCGACGAACTACGGTCATAGCGGCCAAGGGACCTATGACATGTGGTGGCAGCGGTGCGAGACAGGCGAGGTGTTCCAACTGTGCAGACAGAGCGCTTGGTGGTCTTCACCAAGGAGCTCCACGGCAAGACCGGGCTCGATCTATGCATTCTAGATCGTGACGCTACCGTGGCAGATCTGGTGGATGCCCTGGCTCCCATAAGCGATGATCCTTGTGTTTATAAGAACTACCATCCTAAGCACCACGGTTCATGTTGTGGCTGTAAGGACAATTGCTGTACCAACAGCCTGATCGTGCCGGACCTCAAGAGCCTTTCCAGTCTCGCCAACCTACAGGGCCTATCATTGCCTGAGCTGGCTGAACAGATCTGTGACCGGGAGGCGCTTGATCATGGTTACTTGGTCTTGCGTTCTTTCCCTTGCCTATTCCTACAAGAAGACCGCTGTACCATTTATCCCTACCGGCCACTGATCTGTCGTCTGTTTATCTGCAGCCAGATGACAGACGCTTTTTGCGAGCTGATCTTTCGGATACTTGGTAGAGGGATCAGTGATCTGCACATGGCGTTAGGCACCGGGGCACCATCGGGGCCGCTGCCAGCGCTTGGAGGTGACCGCCAAGCGGAGTATCGGGCTGAGTTCCAGCGGTTCTATCGCCGATTCTTGCAGCAGACACAGCCTGGGACGGGCGACTAC
>CAZINL010000163.1:0-1209 GCA_964540595.1 uncultured Clostridia bacterium
ATGGCCTCGCCTATCTGACTAGAAGTCCCCAGTATCCTACGGGTAGACCAGAATCCACCTTCATCTCCCTCTTAGTCTCATGGACTCTAGGGGCGATCATTACCTTCTTCTACTACAGAAAAGGTGCTTGGCGAGAGAAGGGAATCAGTCAGCACATTAAGGGAGAGGCTAGCTAACCTCTCCCTCTTCACTAGCATGTCAATATCACTATTCCTAAACAGGGCAGAAAACCCGTAGCCGTGCGCGGCTACGGGTTTCCTCTTCAATTTCAACAAGTCCTACATCCCTTGGGCGGCGACGTATTTGACCAAGTCGACGAGACGGCGGGTGTAACCCCATTCGTTGTCGTACCAGGCCATGACCTTGACCTGATTGCCACCCATGACCATGGTCAGCTGCGAGTCGATGACAGACGAGAAGTCAGAACCCTTGAAGTCCACTGAGACGAGCGGTTCATCACAGATACCTAAGATTCCCTTCAAGCTGCCTTCGGCGGCATTGCGCAGGGCCTGGTTGACCTCATCAGCGGTGGTCTTCTTCTCGGTCTCGATGACCAAGTCAACCATGGAGACGGTGGGGGTGGGAACACGCAGGGCGAGACCGTTGAGCTTGCCCTTCAGCTCAGGTAGTACCAGCGAGACCGCCTTGGCGGCGCCAGTGGTGGTGGGGATGATGGAGAGCGCACCAGCGCGGGCCCGACGCAGATCCTTGTGCGACTTGTCCAGGATCTGTTGATCGTTGGTGTAGGCATGGATGGTGGTCATCATCCCTTTGATGATGCCAAACTCATCCTGCAGCACCTTGGCCACCGGAGCGAGGCAGTTGGTGGTGCAGGAGGCGTTAGAAATAACCTGGTGATTGGCCGGATCGTAGGCCTTTTCGTTGACACCGTAGACGATAGTAACGTCCTCGTTCTTGCCCGGGGCGGAAAGGATGACCTTCTTGGCACCACCACCGTGGACATGAGCGAGAGCCTTTTCTTTTTCATTGAACTTGCCGGTGCACTCGATTACGAGATCAACCCCCAGCGAAGCCCAAGGAATATTGGCGGGATCCTTTTCTCTGAAGACCTTCACAGCGTGGCCGTTGACGACGATGTTATCGTCCTGCACTTCCACTTGACCGGGGTAGGTGCCATAGCTGGAGTCATAGCGGAACAGATGGGCATAGGTCTTGATATCGGATGTGGCATTAAACGCCACGAGCTGA
>CAZINL010000163.1:1219-6878 GCA_964540595.1 uncultured Clostridia bacterium
ATCCAGCAGCATGCGCATAGCGAGACGACCAATGCGACCGAAGCCGTTAATACCGACCTTTAACACAAGCAGCCTCTCCCTTCGTATTTGCCTATGGGCATCGCTCACCAGCTAGGTCCAAACCCAATCTGCCCCGCTGACAAGACGATTCGATATGGGACAATTGATGACCCTAGTGGTACGTTTTTGTCCCAGGGTGGAAACAAAAATACTTTCTTCACCCACAGTATACTCGCAATCACATCGAATGGCAACTAATGCGTACTTTTTCGGAAATGAGTTATACTTTTTCCGCACCAATTCCGCCATCGCCGTTGTGCTTGGTCTGATGAACGAAATGCCTTGTACCGCCGCATGTACAGGGACTTGTGGCTATATCTAGCCCGTTATCCAGCCTCGCCCATGTGGCAATTTCCTACAATTTTTGACACAATGTTTACAGGTCTAGTTCTGCAACCAGGAAGGTAATGGGTGCTGATCGGGAGAAACCTAGTCAGCGTGGTATGGACCATGGTTCTTGTTGTCGCGAGGCTGGGTCGGAAAATGGCAAGGCATACCTGGTCCTATCTAGTCTTGAGGAGGTTAACAATGGGGACGAATCTAGGCATTAACGGCTCCACACCCAAGAACATCAGCACCATCGCCGCAGTAGCCATGGGAGCGATGGCGGTCATATCTTTTACCAACGTATTTGGTGTCAAGATCGCCGGGGCATCGGTTATCCTCGGGGTAGTCCTGTTCTTCGTCAACAAGGCCATGGAGAAGCAGCCGTTTACAGGCAGCGGCCTAGACTTGGCAGCCATGGTCAAGGACCTTAAGGGCGGGTCGATCTGGTTCTGGGTCGCGCTGCCAACGGTCATGGATGGGGTCTCGATTACCCTAGCCAAGCTGTTTCTACCTGAGTATATCCCTCATGTACTGGGCAGGGTAGAGCCCTTCATCACACTTAGCAATCCAGCTCCGCTGGTAGCGCAGTTGATCTTCCTCGCCTTAGGTGAAGAGATCGCCTGGCGCGCCTTCTTTCAGAAGCAGCTGAGTAGGGTACTGCCAATTGTGCAAGTGCTCTTGATCTCAGCAGTGCTGTTTGGCATTGGCCACTTCACACCCGGCGCCAAGCCGATTATTTTGGCCTATGATGTTTTCTTCGTGGCGGTCAACGGGGCGCTGTATGGGTTGATCTTCCACAAGACCAACAATGCCTGGGTCAGTACGCTGTCGCATTTCGTGGCCAACTTGATCAGCCTGATGGTCATCCCACAGCTTTTGGTATAAGAGATAATTACCGCAAAGAGAGATGCAACACCCAGACCCATCTGATGGGGCCTGGGTGTTGCTGCTTATCGCCCGAGTCCGTGCCTATAGCGTTGGCTCCACCCATGGGCTTGGTTGGAGCGGTACCAACCTAGTGCGAGTGCCGCCAGCTCTACTCCAGCGCCGATAATCAGGCTGAGGGGCCCAACCACCATGGATCGCCCCGCTATCAGCGTCACCGCCACCATCGTCGCGGCCAAGTTGCCGATCTTTGCAGTGCTGATCACCCCGGTATACCCGCGCGCCAGCATGACCCCGGTCAGGTACTCCAGGCCACTGAAGAGCAGCGGCAGTGCCGCCATCACCTGTAGGTTGCGGAGGGTGAGCGCGAGCAGCCGACCGTCGACACCAACCCATCGGGTCAGAACAAAGCTGCCCAGCGGGCTCAGGCCAAGGGTCAACAGCAGACTAGATGCGACGCCGCCGACCGCCAGGGCAAACCAGCGTACATGGCGGTCTCCTTCCGGGCCACGGCCCAAGACCAGGGTAGTCTGATGCAGATTTTGCATCGGGTTAATCAAAATCGATCCCAGTGACCAGGCGACCGAATAGGCCGCCAGGGCCGTGGTGGCATCCGATCCGCGGGCTATCCCCGCAGTGATCCATGGTTTGGCGGTGGACGCCAGCACGGCAGCGATGGCCAGCGGATAGTAGAACCGCCATCCCTGACGATAGGTCATCGTTCGGTCGTCCTCTTCGGCTGCGCGTTCGCCTAACAACTGTCTAGATTTTGCCCACGCCGCAGCCAGCTCCACCAGCACGCCGATCACGAGAGCGATACTACCGATGTATCCGCCCGTGATCCACCCCCAGCGTACACACGCCTGGATGAACAAGGCCATCAGCACCACTCGTCCCACCATGGCGATGGTAATGACACGGGTCTGGCGATGCTTGATCACGATCCCCTGAAAGAAAGAGCGCGCTCCGGCCAGAAGCGGCAGAGACATGACGATCCAGAAGTTGAGCAGTGTGGTTTGCACCAACTCGTTGGGCACCCCCATGAGATGGGTGAAGACCCAAGGACCTACAGGGGTAGCCGCGACCAGCATTCCCAGCGATAGGCTGATTAACAGGGCTGTGGCCGCGATCCGCCTAATGATGTCATAAGAGTGTGGACCCTTGAGTAACGCCAAAGTCATCTGCCGTGTCTGGATGATCGGCGACTCGAAGAGGTCCTCAGTAGCCAGGGCCACCGAATAAGCGGCTAAGGAGGCCACGGGGTCGATCGTCCGCGCCAGCCCAGCAGAGATGAGCGAATGCGAGACCATGGTCATGGCGCTGGTCATCGCTAGGGGAAGGAAGAATGCGAGCGTCGCGTAAGTGCTTGGTTGAGGATGCTCTGTCGCGGGCGTGGTGGTCATCTCCTTCCCGAAGTCGGTGCTCTACCTAAACGGTCTTTTTCTCAGCCATGTATTCGTGGCCGGTGTTTGAATGACCTGCTGCTGAGATCAAGGACAAACGAACTGACGGTCCGGCGCCCTCTCGGGGGCTGCGGACCATCAGTTCGTTTAGAAGCAAATTGGGGTCTTCTGAGCAGACTAGCCGAGTATCGCTAAAGTCTCGATCGTTGCGGCAATGATTAGTGCGGTGCTGCCTAGCAACAGCAGGGTTATTTCGCTGGTGCTTAGGGAGACGTCCCTTAGCTTGCGCGTCAGTGACCATGTCTTGGCCGGGAACGTTTCAGCGATATTGAGTGACTTGGGCAGGGTTACGGCACATGCGAGAGCATACGCAGTCGTCTCCCATAGTCCTATCCTGAGGTACTGCAGGTTGGCAGCGGTTACGTTTGCAAATGGTACCTCAAACCCGTTCGATCCCGCCACCCATCCTATCGAAACAGCCTGGATAATCAGCGCCAGCAATCCTGGTGTAACGGCGCCGAAGCGTACGAACAGGTTACCGGCGACAATGATTGCGCAGATAAACGCGTTGTTCACTAGGATGAAGAGCAGCGTTGTCCACCATCCGCCCACGGCAGCCGTGGTCGATGCTACGATGGCCACATTGATCCAGGAGTCCCTGTGGAGCATGTAGCTGATGCCAAAGACAACCCACAGCGCGATCTGGAACCCCAGCCACACCACAACACTCCTCAGAATGGGTCCCCACTGATAGATCTGTTTGACCCACGGAGCGCCAGTCCTACCGGTTTGCTCTTCTTTCATCAAGCGCATCCCTCCATAGTGATCTGTCCATCCCTGGCACGACATAGACAGCGCAACGCGTTAGGCTCAGCCACCGGCCGTTACTTATTGTATGGCAATGAACAACAGACCCACGGTTAGGAGGGAGGTCGGGAGTTGATTTCTAGGCCAAGCCGTATTCTGCCGACATCAGTTGTTTCATGCCCTCTGCGCAGCCACTTTGGGGGTTGCGGAAGGTGAAACACTCGAATCCGCAGGCGTCGTGCGCGTCGCCATCAAGCGTCCAACTGACACGGAATTTGCAGTGCTCATCGGTGGCACCTTGGAAGCCGCAATAGCGACAGTTGCCCCTTTCAAAATACCGCCTCAGCTCTCTGGGCAGAGTGCTGACGAGATCGATGTAGCGATCCATCTCCTTTAGCTTCAGGATCAGCCGTACGTCTAGGGTATGGAAGTCGATGATATACCGAGCCACGCGCTTCTTCTTCAGGTAATACTCGATGCTGTCATCCTTGTAGTGTGGCGTCAGCTGCATCTGGTCAACAAAGAAGCTATTAAGTGCGGTTAGCAGACGTCCTTTATCCTCATCAATCAGCGCAGCCATATCTCTAGCGACGCAGTCGCGGGGAAGCGCTGCCCGGTCCGCCACCCGTTTGTAGTCGAAGTAGTAGAACTCATGCGGGTCGTCGCCATGGAAGGGTTCCGCGATCGCATAAGCCTTCACCACTCGCATCAGCGCGGGGGCTTCGGGGTAGGTAATGGTGAAGAACTCCGCGCGGCGGCTGAATCTCTCGCCATCGAGATGGCTAACGACAAAGCCAAAGTCGGCCAACCGCTGCAGAATCAGGTGGAACTTGGCCATCTTGTTCAGGGCCGACTTGAAGCTAGCGATCGGGACGCGCAGCCCATCCGCATCTACCTCTCCCAAGCGGCCGATCGCATCCATCAGATCACCCAGGCGTTTGATCGAGCGCCACGAGGCCTTGGCGAGGTTACCGTCTTCCTTGTTCTCGTTGACGGCGTTGATATCGATGGTGAGTACGCCATAGGCCTCAGGCCTCGCCTCGATATCACGATAGATACGCGCCATGATCTCGGCGTAACGGCGAAAGGCGATGACGAACTGCACCTCATTCAGGCCGCTCAGCAGCGTGGGCTCGACGCTAAAGCTCTCTGGCACGTGGGGAATGTGCCGATAATAAGCGACCGCCTCGCGCTGGGCATGGAAATGATGCTCCACGCTGGTTTCCTCCTACCATTGCGAATGTGAATGGACGGCGACCAGAAGGCCGCAGGCTTATCTCTGTCCGAGCCAGATGTCGCGTAGCCTCTTGTAACCCCCATCGTTATCAAGGTAGAAGACCCGCAGGAAGCTAACCTCGAAGGTAGGGAACGGGCTCAGCTCATCCCGTGCTCTCGCTCGCATTGCCTCTAGATCGTCCCGGCTCAGCCCATACTGGGTTTGACCCAGTGTCAGGTGAAGTACAAAACGCCCATCCTCGAAGTAATGAGCCCGCTCTTCGGCGGTGGGGTTAACAGCTTTGACCAACGCACTATGTAGGGCATGGAGAGCAGGTGACTGGACAGGAAGAACAAGGACATCAGATCCTAGCATGGTTGGTTCGCCGAGCGAAACCGTTAGTTCGAGCGGTGAGGCAAGGCAGACCTGCTCCACTCGCTCAAGCCAGTCCAGCCCGTCGGAGAGCCCAGCTTGGGCCTTGACCGTGATATGAGGTGGCCAGCCAGGCGCGTAATTCCAGCACTGAGCAAACTCCACGATCCGTTCCCGATATCCATCCGGCGGCATGGCCGCGATGAAGTACGGCATGGACATCACCGTCCTCTCTGTCACTCGGGAAACCACTTCGGCAAAGCAAGGTTGCCCAACTCAATTCCTTGTCGTTACCGGTTATTGCGCTTCGCCACATTTTCCGCCCCACTGCCTACCACTGGGCATGCGGGTTGAAGACGACTGAGTGGATGATCGGGCCAGACTCCGCCAGTTCAATGATGGCGTAGCTGTCAGACTGATCGGTAATGGTTACGCTGATATCATCACGCGGCGTTTGCATCTCGCGGATGGTCGCGCCGTCGGAATAGACAATGGTCGCCCAGCGATAGAGGCTGTTGCGCATCATCCCTGGTTCGTACTCCACGCAGTACCAGAAGACAGGCACTTTGATGATCTTGGTCAGGAACTG
>CAZINL010000164.1:0-6796 GCA_964540595.1 uncultured Clostridia bacterium
CCCCATGGCGATCCTTCGGTCAGACTGATCTGATCCAACGAGAAGCCACGGTCGCGCAGGGCAGCGATGGCTGTGTCGGCTGCGTTCCAGGTTGGAAATTGTGCTGAAACAGTATGCATCTAGCTCTCCTCCTTGCACGTTTTCGCTATATTCTTCCACGACGTTTCAGGTTCATACATAGTTTTGCATTCAGTCCGTAAAAAGGATATGATAGAGACTAACGGGAGAGTCATCCGTCAACAATCTGCTAGAACATCCGGGCCAGTTGCACCCGCGGCTGCAGAACTGGCGCGTGAGACTTTGCACACAGAGGAGGAAACCTCATGACGCCAAATCCAATCGCGTTTACCATCGGCTCCTATCCGATCAGGTGGTATGGCCTGCTGATCGGCCTGGGGCTTGTGATTGGCGTTTTCCTAGCTGTCCGCGAGTGTGAGCGTCGCGGACTCAATCCCGATCTGCTGCTGGACACTGTGCTGTGGGCCGTCCCTGCAGGGATCATTGGCGCTCGCCTCTATTATGTGATTTTTGAGTGGCAATACTTTACCCAACATCCCAATGAGATCATTGCCATCTGGCAGGGGGGCCTGGCCATCCATGGCGGGCTGATCCTTGGTGTCGGAACAGGGTTCTGGTATCTTCGACGGCACAAGGCGCCCTTCTTGCAGTATCTCGATGTGGCAGCGCCTAGCATCGTGCTGGCGCAGGCGATCGGACGCTGGGGCAACTTCTTCAACCAAGAGGCCTACGGTAGGCCGACCCTGCTCCCGTGGGCGATGTTGATTGCCGGTGAATACCGCCACCCCACCTTCCTTTATGAATCACTATGGAATATCGGCGTATTCGTCATGTTGGTCATCGGGCGACGCAACAAAGCTTGGGTGCCGGGCGAGGTGGCCATGCGCTATGTCGTAGGTTACTCGCTAGGACGGATCTGGATCGAAGGCCTGCGAACTGATAGCCTCTACCTCGGCCCGATCAGGGTGGCCCAGCTGGTTAGCCTGTCTGGGATCGTCCTGGGTGTCTTGGGCGTGGTCTGGCTGCGCCGCCGCGCCCAAGTCAACAGCCCCACCGACGGGGCTATGGCTGATGAAGGAGAGGTCATTGACGAAGACGCCACAGCTAACGAAGAGGCACCAGTGGAAAACACAGACATTTCGGCAACGGCAGACGAGGAGAATGCACCCCAGCCCGAGAATAACGAAGGGAAGCCCGAGTAGGGCTTCCCTTCTGGCATTAGTCGGCTTAATTCGCACTTAGGGTTTTTGATCCTTGGCTTCTGACTCCGGATTCCCAAGTCCTGACTTGTGACTCATGACTCATGACTTACATGACTGGAGGTCACCCGCATGCGCTTTACCAAGATGCATGGTTGCAGCAATGACTACCTGTATATCAACTGCTTTGAAGAGAACCTCGATGGCGTCGATCTGGAAGAACTGACCCGGCAGATGTCCGACCGCCACAACGGGGTCGGCAGCGACGGCCTGATCCTGATCATGCCCTCTGACAAGGTCGATTTTGGCTTCCGCTTCTTCAATGCCGATGGCACCGAGGGTGAGATGTGCGGCAATGGCGTGCGCTGCTTCGCCAAGTACGTTTACGAGCACGGTCTGACCCAGAAGACGGAGTTTGCCATCGACAGTCTGGCCGGGATCGTCCGCCCGGTACTGCATCTATGCGATGGTAAGGTGCAGAGCGTAACCGTGGATCTGGGCGAGCCGCGTCTCACTGCCGAGCAGATCCCGATTCTTAACCATGGCGAGGGCCAGGTGATTGATCAACCTTTGCAGGTAGGCGATCAAGTGGTCCGGATCACCGCCGTCTCCATGGGCAACCCCCATTGCGTCCAATTCGTGGATGATGTCGACACCGCCCCGGTCACCACCCTGGGCAAGACGATGGAGTTCCATCCGGATTTTCCCCGGCGCGTGAATGTGGAGTTTGTGCAGATCATCGACCGCCACAATATCCACATGCGAATCTGGGAGCGCGGCACCGGTGAGACCATGGCCAGCGGCACCGGTTCATCAGCCGCGGCCGTCGGCAGCATCCTCAACGGATATTGCGATCGATTGGTCAATGTCCATGTTCACAGCGGTGGGGTCATCCAGATCCACTGGTCCGCAGAGGATAATCATATCTACATGACCGGACCCGCGACGGAGGTCTTTAGTGGCGAGTGGAAGCTGTAGGGGCACTGCTCTGGCGCGCACGCCCCTAGTCCCTAGTCCCTAGTCCCTAGTGAGGGTGTTGAAGAAGCCATGAGGCGCCCAATAAATAGTTAAGCCGCCCATGCCGGGCGGCTTTGCCGTTACTTATCGGATCCTTACATCCCTGTCGCTATCTGCTTGGCGAAGAAAGCCACCAAGACCGGTACCATGGCGGACAGGGCCAGACCGTGGAAAAAGGAGAGAATGGTCGTCTCTTCGTCGCTGACACGGGAGACCACGGCCAGGGTGGTGTCCATGGTGGTGGCGCCGCCCGGGGTGATCGCGGCGGCTCCCAACCCACGACGGGCCAAGATAGGGATAAAGATGATGGCGATCAGCTCGCGTAGGACATTGGTCAGAAAGGCCAGTGCCCCCATCTGCGCGTTTACCATATCGGCCAACATCACACTGCTGAGGCTGTACCAGCCAAACCCCGCACCGATGGAGAGCCCAGCAAACACGTTCATTCCTAAAGGGATCGCGGCGAGAGCTGAGGCCAGGAGACTGCCAATAGCCGAGGTGACTGGCAGTAGCAACGCCTGCGGGCGGAGCTTTCTTAGTCGACCGAGCCAGGTGCCGGTCGATCCCATCTCCATGCCGATACCCAGCAGCACCAGATAGAGCAGTCCCATAGCGATCTGATCAAGATAGGGGACGACCGTGAACGGGACGATGAACCGGCCGGCGACAATGCCGGCGACCACCGTGGCAATCAATATGATCGTCATTCGGCTCTCTCCCCCCTGTGTAGACTACGGGCTAAGGGGACAGAGCAGAGCACACTGCCACCTGCCGTCACGAGGGCAAAGACCAGTGCTCGCCCTCCGAGGGTGGGCAGAGAAGCCAGGACCTCTGGGTTGCTGCCGATCTGAACCCCCATGATGAACAGCAGCCCGATTACTGCTGCCAAAGTGACCTTGGAGAGATAAGGAAGAACCCGATCCTGCTTCGATAAGAGTTTGCCGATCACTAGACCGGTAATAAGAGCGATGAGTACGTTGAACATGATAACCTCCAGAGTTGCTTGGAGTCCACAAGAACACAAGTCCACATGTTTCGATGATGTGGGCTTGCCGTGGGTGGCTCCGTATCACTTTAAGGACAAGAAATCGAGCAGACGGACATGGAAAATGCGCGAGGGCCTACTGTACCATCATTCCGCTTGTGGACATGTGGACTTGTGTTCTTGTGGACTCGTCTCCGGTGGCTCCGCCACCGCCCACATCCCCACCAGCGTCCTGATCAGGTTCTCTTTGACTGTGGGATTCTGCTGCTGGTAGCCAGCCAGCAACTCCTTGATCTCCTGCCGCTTGGTCTCGCCATTGGCGGGACAGGGGTTCTTGACGATCGGCAGTTGGAAGTGGTCGATGGCCTGCTTCACCGTGTCCTCGGCCACATAGATCAGTGGACGGATGAGAGTGAGCTCTTGGCGATCGGAGAACATCACCGGCTTGAAGCAGCGGCTGCGCCCCTCGTAGAACATACTCATCAAAAGGGTCTCAATGGCGTCATCGCGGTGGTGTCCGAGGGCGACCTTGTTCGCCCCAAAGCGCTTAGCCGACGTATAGAGTGCTCCTCGGCGAAGGTGCCCGCAGAGGCTGCAGGGGCCATTCCCTTTGGCGACCTCAGCCTTGACAGCCCGACCGATGGTCGGGGTGGGTTCAACATGGTAGGGGACCCCAATCTCGGCCAGATGGGTGCGCACCGGATCCCAGTCTGCGCCCCACTCCATATCCAGTGTGATGGCCTGCAGACGGAAAGAGATCGGGGCTACCTTCTGCAGCCTGGCCAACGCATGGCACAGGAGCAAGCTGTCCTTACCCCCGGAAACCCCGATGGCAATGAGGTCGCCATCTTGGATCATCTGATAGTCAGCGACCGCCTGGCCGACCTTGCGCCAGAGGTCGCGGTGCAGTGAGAGTGTCATAGAACCTCCGTGATTGGGTCCACATTATACAGTCTACAGACCATCGCAGGCATCCTGACACGCCCGATGGTCAAGAGAGTATTATCATTACTATGCTACAGGATCAATGGGACTGAAGCAATGCCGGGAAAAAATGGTGCATGCAACTCCATCTGCTGGTAGAATTAGGACGGCGTATCCATGCGCCATCATGAGGGGGTAGAGAAAGAAATGAGAGTCACCTGTATTTCCGCAGCCAATGTCATTGACAAGAAGCACGACAGCGCTTCGACCAAGGTCTGTCAGATGATCGCTGAGATGGTGCGGGCCCGGCATGGCGATCAAATAGAGACCGATCTTGTCCCGCTAATCAATTATGACCTGCGCTCGTGCAACATGTGCGGCGCATGCTTCGGCAAAGGTCACTGTGCCCATGACCAGGGCTTCAACGAGATCTTTGACCGCATGGCCGCCAGTGATGCCATCTTTTTCGTAGTTCCGCACTATGCACCGATCCCATCGAAGCTAATCATCCTCTTTGAGAAGCTAAACGAGATCATCTACCTGCACCAGCTTAACGACAAGAGCTACGTCTTTCCTCTGCTGCGCAGGACTGCTGGTGTGGTCGGGCACGGAGGGGCTCCTGAGGAATACCTCAACTACTACAAGGATGGCTTGGTCAAGACAGTCGCCGATGCCGTACGCTCCTGTGGGATGAAGGTGATCGGCGTTGACGAGGAGTGGCCCCATGGGATCGCCTTCGGCATCACCAAGCTCTATCGGCCGGAGGACTCGATCTTCCCTGTCATCGAACATGACTGGGAGACGATCCGGCAGCGTGTCGAGCCCTTGGTGGAGAAGGTAATGGCCAGGATCGTGTAGAAGAGAAGTGGACGCAGAACCCCTGCGCCCACTTCTTTGTCGTGAGGAGTTACCATGACGACAACCACACCCACACCCACCTCGTCTACCGATAAAGAGTTGACTGGGGCACTCTACGCGCTCGTCGCCACCCTATTCTTCGCCAGTTCAGCTGCCATCACCCGCATGGCGGTGGGCATCTCCGTGGCTGAGGTCGCTTTCTGGCGCATGGCTGGAGGAGCTCTCCTAGTTGGACTTTTGGCCAAGCTCAGCGGCCAGTCGCTTAGCATTACGCGCGCCCAGTTGCTGCGCTTCGCTGCCTACGGTGCCATCACCGCCGCACACTTCTGGCTCTATATCGGCTCCTTGGGTAGCACGTCTATCACCCACGCTGTGACATTAGTCAATACCGCCCCGCTGTTTGTCACGCTGCTGTCCGCCTTCTGGTTGCGCGAGCCAGTTGCTCCGCGCAAGCTGGTCGGCATCGTCCTGGCGGTGGTTGGCATCGCCATCCTGATGGGCTTTGGGGCGCTAACTCCCCAAGGATTGGTAGGTGATCTGATGGCGGTGGGGTCAGCGCTTTGTTACGCCATCTATTCGTTGGCGGGCCGCAGTGAGCGTGAGAGCATCCCGGTACTCAGCTACTGCTTCTGGGTCTACGGCTTGGCTGCCATGGTGCTGGCGCCGGTCGCCTTCAGCCAGCACCATCTACCTTATCCGCCGGTCACGTGGCTCGCCCTCAGTCTCTTGGCCCTCTTACCAACCGCCTTTGGACACACCCTCTACAATGCCGCCGTCCGCCACACCAAAGCGATCTATGCCAACCTGATCTCGACCCAGGAGGTCACTGGCGGAATCCTCTTGGGCTGGTTGATCTGGAGCGAACCCCTCACCCGCCAGTCGCTGCTGGGCGCAGCGGTGACGGTGGTGGGGATAGTGTTGGTCTACATACTGTAGACCAGAGTCCCTAGTCCAGAGTCCCTAGTCCCTAGTGAACGGGGCGTGCCAAGCTCGTGCGGAAACCGAACAGATGGGGTCAGACCCCATCTGTTCGGTTTCTCGTCCCAGTTCTTTCTCCACTGCATCCCTCATACCATATGGTACCTGGACATCCCCATTGGTTCCTATCTAGGGACTAGGGACCAGGGACTAGGGACTCCGCCGCACATCTCGCGCGCGGATGGGAGGCGAGAAGCATGGATGATTTCAAGCGTTACACCGACGTGGAATGGGCCGAACGGGAGAAGAGCTATACCCAGCAGATCGAGGCGATCAGTCTTCCTGAGCAGCCGACCACGGTCGATCTGCTACGTACTCTAGCACAACTGGACCGTCTCTACTGCCAAGCGCGCCTGGAGCTCTGTCACTGGAAGCGCAGAGGGGAGTGGGTTGAGCTGCAGGTTCGCCGCGAGTATAACAAGGTCTACTGTGAGGTCCGCGAGCAAGGGAAGACTGAAAAGGACAGAGAAGTGCTCGTCAGCCAACAACTCGGGAAGGTGCAGATTGAAGGCCGTCCTGCTGACGAGGCACGCTATATCGCTCAGCATCGGCTGTGGTTCATGGAGACCCTGATCGATATCCTGCGGCGTAAGTACGACCTGGTCAGCGTGACCGCCAGGGCGATGCATGCGCAGATTAGCTTTTAAGGGCCGAGTCCACAAGTCCAGACTGGCTCATAAGCAAACCCCGCCTGTTTTTCAGGCGGGGTTTGTTCATCAGCATTACTAGCTACTTCTTGACGATCTGGTAGGTGTCGCGGGCGATAACCAGTTCTTCGTTGGTCGGGATGACGAAGACGCGCACCTTGGAGTTCTTG
>CAZINL010000165.1:0-3176 GCA_964540595.1 uncultured Clostridia bacterium
TAGCTGGTTTTGCCCAAGAGGAAGGGGGGCATGAAGTTCATGGCTAGGGCGAGAACCCCGATTATAGGTATCTTGACCGTTCGTCAGGGATCGAACCGCCGGCGACCGTTTGCGGCTCAGACGAGCATGTTAGCTGGCTTTGCTCGCTATGGCCGGGAGCTTGGTATGTCCGTCTACATCATCACCCCTGAGGGAGTCAAAGCTAACGGTCTGTCGGGGTGGCAGTTTGATGGCAGGCGTTGGTTTCAGCGTCGCTCGGTGCCGATCCCCGATGTGCTCTATGATCGTGTGCCGACAAGAACCGTGGAACGTTCCACGCGCGTTCAGAAAGCCAAGACCCATTTCCGTGCCCGCCCCAAGACAGCCTATTTTGGTACGGACTTTTTTGACAAATGGCAGGTTCATAAGGCATGGGCTGGTGATTGGCGTATCAAAGAGCACATCCCGGAAACTGTGGATTACTCCGGTGCGGGGAGTATCCAATCCATGCTTCGTCGCCACCCAATCGTCTACGTAAAACCACGTTCCAGCAGTTTGGGGCTCGGTATCGTTCGCATCAGCGGAACGGAGCGGGGTCCCTGGCGCCTCTCGTGGCGCGATCGACATGGGAAGCGGCATGATCGCTCAATCAGTGAGTTACGTCGCTTTGATCTCACTCTTGACAAGTTGACACGTGGTCGCCCTTATCTGGTTCAGCAGGGGATCGAGATGCTGCCATACCATGGACGCCTGTTTGATATTCGGGCTGCTGTACAACGCAACTTGCGGGGAGAATGGCAACTCACCGGTATCGGCGCGCGCCTTGGTTTTGCCAAGAGTATCGTGACCAATATGGCGGCAGGTGCTGTCGCACGTCCACTAGGACCGATCCTCACCGAGCTAGCCCGATCGCTCAGACGATCTACGGACGACCTAGCTGCTGAACTGCAGAGCGTAGCGTTACAGGCGGCGGAAGTACTCGGCGATGCCTTCGGAGCTGAGCTTGGCGAGGTCGGCCTGGACCTAGCCATTGCGCGTGATGGGGGAGTCTGGCTGTTCGAGGCCAACTCGAAGCCTCTTCGCACCATCTTTCAGAGGTTCAGGGACCAAAGGATGGCCGAGGACTGTCTGCGAAGACCCATGGAGTATGCGCACTTCCTGGCGACTGACACACTGCCAGATCTGGCTTCGTCCAGATCAGGGAAGCGAGGAGAGATCAAGTGATTAGACGCATAGCCCGAGTAAGGATAGAGGGTGAAGGTCTCTCAGTGGCAATCCCGGAGTCTTGGCCCATCGCCGTGGGCATGGGAGAGCGGCGCAAAATTCGCCTGGTGTTCGGCGGTGCCTCAGCCCAGGCTCACTTACGTGACTCAGAGAACCTAGGACAGACGCTCGTGGTTGGAGCAGCACTGGCGCGTGAACTCTATCTGCGGGAGGGGATGCACCTTCAGATACGTTACGACGCGTCGTCGCATCTGCTTACCCTCGGACCGATTGTCGGGGTTTTCACCGTGTCAGACCCGCTCTTCGGCGGCCGTCAGCGTTCGGGCCCTTACGGCTCACGCCAGTCCCTTTACAGGCAACTCATCGAGTTGGCGGAAGAGCAGGGCATACTAGCCTACCTGTTCTCCCCCCAAGATATCGACTGGGCGACCAAGACCGTCCTTGGTTACGGCATGCACAATGGCAGATGGGGGCTCACGAGATACCCTCTGCCGGATGTAGTATATGACCGCATTCCCAGTCGTAGAGACGAAAAGCGGCAGGATGTGATCTCAGCCAAGGAGCGGCTGCAGAAGGAGTGCCATTACTTCAACCCATCGTACCTCAACAAGTGGGAGGTGCACTCCCTGCTTTCAAAACGGTCCGAGAGTAGAGTTTATCTGCCGGAGACACGCCTGTTGACCGCGCTTAGCGACCTAACCTTTTTTGCGAGTCGCTATGACGAGGTATACCTCAAACCGACCATGTCCAGCGTGGGTCGGGGGATCATGAAAGTGACCAAAGCAGATGGGGGCTACCTTCTGCACCGTAGGCGCGGTCAGTCGATGTCGCACTCGTTCTACCCCAGCTTGACGCAGGTTTTTGCCGCGATTCGCCCGCTGCTGCGCAAGAGCACTTATCTGATCCAACAAGGGATTGACCTAGCCACGTTCCGCGGCAACCACTATGATATTAGGGCGTTGGTACAAAAGGACGGGGCTGGCAACTGGGTGGTGACCGGGATGGCCGCCAGGGTCGCGGCTCGTGGGGCGATCGTCACTCACGTGCCAAATGGTGGGACCCGGCAACCACTCAAGCGCGTGATGCCAGCAGACCACTTCGCATTGGTCAGGCGACAGCTGCAGGCGGCTGGGCGAGTGATCCCCAAAGTGCTCGAAGAGGAGATGGGCAAGACCTTTGGCGAGCTGTCCTTGGATCTCGCCATCGACCGTTCAGGAAAGGTCTGGCTAATCGAGGCCAATGCCAAGCCGTTCCGGTTTGACGAACCGGCGATACGGGGCGTGGCCCGTCAGCGACTGCTTGACTACGCCTGCTATCTGGCTGAAAGCAAATGAAATGAGGCTGGGTGCCGATGGCACCCAGCCTTGTCCTTGTGGTTTAAAGAAAGCCTAGGCAGGAAAACGTGCGCTCGTACCGAATGCCATCATTACCATATTCAGGTCAACGAACAACTGGAGGTCGCACATGCTTGCCAAGGTTCGTAGCTGTACCCTGCTGGGGATACATGGACAGATGGTTGAGGTAGAGGTTGACGTACATTCACGGGGATTGCCAGCCTTCGACATCGTTGGACTGCCTGATGCCGCCGTGCGCGAGGCTAAAGAACGTGTTAAAGCAAGCATCAACAATTCGGGCTTTGCGTTCCCGCGGCATCGTATCGTGGTCAATATGGCTCCAGCGGACCTGAAGAAGGAAGGGCCGGGGTTTGATCTGCCTATCGCCATCGGGATCCTGGCCGCCACAGGGCAACTGCCGCGCTTGGAATACCCCGATACGCTCTTCTGCGGCGAGCTGTCGTTGGACGGCAGGCTGCGTGAGGTCACAGGTGTGCTGCCGATGGCGATCGCCGCCCGTGATGACGGTCTGACGCGGCTGATCGTCGCAGCGGGCAATGGGGAAGAAGGGGCGCTGGTTAAGCAGATGGCCGTTTACGCGTTTGAGACGCTGGGAGACGTGGTCGACTATCTCAACGC
>CAZINL010000165.1:3186-6726 GCA_964540595.1 uncultured Clostridia bacterium
GCTGCCCACGCTGTCACCCTGGGCGATGTCGAACTAACTGGTGATCTGTATCCTGAGGATTTCGCCGATGTGCGCGGGCAAGAAAGCGCCAAGCGTGCCATCGAGGTTGCGGCCGCCGGTGGTCACAACCTGCTGATGATCGGCTCTCCTGGATCAGGCAAGACCATGCTCGCTCGACGCATCCCTTCGGTGCTGCCTTCCATGAACTTTGATGAAGCCCTGGAAGTCACACGCATCTACAGTGTCTCAGGGATGCTGACCCAGAAGGGGAGCCTAGTCCGGCAACGACCGTTCCGTTTACCCCACCATAGCGTCTCCAATGCCGGTCTCATCGGTGGAGGCACTGTTCCTCGCCCGGGCGAGGTGAGCCTAGCCCATCACGGCGTACTCTTCTTGGACGAGCTTCCTGAGTTTCGCAAGGATGTCCTCGAACTATTGCGCCAGCCCTTGGAGGATGGTCGGGTCACCATTGCTCGCGCCACCGCTACGCTGAGCTATCCATCGCGCGTGATGCTCATCTGCGCCATGAATCCCTGTCCGTGCGGTTATTATCAGGATCCGGTCAAACCTTGCTCATGCGCTGATCATCAGATTCGCCGTTATCTGTCCAGGATATCGGGGCCGCTGCTTGATCGCATTGACATTCATATTGAAGTACCGCGGGTGGAGTATGCTGATCTAGAGAACCAGCAGCCTGCCGAGCGGTCATCGGTCATCCGTGAACGTGTGCAGAAGGCCCGCGATCGACAGTTGGCAAGGCTCGATGGGACAGGCTGTCATAACAACGCTCAGATGTCCTCGAAAACCATTCGCCAGTTCTGTCAGCTCAGCAAAAAAGCAAAGGATCTGCTACGGGCAGCCTTTGTCCGGCTCGGCCTGAGCGCACGCGCTCATGACCGGATTCTCAAAGTGGCTCGGACGATCGCAGACCTAGGCGAGAGCGAACGGATCGAAGCCGAGCATCTGGCCGAGGCGATAAGCTACCGAAGCCTGGATAAGAAGCTATGGGGACATTGACCAAGCCCCAAGGCCAACGCCCAAAGGTAAAGTGAACATACGAAGTGGCAGATCAGAAAAGGTGCTGGAGGTAGTGAGACAAACGGTGCTTTCTTGGTGGGGAGCGTATGTTTCGCCAACACCCAGGAGGTGGTCTGATGAAGGTGCAGTTCCATAGGCTCGGTTCCATTGCCGATCAAGAGTTGAAGTTTGCGGTCATCGGTGCCAGATACAAGGGGCGATGGGTCTTCGTCAAACAACGCCAGCGTCATACATGGGAGATCCCAGGTGGGCATCGAGAGCCAGGGGAGAGTATCGATCAGACTGCATCCCGGGAGCTAAGCGAGGAGACAGGCGCGGAAGAGTTTCAGCTCACCGCCCTCTGTGAATACTCAGTACGAAGGGATGATCAGCTGTCCTATGGTCGCCTGTACTTGGCAATGGTGGACAGGCTTGGGCTACTCCCTGATTCGGAGATCGGCTGTATCGAGCTTTTTGATGCCATGCCACTGGAGTTGACCTACCCCGAGATCCAACCCGTGCTTCAAGAGAAGCTCAATTGCCTAGTCTAGCCACCCCACTGCGGGCTGCAGGCAGTAGACTTCTAAACACTCGTTTACCTGAAAGGACGGGCTTCATGTCCATTTATGCCATCGCGGATCTACATCTATCATTTCACACGCCAAAGCCCATGGACATCTTCGGCGCGGGGTGGCAGAACCATCCCGAGAAGATCGCGGAGGCCTGGCGAGCAAAGGTTCAAGCTGACGATTGGGTCCTTCTGCCAGGCGATTTCAGCTGGGCTATGAAGCCAGACGAAGTGCACCCAGATCTTGCATACCTGTCCAACCTACCGGGAAGCAAAGTGATGATCCGTGGTAATCATGATTACTGGTGGCAGACCAAAGCTAAGATGAAGCAACTGCTGCCGCCGGGTGTCTTCGCCCTGGATCGGACGGCCATGGCTATCCCTGGCTTCGCCATCGCTGGCAGCCGCGGTTGGATCTCGCCCGGGAGTTCTGTCTATGAGGTCGAAGAAGATGAAAAGATCTACCTACGCGAGCTGAGCCGATTGGAGGCCTCTCTTGAGGAGGCTTCGGCCTTTGACCTGCCGATCATGGCGCTGCTGCATTACCCTCCGACCAATGAGCGCCACGAGCCGTCCGGGTTCACCGACCTGCTGGAACGCTACGGAGTGCGGCACTGCCTTTACGGTCATCTCCATGGCGAGAGTCGCAGGTCCGCGTTGGATGGCGAACTGCGCGGTGTCCGTTATCAGCTCGTCTCCTGTGACCACTTAGGCTTCAGCCCAGTATTGGTCAGCGGCACGTAGCAGCATACAGATACCTCGCGAAACATGGTTGAAGAGCGTGTAGAAAAGGTGACTAAAACAGTCGCCTTTTTTATACGCTCTTTCTCTCAATATACAGTACTGAAATTTGCTGGAAAATCATTCTCGTTGACATAACTATGTCATACCTGTTAACATTCATCTCACCCCCACTTTCCATCATCAAACAATCAAGACATTGAGAAAGGAAGTGAGTGCATGAAGAAGTTATCCAAACTGATGGCGGTGGCTCTGGTCATGACCTTTGTAATGACCATGCTGGCTCTGCCGGTGCAAGCAGCACAAGCTGGAACCATCCTGCCGGGAACCAAGAATGCAACTCCCTACTACGTGGTAAAGGGTTCGAAGCCAGGTCCTACGGTCATGATCGTTGGAGGCGTTCATGGCAATGAGGAAGCAGGCTATACAGCAGCAGGTAAAGTCAAGAACTATAGCATCGATAGCGGCACTCTGGTCGTCGTTCCGCAAGCTAACAAGGTAGCGATCGATGCTGGCAGACGTACTACCTCGGCTGGCGATCTCAATCGTCAATTCCCGAAGTCCAAGTCGGACAGTGCTGACACTGCGCTGGCTCGCGAGATCTTCAAGCTGATCCCGAAGTATGGTGTTGACTATCTGATGGATCTGCACGAGGGTATCGATTACTACAGAAATGACACTGGCTCCGTGGGTCAGACCATCATCTACTACCCAACCAAGAACGCCGCGACCCTAGCCAACAACATCTACAGCAGCGTCAATGCTGGCATGACCGGTGTCCGTCGCTTCACCGTTCTGAAGTACCCTGTGCCGGGTAGCCTCGCTCGAGCTGCTGGTGAGGTTTATAACATTCCTTCCTTTATCTTTGAAACCGCCGACAACCCATCCCTCAGCACTCGTGTAGCGCTGCAGGAGAAGGCCGTCAACAGACTACTGTCCGAGCTAGCCATGAAGTAGATGCAGTATGCAAACGCCTAGGAGAGTGTTTCTCCTGGGCGTTTGGGAGTCAGGATCACTGGTGGCAGACCAAAGTTAAATTGAAGAGCGCATAAAAAAGGTGACTAAAATAGTCGCCTTTTTTATGCGCTCTTGCTCTCAAAATACAATACTGAAAGTCGCTGGAAATCATTCTCGTTGACATAACTATGTCATACCTGTTAACATTCATGTCAGCCCCACTTTCCCGCATCAGACACACAAGAACATAAAAAGGA
>CAZINL010000166.1:0-6162 GCA_964540595.1 uncultured Clostridia bacterium
ACTCACCCGGAACTCCGTTTGCGAGCCATGCACTGCGCGAGATCAGCTTGACCATCCAAGAGGGCGAGTTTGTCGGGCTCATCGGACACACCGGTTCGGGGAAGTCATCGCTGATCCAGCTGATGAATGGACTACTGCAGCCGACATCAGGTGAGGTCACCGTTGACGGCATCAACCTCAGCGATAAGCGCAGTGATCTGAAGCTCGTTCGGCGGCGTGTCGGACTGGTGTTTCAGTACCCTGAGCATCAGTTGTTTGAAGAGACGGTCTCCAAGGAGATCGGATTTGGACTCAGGCACCTAAAGCTCGCCGAGCCAGAGCAGGAGAGACGAATACGAGAAGCGCTCCAGTTGGTCAACCTTGACCCAGGCGCGATGCTCGATCGCTCTCCTTTCGAACTATCTGGAGGGCAGATGCGCCGCGTCGCCCTAGCCTCCGTGCTGGCAATGCACCCCGAATACCTCATCCTTGATGAGCCGACTGCCGGTCTTGATCCACGAGGTCGTGACGACATCCTTAGCCAAGTCCAAGCGCTGCATAAGAAGCGCTCCATGACCGTGGTTCTGGTCTCGCATAGCATGGAAGACGTGGGTAGGGTTGCTAATCGTGTCCTCGTGATGCACCAGGGCAGGCTCGCCATGGAGGGTAAGCCAGAGACCTTGTTTGCACAAGGTGACCAACTGCGCTCCATGGGACTGGATATCCCCCAAGTGACTGATCTGATGCAGCGACTGCGGAGTGAGGGCATCCCGGTCAACGCTGAAGCGGTCACGATCCAACAGGCCCATAGCGAACTAGCCAAGTGGTTAAGGAGTAGACAGCGATGAGTGTCTTTCGCAGCGTTACCATCGGGCAGTACTACCCAGGCGAATCCGCCCTGCATCGCCTGGATCCCCGCTTTAAGATCGCCCTGGTAGCGCTCTATATCACCGCCCTATTTGTCGCTCAAGGGTGGATCGGCTATGCCCTGATGATTGCCATCTCGATCACCGCCATCGTTCTCTCGACCATCCCGTGGCGCATGCTCGTCCGCGGCCTCAGGCCGATACTGTGGATACTGGCCTTCACCATGGTGATCCATATCTTCACCACCAAGGGCGGTACCCTACTGTGGAGCTGGCGCTCAGTGACCATCTACTCGGAAGGCCTGCGTCAGGGCATCGTCATGGCGATCAGATTGGTGCTCCTCATTCTAACGACATCACTGCTGACGCTCACGACCACGCCGATCGCGTTAACCGATGGTCTGGAGCGGCTGTTGAACCCCTTGCGCGTGATCGGCCTGCCAGCGCATGAGCTGGCGATGATGATGACCATCGCTTTGCGGTTCATTCCGACTTTGATCGAAGAGGCCGATAAGATCATGAAAGCGCAGATGGCGCGTGGAGCGGACTTCGACAGTGGGGGACTGATCGATCGGGCTAAGAGTCTGATACCCCTTTTGGTGCCGCTCTTCATCAGTGCCTTCCGCCGAGCTGATGAGCTTGCCATGGCCATGGAGGCGCGCTGCTACCGCGGTGGCGAGAATCGCACCCGTATGAAACAGCTCGTTGCCCAGGCGCGTGACTGGTTTGCACTCAGCATCGGGATCGCTCTGGTGGCAGTCGTCATCGGTCTACGCCTCGGTCATCTCGATGCCTGGGTCTGGTGATGGTTGATGAATATTAAGGTGATCGTTCAGTACGATGGGACCGACTATGCGGGCTGGCAGCGGCAAAAGGGGCAGTTGACTGTCCAAGAGGTGATTGAACAGGCGATTCGGACCTTGACTGGACAGGAGACCACCATCTATGCGGCGGGGCGGACGGATGCGGGAGTGCACGCTCTTCACCAGGTGTTCCACTTCCATACAGAGAGCCGCATCCCGATCAGTCGCTGGCCTTACGCGCTGAACAGCCGCTTGCCAGACGCTATCGTTGCCGTCCACGCTGAGATCGTCAGCGACGATTGGCACGCCCGTTTCACCCCCCATCTTAAGACCTACTGTTACACCATTGACAATGGGCTGTTTCCATCCCCGCTCACCAGCCGCTATGCTTGGCATTGCCCTGAGAAGCTGGACATCGAGTCGATGAACAGTGCCGCGCAGGATCTGGTCGGTTGGCACGACTTCACTGCCTTTCGCGCTGCTGGCAGCAACGTCAAGACCAGTACTCGCCATGTGACCATGGCCCGCTGCCAACAGGTGGATACGCAGGTGCGTTTTTTCGTCCAGGCGAACGGATTTCTATATAACATGGTCAGAATAATGGTGGGCACCCTGGTGGAGATCGGCAGCGGTAGACGGCCGGCCGATGAGATCCGGCGGCTGCTTGAAACACACGACCGTCGCGAAGCCCCGGCCACAGCCCCACCCCAAGGTCTGTGTCTGGTGGCGATCGACTATTCGGAAGAGCCACGAGAGATAGACCCAGCGCTTGACAGTGCAGGCACGTTCGATTAAAATATACAGTGTTGTGCTGGAGATTCTGTCTTCGTACATCCATCGGTAGACACAGGACCAGAAGCCCCGGCCCTGTTGTTGATATACTGCACATGACTGGCGCTGCAGACGGTAGATCTCTTGGTCCTCCGCCTAGCGGCTGACGAGCGGTAACTCGGCGGTCGACTTGCGCCTGTTGATCCGAAGCCTTCGGTTCGATCTTGCCTTATACGCGATGCTGCCTTCGCTGTTGTCTTATCAGCGAGGCCGCATGGTGAACTAGACTCATAATCGGGAGGGAATACCGTGCGTACCACGTACATGGCAAAGCCATCTGAAATGACCCCGAAATGGTGGGTCATTGACGCGACCGGGCTGC
Source organism: uncultured Clostridia bacterium (assembly GCA_964540595.1). Taxonomy (GTDB): domain Bacteria; phylum Bacillota; class JAAYKD01; order JAAYKD01; family CAYOCI01; genus CAYOCI01. The sequence goes on from CAZINL010000166.1 coordinate 2,802, forward strand.
CACTGGGTCGTCTGTCGACTGAAGTGGCGCAATTGCTCAGAGGCAAACACAAACCCATCTTTACTCCACATATGGATACTGGCGACCACGTTATCATCATCAACGCTGACAAGGTCGTCCTGACTGGCAACAAGCTTCAGAGTAAGCTATACTTCCGTCACTCCGGTTATCCGGGCGGGGCGAAGTTCATGGACTACGGCACCCTGATGCAGACCAAGCCTGAAAGGGCAGTGGAGATGGCCGTCAAAGGGATGCTGCCCCACAACAGCTTGGGTCGTGCTATGTTTAAGAAGTGCCGCGTCTACCGTGGCGCTGAGCATCAGCATCAAGCACAAAAGCCGGAAGTGTGGACCGTCCGCGGCTAGGATTAATCGCAGAAGGGAGGAATAACCGTGGCTCAATACCGCATGAAGTTTTATGGGACCGGTCGTCGTAAACACTCCGTTGCCCGGGTGCGCCTACTGCCTGGTCAAGGGAGCATTACTGTAAACGATCGTTCCATTGATGATTACTTTGGTGGCGTGGCAACTTTGAAGCTCATCATTCGCCAACCTCTAGTGCTTACTCAGACCGAGGGTAAGTATGATGTCATCGCCAAGGTTCATGGCGGCGGCAAATCCGGCCAAGCCGGCGCGATCCGTCATGGTATTGCCCGTGCGCTGTTGCGTGTGGACAACGAAATGCGTCCCGCTCTGAAGAAAGCAGGCTTCTTGACCCGCGATCCTCGCATGAAAGAGCGTAAGAAATACGGTCTCAAAGGAGCCCGTCGTGCGCCTCAGTTCTCGAAGCGCTAAGATCTGCTCTTTACCCCCAGGCCTACGGCCTGGGGGTTTTATTGTGTACCGAGCGCGCATACCGAGCTGCCATCACCCCATAGGTTGTGGATAGGGAGGTGAGCGGAGTGCAGTTATATTGGGTCAAGGGAAGGACGCTCGGCACAGTGGGTCTCTATCTGCTCCTATTCGCCTTGGCAGTGGCCGGCCCCACTATCAGGGGCTATCGTGACCGGAGTGCCATGGGGATGCTGCCACTGCTGTTTCATACCATTGCCATCGATCCGGGGCATGGCGGTGTCGATCCAGGGGCTGTCAAGGGAGGGATCGCGGAGAAAGCGATCGACCTCGCTGTCTCCGAGCGGGTCGCACAACTGTTGCAGCAAGCGGGTGCGCATGTGGTCATGACACGCTGGCAGGATCAGGACTTTGGCAAGTCCAGTGGTATGTCTGCCCGCAAACGCGAGGACTTTGCCGTCCGCCGTGACCTCATCGCCGCGAGCGGGGCAGAGATCCTGATCAGCATCCACGCCAATAGCTTTCCGATGCCCTCCTGCCAAGGACCGCAGACCTTCTATGATGGTGAACGTGAGGACAGTCAGCAGCTAGCCGTCACCATCCAAAAAGTGTTCAACCGATCCATCCCGGGCAGCCGCCGCCTGGCAAAACCGATCGAGCACTACATCATCCAAACCGCCACCATGCCAGCTATCACCATCGAGCTGGGGTTTATGTCCAATCCGCGTGAGCTGCAACGGCTGATGACTGAAGCTTACCGCGAGCAACTGGCTTTCGCTATCTACACCGGTCTGCTCGAGTATCTGGAACAAGGGACCACCGAGCCTACATGATGATCATGGCACCAATCCTTTCCGTTCAGCCTCCCTGCGGGGAAGGGGTTGTTCGCCGCGACGGCGAACAACCTTGCTGTATAGGCGAGGAGGTGGTCTGGTCGTGGTAGAGATGGAAGGACTGCACGAGGTAGAGCTCCTGCGCCAGGTGGTGGAGACGATTGATGTCGGTGTCTTTGTGGCCAATCACGACGGTGAGGCGATCATCTACAATGATGCCATGGCTCGACTCGAAGGGTTGACCCGTGAGCAGGTCCTGGGCAGGCATGTCTTGGAGATCTTTCCTTCGCTCTCTGATGAGACCAGCACGATCCTGCAGGTGCTGCAGACCGGCGTAGCGATTATCGATCGGCACCAGACCTATCTCAGTCCCAGTGGTCGACGCATCACCACCATCAACACCACCATCCCCATCTTAAAACGCGGTCAGATCGTAGGTGCGCTGGAGACATCGAAGGATATTACCTGGCTCAAGGAGCTCTCCGAAAAGGTGATGGATCTGCAGCGCGCGCTGCTGAGGCGCAAAAGCCGGCACGACACGACCGACGGTCGACTCCTGGGGGCTCACTACGTATTTGATGATATCCTCGGGCAGAGCCCAGCGCTGAGAGCTGCTGTGGATCAAGGCAGGCTGGCAGCCCGTACCTCCTCGTCCGTGCTGATCTATGGCGAAACCGGGACGGGGAAAGAGCTCTTCGCCCAAAGCATCCACAACGCCAGCCCCCGCCGTGATGGCCCGTTCATTGCTCAGAACTGCGCGGCTATCCCGGCGTCACTGCTCGAGGGGATCCTCTTTGGCACCAGCAAGGGCAGCTTTACTGGAGCTGTCGACCGCCCAGGTTTGTTTGAGCAAGCCCAGGGCGGCACACTGCTCCTCGATGAGCTCAACGCCATGAGTGTCGATCTGCAAGCCAAGCTGCTGCGCACCTTGCAGGAGGGCACTGTCCGGCGGGTCGGAGCCACTCGGGAGACCTCTGTGGATGTGCGCGTCATTGCCACGACGAACCAGGAGCCGCGCCAATCGCTCGCCGATGGTACCATCCGTCACGACCTTTTCTATCGCCTCAGCGTGGTGACCCTAATGATCCCGCCCTTACGCGAGCGCTATGGGGACTTAGAGATCCTGACTTCTCATTTTATTGACGAGTTCAATCATCGGTTTGAGCGCAGGATTGAGGGTATCGCTAGCGAGGTGCGGCAGCTCTTCCTCAACCACCCGTGGCCCGGGAATATCCGCCAACTGCGCCACTGCATCGAGGGCGCCTTCAACATGGCCACCGATGAAAGCATCCTGCAGCTGCACCATCTCCCCGCACATCTGCGCGCGACCAAGGCTGCGCTCCCTGCCCGAACCGCGTCCTGGTCCAACCTGCCTCAAGCCCTGGCTGAGTACGAGCGGCACCTGATCACCGAACAGCTGACAGCTCACCAAGGCAATGTGACCCGCGCTGCCGCGGCCTTGGGAATCTCGCGACAACTGCTGCAGTACAAGCTGCGTAAATATCTCATTGAGTACGCGCCTTGAAGTTAGTACGAATGAGCAAAGAAACTTGCGCTTTTGCGCAAGTTTCTTTGCGTTTGTCGGAGAGGATGCAGGAGGAGCCCAAGTAATCCCTATGGTTGGCATGGTCAACTATCCGGCACGATCCTTGCACTGTTTGCAGACGATGCCAACCGTACGCTATACAGGCAAAAGGAGGCCATGACGATGACGACGCGTGTTGTGATCTGGGGACT
>CAZINL010000166.1:6172-6722 GCA_964540595.1 uncultured Clostridia bacterium
GGGGACTGGGAGCCATGGGGAGCGGCGTGGCGAAGTTGATCAATGAGAAGCAGGGTATGGAACTGGCAGGCGGTATCGTGCGGCACACCCGTGGAGCCACTACCCTGCGCGATTACCTGAAGGATCCGGATCTGCCGGCAGCACCGATCACCAGTGATCCCGGCCAGTTGCTCAGGCGTGGAGAGGCGGATCTGGCTTTGATCTGCACAGCGTCGTTCACCAAGGACGTCTTCCCGCAGCTCGAGATGGCGCTGAACGCTGGGCTGAACGTCATCACCATCGCCGAGCAGATGGCGAATCCGAGGGTCGATGACCCTGAGCTAGCACAGCGCCTGGATACCCTGGCGAGGACCAAGGGCGTCACCATCACCGGCACCGGGATCAACCCTGGCTTCGTACTCGACACCCTGATTGTGGCTCTCACCGGCGTGTGTGCCAATGTCCGCTCCATCAAGGCGGCGCGGATCAACGATCTGTCGCCGTTTGGCCCGACCGTCATGGCCACCCAAGGTGTCGGGACAACCGCCGACGGGTTTGTCCAAGGGCTCAG
>CAZINL010000167.1:0-6696 GCA_964540595.1 uncultured Clostridia bacterium
CTTCGCTTTGGGCATGGGCCTCTACACCATGATCCTGCCTGCGCATATTCGCAGCCTCGGCGCAGGAGCGGTCGAACTAGGCACCTTGGGCTCACTGGCCATGCTTATCAGCACCCTCTCCTACATCCCAGGTGGCTATATCACGGACCGCATCGACCGCAAGTACTTGATTATTTTCGGTTGGGCGATGTGTATCCCGGCCCCCATCTTCTTTGCCACAGCCACAACATGGCAGGGCGTTATCCCCGGCTATATCCTGTTCAACCTCTCCATGTTCAGCAACCTAGCGCTACAGGCCTATATCTTCGACACCGCTCCCAAAGACAAGGCAAGCTTCATCTACACCCTGGTCTTCTCCGCCTTCGCCATGGGCAACATCTTCTCCCAGGTCATGGGTGGCCTACTTACGAGGGTGGTTCCCATTCGCTACATCTTCTGGATGGCCGCGACCCTCTACGCGATATCCACGCTGATCTTTTTCTTCATCGCTCCTAATCCTCCCCATCAACACTCCGGTCACCAAGCTCAGGGACGCTTGCGTCGCGCTCTAAGTCCCCGCCTGGTGACCCTCACACTGGTCTTCTCTCTGGTACATATCACACTGCAAATCCCGACCAGCTTCGTCGTCCCCTTCCTGCAAGACCGGGCCACCAGCGACCTCTTCTGGATTAGTTCCCTAGGATCGCTCAGTTCGCTGGCTGCGGCGCTGATCGGGCCTATCTTCGGCGGTCTCGCTGACCGCCTAGGTCGCTGGCGGGTATTATCCATGGGCCTGGGCTCCCTCGCCATTGCCTACCTGATGCAGATCCTCTGGCCGGTGCTACCGGTCTTGATCGTCTCCTTCATCATCCGTGGTGCCGTCCCGGTCTTGACCCTTATGACCTCGCAGATCGGGCAGATCGCCCCGCCCGAGGCTCGTGGTCTAAGCCTCGCTATCTACGCCGTGACCACCGGCCTCTTCGCTACCGTCGGCCCGTCCTTGGGCGGCTGGCTCTACGCCATCAACCCCTCGCTGCCCTTCTCCCTCACCATCGCCCTCGCCCTAAGCCTCGGCGCCGGCCTGCTCGTCTGGCAGCGCCATGGCGCTGCGGTGACATCATCAAAGTAAATGAATTAATGAAGCCTGACCCCGGGGTCAGGCTTCATTAATTCATTTACTCCCTACTCCGATGAAACTCCGCCACTCGATGCGTCCACGCACCACCTTGACGAAGCTCATCCCCGATTTTGTTGAGCGCCATGGTAATAGTTGATGCTCCTCTACTAAGAAACCTGGCCAGTTCTGTCACCGAATAGCCCTCTTCCGCCGCGACGTATATGAATAGCCATCTCGCCTGGAATATGATATCGCTTCTGCTCCTACCCATGATCTCGGCAGCAGGTATCCCGGTATGAGCCTCCACTTGCTGCATGATCGTCGATACCGGGACTGTCCGAGCAGAATTGGGCTCATCGCGGTCGCCCTGGTCCACCACCTTGCACTCGGTACGCAGAGACGCTAGCGGTATATCAGCGGCGATAAGCTGATAATCGGCTATCTCCCTACCGCGGTGTTCTGCCATCATGCCGTTGATGAAAGCTGTCTGAATAAGCCGATCATCTCTGCCTGAGAAGTAACTTCGATGACTAGACCAGCGATACTCGGCGGGATCAGTCACCAAACCAGCTTTGACCGGGTTCAGATGTATGTAACGGACCAACGCCAACAGGTATTCATCGACCTCAACGCGAAGCGATTTATATCTCCCTTGGAAGATGTGCCCGGTCTGCTCCCTTCGCTTGTTAACATACTGGGTGTAACTCTGCTGCACCCCCTGCATAAACTTGCTGAGGGGCTCGGGCCCTTCCTGCACCAACAAGTGCACGTGGTTATTCATCAGCGCATAGGCATGAATGACCACGGAGAACTTGAGTGAGTATCGCTGTAGCAATTCCAGGTAATGTAGATAGTAGTCGTCCCCATGGAAGATCACCTGCTGTTGGTTGCCACGTGCAATCACGTGATAGAAGGCACCCGGGTCATGATACCGCAACTCACGAGGCATAGTCTTCCTCCCACTATAGCAAGCTGATGTTCTGTGTGTTTCGGCGAGCGATTGGAAAACACCTCCCACCTGAGGAGTAAATGAACTAATGAAGCCTGACCCTGGGGTCAGGCTTCATTAGTTCATTTACTATGTTCATATTCTCATCGAAACAGCAGGCCGACAATGGCTCCGTGGAAGTCGACGTTTTTGCGTTGCAGCAGGAAGCGTTGGGCTTCGGTGAGGTTGGCGGCGGGGCGGTGGGGACGCGCGGAGGTGAGGGCGTCGAAGACATCAGCGAGACCGACGATCTGTGCGCCAAGGTCGATGTTGAGCCCCTTCAGATGACGAGGATAGCCCTGACCATCCCACCGTTCATGGTGCTGGCCGACGATGCAGGCAATACGATACGGAACCCCCTTGCTCGTGAGCATGCTCTCGCCCAAGTTGGTATGCCGAGTGACGGCAGAGCGTTCATCGGTGGATAATGATCCGGGCTTATTGAGGATCTCCGTGGGGACAAAGAGGTTCCCGACGTCATGCAGCAGTGCTCCAGCGGCGAGCTCCACGCGCTGCGAGCGCCTCAGCCCCAGCCGCGCAGCCATGATCGCCGTGAGGGTAGCGACGTTGAGCGAGTGGCTGTAGATCCAGCCCATATGATCCATCAAAGCGGCCAGGTGGAAACGCAGATAGGTGTGATCCTGCAGCCAGTTCATCGCGTCCTCGACATCCTGGGAGGCCGCTGTGAGGATCGCGAGGTCCGTATGCAACACAGGATCTGCGGGCTCCCAGGCCGCTTTGCTCGGATCACGCCGACACTCATCTGTGCTGCGCCGCTGGCTACGCAGCGGTCGCCAGGGATAAGCTGTGATTTCGCCGGTGTTATCGTACCAGAATGCTGACAAGGTCATCACCACTCCTGTTGTCTGATAAGACAATCTCTTCATTAATGGTGATTATAACGCTTGTCCAGTTGAGGATTCTGTCAGACACTGACAGGCTCACTAGGTTATTTCTCGACAGTGCCTGACGTATTCCGCGCCCGTTCGTGAGCACAAACGAAACTGAGTACCCGGTCCTGGACCAGGCACTCGATTTCTTCTGGTATCCGATTCAGCTGTTATTTGGTCTTGAGGAAGAGGTAGCTAGCCCAGCCAAAGCACTCGCGCCCGTAGCGGAGGTAGGCGTCGCGGCCCGGACGGCGAGCTGCCAAGAGTGCCGGCACGTCGGGGTCTTCGGGATGCTCGCTGGCGTAGCGCTCAGCTGCCCGGAATTGCAGACCTTCGTAGCGGTCCCAGTCGTCCTGGCTTGAGGCGATGGCATACAGGTGCACCAGGCCGTGTTCAGCTCCAGCGAGGGCATTGTGATCATGGGTGCCGAAGGTCGCTTTCTCTAGGCCTGAGGCTGCCAGATACTCCGTAGGTGGCTCCTGACGCCAGTACGGCTCACCTACCAGTACCAAGCCACCGGGCTTGACGCAGTTGGCGAGGGCACCCAGGGTACCTTGGTAGCCACCAAAGATCCAGCTGGCCCCGAGGCAGATGGCGAGGTCGAAACTCCCAGGCTCGGCGTGGTAGCTAGCGCCATCAGCTTCGATGAAGCTGAGCCTAGACGGTGCCTCAACGCGGTTCTGGGCTTCCCAATTGGCATCAGCAATGCAGTAGGGCGAGCGGTCGATCCCGACGCCGTCGATCTGGTAGCGCTGGGCGATGCGGATCAGGGGCTCGGCCTTGCCACAGCCAAAGTCGATGACCCGGGCCCCCTGGGGTAGGTCGAGCAGTCCGATCAGTTCATCAAGCTTCTCGGTGCTCATGGGGCTCATGAAGCTGTGGTTGCGGTGAGTGATGGCAAAGTACTTCCAACGATCCATTTTTCCGTATCCTCCTTATGTGAGCAGTCCAGCCTGCGTGGCTGATCGGCTGCGCTTTAACCCTAATTGTGTACATACCAAGCGACCGTGAGGCATGCCTTACCACGCCCCACGGTCGCCCTGAATCTAGTACAAAGCTAGACGAGGGTTAGGAATGGTAAGGCGGTACCCATGCTATACACGCGCGACATGCTGTACATTGCGCCTCACCTCCACCAATTAATCCCTCTGCATCTTATACTTAGGGATAATTCCTGTCAATAGGGTCCTGAGGAAAATCTACCAGGCCAATGAGAGCCAGAGATAATAGGTAATCCAGCTGCTCCACGGGTGCCAGTCTGCGGCGATGGCACGGACCTCGTCCTCGCTGGGTTGGTGATCCAAGTCATAGACGCGACGGACAGCATTGCGCAGTCCGATATCGGCTGCTGGCAAGAGATCGGGGCGCCCTAGACCGAAGAGTAAGAAGCACTCAGCGGTCCAGCGACCAACACCGCGCAAGGCCACGAGCCTCTCGAGCACCGCCTGATCGGGCAACCGTGCGAGGGCATCCAGATCCAGCTTGCCATCGGCAACCTCTCGCGCCAGGCCGATCAGGTACTCCGCCTTGCGCTGCGAGAACTGCAACAGGCGCAGTTGCTCGAACTCCAGCCGCGCCACTGCCTCAGGGGTCGGAAAGGCAAACAGGGTCCGCCCATCGACGGTCAGCCCCTCGCCGCACAGCGCCATCAGCCGCTCCTTGAGCGTGGCCGCAAAGGCCAGGTTGAGCTGCTGCGAGATGATCGCTCCTGCAGCGGCCTCCCACGGCTCAGCATCGATGATCATTCTAACACCGAGAAACCGCTCTTTCAGTTGGCGCAGCGGCTCTTCTCGATCTAACGTCACTTGAATATCGTGTAGAGGAGCATCTAGGCAGAGCATGCGCGCCAATGCGCTTCGCACCGGCTCCTCGTGGCTCGGGTCGCCGCTGGGGAGTTCCACTCTCCAGCGCGGTCGGTCCCCTCCACCCTGATCGATTACTCTGACGTAGATCAGACGACCGTCGATACGGAAGAGGCGAGCAAACCAGTTCTCTCCCACTTGGTACATCGCCCGCTCGGATGTCTGCGCCAAGCGGCGTAGATAGTGTTGAAAGTCCGTCGGCGACGGTGGTTGAAGTTCAAAGCAGTGGTTCATCGTCCCGTCCCCTGCTTGCGGCGTATGACTTTGATGGTCGTACCGTCCTTGCCTGTCTCGATCTCTCCACTGTCTACCAACTGCCCGAGCAGAGCATATCCGGAGCCATGAAAGACCTGCCCCAGCAGCTCGTGATAGTATGGTTCGATCTCGTCATGACGAGGCTGATCTAAGGCGTGGCGAATCACCTCGACCTTGCCAGGATCCATCTCCTGTCCGTTGTCTCGCACGGTGATCGCCACTTCATCGGGGCGGTCCTCGAGGCGAATATCTACTTTGGACGCGCCGGACTTCATCGCCGCTTTGATCAGTTCGTCCAAAATACCCATGATGCGATGTCGGTCGTGAATCAAGAGTAAATCCTCCTTGAGTAAGAGATCTCCATCAGTCTTCCCGATATTTCGGATGTAGGGCTTTGAGTATCACCACCATCATGGTGGCGACTATGCCACCTGCAAAGCCATTGTTGTAGAGGTTGAGACCTCCGTGCAGATAGGTGACGTTATTGGTGACGGCCACGTGAAAAAAGCCGGCAATCAACCCATAGACCGGCCCGAAGGTCCCGGCTACGGGAGCCAATGTCGTCGAGAACAGAGCCGCGATCACGATGGCCGGATCCTGCGCTGACCATATATGACCCAGTGACCCCAGAAAAACTCCGCCCATTACCGGGATGACATTCAAAGGATGCTTGCCAAAGGCGGCGAATCCTACCATAGTCAGGATCGCCCCCAGCGTGGGACCATTGAAATCTCCGCCCACCAGGATCACGTACAGGTAGCCAATCAGACCAACCACAGCCATATTGACCATGGCTAGGCCAAATCCGACCAGATCAATAAAATCTGTGACCAGCGCCCCGCTATAGCGAACAAGCTTAGGATAGCGGTCGAGATGACCACGAGACCACCACCAACCGACGATCAGGATCGCCAAGAGATAGACAGGCAGCGTCCACCTCAGCCAATGATGAAAGGGCGCTGACCAAGTGATCGTTCGCGATCCAGTCAAGCCATAGGCACGAAAGACTGAGGCATACATGGTGCCGATGAAGCCCGCAGTGAAGCCGATATTGTACAGATTCAGCCCCTGGTGGACGCGCAGCAGTTGGGATGCCAGAGGGGGTAAGATAAACCCTGCCATCATGGCTGCCAAGAAGCCGAGCACGTACCCCTTCCCGAAACCGTAGGTCACCTGGCTAAAGATCGGCGCCAGAGCGGTCCCAAACATAGCAGGGATGAAGTAGAGGCGAAACGGTTCGCGCCTGACCTCCGAATAGAGCCAGACCCCGATGATCACCGGCCAGATACTGACAAACGTCTTGCCAAAGAAGGAGAACCCGACCATGGTGAAGAGTGCGGCAATCACCGGTCCGGAGATATGGATCTTGTTCCACCGCAATAGGGCGAGGTTTGACAGCCCCACCAGACCGGCGTTGATCATGGCCGGTCCAAGCCCCGCCACGGCCACGTAGTCGACGATCAGGATATCGGGTTCTTCAATGATCATCTTGAGTCCAGGCCAGAGCTCGGCTGGCGGTGTGAGGGCGAAGCCGACGATGAGCCAAGGGATAATCAAAGCCAAAAGTGTATACCACTTCGTGGCCTCGGAGATCTCTGTGGTTGC
>CAZINL010000168.1:0-6590 GCA_964540595.1 uncultured Clostridia bacterium
GTGTTGTGGTGTGGGGGGGGGGGGGCCCCCCCCGCCCCCGCCGGTCGCCTGCAGGCAATTCACGGTTCATGATTTACTGCTCTTGGTCTGCTCCTTAACCTCTATTGTCTAGTGTCTTGGGTCTAGTGTCTTTTCGGAGGTGTTCCTATGTCATTTGAAGCAGGCCAATATGATGTGATCGTAATCGGCGCTGGGCATGCGGGGTGCGAGGCGGCGTTGGCTGCAGCGCGCATGGGGATGCGCACCCTGATCTTCACGGTCTCGCTGGACAATGTGGCACAGATGCCATGCAACCCTTCGGTAGGCGGTCCGGCCAAAGGCCATCTGGTTAGGGAGATCGATGCCCTGGGAGGCGAGATCGGGCGTGCCGTTGATCGCTGCCTGATCCAGATCCGGATGCTGAACACAGGCAAAGGTCCAGCCGTGCATGCTTTACGCGCACAAGTGGATAAGGATCGCTATCATCTGGTGATGAAAGAGACGCTGGAGCGGGAGCCGAATCTGCAGCTAAAGCAGGCGCTGATTGAGCGGTTGGTGGTCGAGGATGGGCATGTGGTGGGGGTGGAGACGCAGTTGCGCGGCGTTTACCGTGCCAAAGCCGTGGTGATCGCCTCGGGGACATTCCTTCGGGGTAGGATCATCGTCGGTGACGCGTCGATCCAGAGCGGTCCTGCCGGGCAGATGCCGTCGTTAACCTTGAGTGATCATCTGAGGGAACTGGGCTTGAACCTACGTCGCTTCAAGACCGGAACCCCCCCACGGATTAGTGCCGCCACGGTGGATATGAGCGCCATGGTTCTGCAGCCTGGGGATACCGATGGTCTGCAGTTTAGCTTCACTGGCGATCGCCCGGTCTTGCCCCAGGTCCCCTGCTATCTGACTTACACCAATGAGGAGACGCATCGCATCATCCGCGCCAATATCGACCGCGCGCCTTTGTTTTCGGGAGCGATCGAGGGGACGGGGCCACGCTACTGTCCGTCCATTGAGGATAAGGTCACGCGGTTTGCGGACAAAGAGTCTCATCAGATCTTTGTGGAGCCCATGGGCCTCAACACGCAAGAGATGTATATCCAGGGGCTGTCGACGAGCATGCCCGAGGATGTTCAGATTGCCATGCTGCATACCATTCGAGGCTTAGAAAGCGCAGAGATCATGCGCCCTGGTTATGCGATCGAATATGACAGTATCGATCCTCTGCAGCTCAAGCCAAGCCTAGAGACGAAAGTGGTGGCTGGTCTCTATACCGCCGGGCAGATCAATGGGTCATCAGGATACGAGGAGGCTGCGGCGCAGGGACTGATGGCGGGGATCAATGCAGCGTTGGCCATTCAGGGTAGAGAACCCTTGGTCCTAAGCCGCGGTGAGGCCTATATCGGGGTGCTAATCGATGATCTGGTCACCAAGGGGACTAATGAGCCCTATCGGATGATGACCTCGCGCTCCGAGTACCGCTTGGTGCTGCGCCAGGACAACGCTGATCTCAGGCTGACCGACAAAGGCTATACCGTGGGCCTGATCAGCGAGGAGCGGTATCAGCTGCTGGAGGAGAAACGGCGTCAGATCCGGGAGACGATCGAATATCTGGAGAAGAGATTCGTTAGTCCGCAGGAGGCGGTCAATGCTGTTCTACGCGAGTTTGGCAGCGCGGAGCTGTCTCAAGGCATCAGCTTGGCCAACTTACTGCGACGACCGGAGGTTAGGTGGGAGACGATCATCCGTCTGGATGAGGGACTAGGTCACTTAGCTGCTGGGGTCAGTGAGCAGGTGGAGATCGAGATCAAGTATGAGGGGTATATCAAGAAGCAACTAGGCTTAGTGGAACGTTACGCCAAGCTAGAGGGCTGGCGTCTGAAGAGTGACTTGGATTACCGCGCGATCAAGGGGCTTTCCATGGAGGCCCGAGAGAAGCTGGAGCGAATACAGCCGATCAACCTAGCGCAGGCAGCACGCATCTCTGGGGTTTCCCCTGCGGATGTTTCTGTGTTGATGGTATTCCTTGAACAGCAGCGGCGGCTGAGGGGTCAGACCGCAGATGGTGAGGGAGCAGTATGAGAGAGTGTGCGCTGGATAAGCTCCGTCAGGGTGCGAGTGAACTGAAAATCGAGCTGGACGAGACCCAGGTGCGGCAGTTTAGTCAGTATGGCGATTTCCTGCTGGAGTATAACGAGAAGGTGAACCTCACCGCCATCACCGATGAAGATGAGGTGGCGGTCAAACATTTTGTCGACTGCCTGACCGCAGTAAAGGCGGTCGAGCTAAGCGATGGGCTGCGTCTGATCGATGTGGGGACTGGGGCTGGGTTTCCGGCGGTGCCGCTACTAATCCTCAGGCCGGCGCTTGCGGTCACGCTGCTGGATTCGCTGCAGAAGCGTCTGGTGTTCTTGGAGCAACTGTTGCAGAAATTGGGTTTGAGCGCGCGGTTGGTTCATGGGCGCGCCGAGGATATCGCTAGGCTGGGGCAGGAGCGTGAGCGCTACGATCTGGTGGTCTCACGCGCCGTGGCTCAGCTGTCCATCCTCACTGAGCTCTGCTTGCCTTTTGCCAAAGTAGGCGGCGTGTTTTTGGCTATGAAAGGTCCTGCCTTGGATGAAGAGCTACGTACTGGGAGTCGAGCCATCGAGACTCTGGGTGGAAAGGTAGAACGGGTGGTGCAGTTGCCACTGCCGCTGAGCGATGAACAGCGCAACCTAGTCGCAATCAAGAAGGTGCGCATTACCCCGCCTGCCTATCCGCGCAAGGCGGGCGTGCCGAAGAAGAGCCCGTTGATCTGATCTGTTGCGGTCGCATGACTCTGACTGCGAGTCGTGATCTTCAGAAAAAGGAAAACGATCCCTATCCGTCGAAACAGTATGGACAAGCATTGACCGGAGGTGGGGACGGTGGGGCTATTTCGTACTGGACCAGCCAGCCATGAATCCGTGTTTCAGATCCCTTTGGAGAAGATCATACCTAATCCGTTTCAACCCCGGAGAATCTTCGATGAGAGCAAGATGTTGGAGCTGACGCAGTCGGTACGTGAGTTTGGGATCCTACAGCCGATCACCGTCCGCAAGCGCGGCGAGTGGTATGAGATCATCGCCGGTGAGCGCCGCAGTCGCGCGGCTCGCGGCGCTGGCTTGGCCGTGATTCCCGCCATTATCCGTGAGCTGAATGATCAGGAAATGGCGCTCATCAGTCTGATTGAGAATCTGCAGCGTGAGGATCTCAATGTGGTTGACGAGGCGCGTGGATATGAGCGACTGCTGAAGGAGTTTAACGTCACTCAGGAAGAGCTGGCCAATCGAGTGGGCAAGAGTCAGTCGACTATCGCCAACAAACTGCGTTTGCTGCGTCTGCCTCATGATGTGCTGGAATATCTGGTGCGCGATGACCTGACTGAACGCCATGCCCGTGCGCTTCTACGCCTGCCCAGCGAAGAAGTGCAGATGAGTGTGGTGCAAGAGATCGTGGAAAAGGGGCTCAATGTTCGTCAGACTGAGAAGCGCATTGAAGACTACCTCAGGGATGACGGTGAGAATGAGGTGGCGGCCACCGCGCCCATGCGTCTGTTTGTGCCTAAGAACGTGCGCATCTATCTGAACGAGTTTAGGGGCGTTGTCAAGAAAATGCAGGACCTGGGTCTGGACGTGAATATGGACCAGGCTGATGCTGGTGACTGCTGGGAGTTTACCATTCGCATCAAGAAATAAAGGTCGTAACGTTAAGACCGTCTCATAGTTTGCTATGAGGCGGTCTTTTGTCGTCTGCTTCGTATAGTTTGCATTGCCGAGCAACGGGCTAGTCAATGGAGAGATATTATGTTAACATGATGATTATCTAAGAGTGTAGAAAGGAGGTGAATGGCGTGATGAGGAAGATCAGCCTTAGCCGGGGCCGCCGGCAGGTCTTGATCGTGCTGCTGATCGGCCTGCTCGCGTGGATCGGTGTGATGCCGCCTTTGGCGGTGCGCAATGGCGCCTATGAGCTCTATCGGGCGGCAACTTGGCAGAAGGTGCGCTGGGAGCGCCGTGGGATGGAAGAGCTGCGGGCTGGTCCGGTGAGTGTCTTTCATGACGGCGGTGATCGGGAGTCGGCGCAGATCGTGGCGGGCTTGTTTGAGCGATACCGGACCTCGGTAGATCGTAACTATGGCGTCCAGGGTCGGACCCCAGTGCAGGCGGTGATCTACGCATCACGTCGTTCACTGGCGACTAGCATGGGGTGGGCCAATGGGGAGTCAGCCCTGGGCGTCTATTGGGGTGGATCGATCAAACTCCTGTCACCGTCAGTCTGGCTGGCGGGAAGGAGCCATGAGGATATTGAGCGGGTCTATGAGAAGAATGGCCCGGTGGTGCACGAATACACCCATTTGGTCATCGACCAGATGACATCCGGGAATATCCCGCGTTGGTTGACCGAGGGGCTTGCTCAAGTGGAGGAACAGCGCCTGACCGGCTATCTATGGCTGGAGCCAGGTAGTGCCATCCGAGAAGACAATCTCATTGATCTGCGGATGATGAATGGTAAGTTTGATGATCTGCCCAATCAGCCGCTGGCCTACCACCAAAGCTACACGATGGCCCGGTATCTGGTAGAGAGTCAGGGGCAGGAAATGGTAAATCAGATGCTGCGGCAGTTGGGTCGTGGCTATACCTTGGATCAGGTGCTGCGGCGTGTGATGGGCGTGGGGTTAGCTGAGTATGAGGAGAATTGGCGGCAATGGGTTGTGAGTGAGTATGGGATAGGAGCAAGCTGAGGCTTGCTCCTTTTCTGTATGGGATGGGGAAATGTTGTCGTTAGGTCTCGCTAGGGGCTGTAGGGGCAGGAATGCCATGCTGGAAAAGCGAATTGATAGCTCAAGAACTTGCAGGCGAGAGCTGTGAGCCAAAGGAGGTGGCGTGGTTGGGTAAGGTGATTGCCATAGCCAATCAGAAGGGCGGCGTGGGGAAGACGACGACAGCGGTCAATCTCAGTGCGTGTTTGGCAGAACGCGGCCACAAAACATTGGTATTGGACATTGACCCACAAGGCAATACCACCAGCGGCTTGGGTGTAGATAAGAACAAGGTGCGCCAGTGCACTTACGACGTTCTCATCAATGGGGTGCCGGTGAGGCAGGTGATCCGGGCCTCTGGGGTAAAGGGACTGCAGATCGTCCCTGCCACGATGCAGTTGGCAGGCGCGGAGGTGGAGTTGGTCGCGGCTAGCGCGAGGGACCTGCGTCTGAAGGAAGCCATCGCTGCGATCAGGGAGGAGTACGACTTCATCATCATCGATTGTCCACCATCGCTGGGGTTGTTGACGCTCAATGCGTTGGCGGCGGCGGACTCGCTGTTGGTTCCGATCCAGTGTGAGTTTTATGCCCTGGAGGGTGTGAGCCAACTGCTACGGACCGTATCGCTGGTGCAGAAGCATCTGAACCCCCAGTTAGTGATCGAGGGGGTCGTCTTGACGATGTTTGACGCCCGGACGAATCTATCGATCCAGGTGGTCGACGAGGTGAAGAAGCACTTCCGCGACAAGGTTTACCGTACGGTCATCCCGCGTAATGTTCGCTTGAGCGAGGCGCCGAGCCACGGTCAGCCGATTATTCAGTATGATCCCCGCTGTAAGGGGGCCGAAGTCTATCGTGATCTCGCAGCGGAGGTGGCAGGAGATGAGTAAGAAGGGCCTAGGCCGGGGGTTGGAGTCGCTCATCCCCGTGGAGACCATCCAAGACGGGGAACGGGTGGAGATGCTGTCCATCGCGGAGATTGAGCCTAATCGTTATCAGCCGCGCCGTGATTTTGATCAGGAGAAGCTGGAAGAACTGGCGGAGTCGATCCGTAATCATGGGGTCGTGCAGCCGATCATCGTCCGTCCATTGCGTCCGGGCTATGAGTTGATCGCTGGCGAACGGCGGTGGCGGGCGGCGCAGTTGGCTGGGCTGACGGAGATCCCGGCCGTGGTACGCTCGCTGAGCGACGGTGAGGCGATGGAGATCGCGCTGATCGAGAACATCCAACGCCAAGACCTCAATCCCATCGAAGAGGCGCGGGCCTTTCAACGTCTCATAGCCGAGTTTAGTTTGACACAGGACGAGGTCGCGAAACGGGTGGCGCGCAGTCGCCCCCAGGTGACTAACACGCTACGCTTGCTGCAGCTGAGCCCTGAGATTCAGGAATATGTTTCACGTGGAACATTGAGCATGGGCCATGCCAGAGCCCTGCTCTCTCTGAATCTAGAGCAGCAAACGGCTCTGGTCACCCGGGTGATTAAGGAAGGCCTCAGCGTTCGCCAGGTAGAAGAATCGGTGAAACGGCAGCAGGAAGCTATGGCCACGGTCACCGCGAAACAGAAACGCACTGCCGACAGTGGATCGTATCGCCGTTGGGAAAACGAACTAAAGCAGCGCTTGTCCACGCAAGTGCGCATCACCCGGTCTGGCAAGAAAGGCAAGATAGAGGTCGAGTTCTTTAGTGAGGACGATCTGGAACGGATATTGGAGATCCTAATAGACAGTAAAGAGTGAGCGATGTTTCACGTGAAACATAGGGGGGAACGCAGCTGATCTACCTTGACAACGCAGCAACCACATGGCCAAAACCCCCATCGGTTCTTGACGCCAT
>CAZINL010000169.1:0-257 GCA_964540595.1 uncultured Clostridia bacterium
CAGCCACTCCCGGGGAATGAAGGTGAGATCGGTACCACCAGGTGCTGTTAGCCTCAAGCAGCCGCTTGACGGCAATTGGTGCGATAGACTAAGGAGATACCGCGTGTCCTCTTCACTGGTGGAGCGGTACACCCGCAGGATGCTATCCAGAGGCATCAGGAAGTCGAAAAACACGGGTTGGCACTCGACCGCCAGGGTAGGTCGTCCGCCCTTGAAGGTAAGATACTTTGACAACCCATTCACCCACATGCGATGCG
>CAZINL010000169.1:267-6588 GCA_964540595.1 uncultured Clostridia bacterium
AACGTATCCATGCAATCCGGTACCTCGCTCGTATTGAAGAGACGACCCTCGCCTCCCTGCGAAAGGATAGTGAAACGAAGTGCCTGTGCTAGTTGCAGTTTGGCCTCGTCGCAAACGATCGCAAGGGGTCTTTCGCCACTCTTGGCGAAGTAGCGATTGACGATGCGGCCGGCGACTTGCTGCAGTGTCATGCTCCGTCACTCCTCCCGGATATCCCCTAGGTTGTCGAACGTATATTAGTCATCTACCGCTGTCTTCGGCAATTGATGTACCCAACAACTGGTATTCTGGACACATGATCAAACTCCTCTCAGGGGTCTCCGATGTGTAGGTCAGGGATCTTCACGGGATATGAAGGTGGTGTGCACCTTGATGGCGAAGCCCCTATTATCTACCATCACTTGGTGCACTGTGCGTAGAGCAGGCACCTCACCCATTGGGAGCCCAGAGCGACGATAGCAGCAGAACATCCTCACCACCTATAGTGGCGAGGATGTTTTGTATTAGTCAGACACCATAGGACAGGTCTAGTAGAGCGTCACCGTTATCACGAAGTCGCTACTAGTTGGATCATACGCAATTCCTGGTTACGGTCTGCCTCGGCAATGCATTGGTTCTTCAGTAAGCTCCATTGATATTCACCCTTAGCCTGTGAACTGCTCCGCTCTCGGCGCAGCTTGATGCAAGTTCAGGCTGTCTGACCGCTGATCTGGGTTCGACAGCTTTCCGATGGGACTGGAGACAACTGCCGCCCCAAATGAATAGTATGGAGTAACGTGCCCACCGTGGGTGTGTATTTGCTAATGACCCTGCGAGTTTCGTCCAAGGAGGCGTGATGGAGTCGTAATACTCCCCAAGACGAGTCTGGCACGAAACAACACGAGGGGAGGATGTACAGAAGATATGGATGCTCCACGAGAGATGGCGGTCCCGGTGCCCGCTAAAAAGCGCAGGCGCCTCGGGATCGGGCTGCGCTCGCTGCTCAGATACTTGGGGCCGGCCTTCATTGTCAGTGTCGCCTATATTGATCCAGGCAACTTCGCCACAAACATTGCTGGCGGATCGAAGTTCAATTACAACCTGGTGTGGGTCATTCTTTGGAGTAACATGATGGCCATCTTTCTACAGTCGATGTCCGCCAAGCTCGGCATCGCAACAGGCCGCAATCTGCCGGAAATGTGCGGTCAAGTGTTCTCGCGCAGGATCAACTGGTTCCTCTGGGTTCAGGCTGAGTTGGCCGCTATTGCGACAGCCTTAGCTGAATTTCTTGGCGGAGCCCTGGGTCTCTATCTCCTGTTCGGAATCCCGATGGTTTATGCGGGCCTGCTTACCGGAGTGCTCACCTTTATCATTGTCTGGGCGGAAAGGTATGGCCAGCGGGCGGTTGAGTTCATCATCACTGTGCTGGTTGCCGTGATCTGTGGCGCATATACGATCGAGCTCTTTCTCTCCCAGCCAGACTGGGGGGCAACCGCTCTACACACATTGGTGCCGTCTCTGCCCAACGGTGAGGCGGTTCTGATTGCCGTGGGGATGCTAGGGGCGACCGTCATGCCGCATGTCATCTACCTGCATTCGCAACTGGTTCAAGCGCGCAATCATGATGTGGACGAGGCGGCCAAGAAAAGGCATCTGCACATGGAGAAGATTGACATCGCCATCGCCATGAATATCGCCTTCATTGTCAATGCTGCCATGGTCGTGGTCTCGGCCGCGGTCTTTCACCGCAATGGCATGGTGGTTGACACGATCGAACAAGCTCATATGTCGCTGCAGCCGCTGGTTGGTCAACTGTCAAGCACCGCCTTTGGCATAGCTCTTTTAGCATCTGGACTATCTTCCTCAGCTGTAGGGACCATGGCAGGCCAGACAATCATGCAGGGCTTTGTTGGGCTCGAACTCCCAGTCAATCTGCGCCGGATCATTACCATGGCTCCTGCCATGATCATCATCGCTATGGGTGTCAATCCAATGAGTGCGCTGGTTATCAGTCAGGTCTCTTTGAGCTTCACTCTGCCATTTGCGATCATCCCCATGCTCCTGATCACCAGTCGCAAGGACCTGATGGGAACCTTCGTGAACAGCAGGTTAGTCAAGGTTGTTGGGTGGCTGATCACCTCAGTCATTATCGTGCTCAACGCTGTCCTGTTATTCCTGACGTTTACAGGCAGCGTGTAGCCGGTCCAAGCACGCACCAGTGCGCCTTTCGCCTCGCAGAACCCGGTCGCAGCCACGACCGGGTTCTGCCGGCCCTAGGCGGTATAATGACAAAAGACCTTTATCTCCTGCCAGGGGTGTCACCCCACGGGAGGAGATAAAGGTCTGGCTTCCGAGGCTATCCTCGCTAGTAAAGCGGGCGGGTTTCCCCACCAGTATGTCGCCTTTACTAACAGCCTTCATACGGCTGTAAGCTACTCCCCTTTATCAGCGGATATTCAGTTGACTGCTATATACTATGCACGGGCGGTCGAAGTGTGACTACCTGCCCCACATTTCGCACCCTCGTTGGTCAGTGTTCTTTTTCATCACTTCCCTCTTTGGAAGCAGAAGTCACACTTGGCACCCGTTTGCGCCAGAGTGCCCTCGCGGATAAACAGCACTGCGGGAGCGAGCGGTGCGTAGCTTGCCACATCAGTATAGCAGTAGGCCGGGCAAAGCTCCAATGCCCCGCGTTTTTGCAGTTCCTCGCAGTAAAGGCAACTCGTCATGTCAAAACGAATTCTTTCCTTGTTGTTTTCATGCATAACCAGCGTCCAACCCTGCCTTGGGTAGCCGTATTTCAGAATGAAACTCATTAGAAGACGAATCAGTCCATAGGTATAGCTTCTGAAGCTCATTCGTTTGCATAAGCTTGTCATACGCTCCACACTCCTGCAAAGCTCAATCTTTACAAACTCCACAGCTTCGGCACTGCTTATTCCTGAATCCAGCATGGCGCGATAACAGGCATAGCCTGGCAGAATGTTGCGGTGTATATGTTTGCCGATCATCTTATTGCCCCGATCGTTCATAGTGGAAATCTCGGCGGTCAATATCTCTTCCGCGGCAGAGAAAATTCGGCCGCCTTTATCATGGCCATACGCCGCAGTTAATGACCCAAACAAATCAGAGAAACGCGTCGCTGTGAAAACGCTTTTTCTATTCACGAAATCCCCTCCTTAAAGATTAGAGCTGCATCTCCGCTGATAAGAGCTTCTTTACGGAGTACATCGATAGAAGGCGTTTACGTGTCGCTCTTAGCAATCAATGTGTCAAGCTCGGAAGAACCCAGGCCTCTGACGCATCACTCGCTGCTCATCCTCGACCCCACGCACCACTACGCGTTGAGCATTACATTGTTCTTCTACGGGCGTAATCATTTCCACCCGCTATGTCAAGTCGGTCAAGATAGTCCTGTTGTCATGCGTTCATAGATGCAATACACACTTCGTGGACAACTGCCACTGCCTGTAATACCCAGGTTTTCACTTCGTCAAGTGTGAGCAAATACCTCTAACAATCTCTTGCGGTCGCGTGCTACATGGAAGGGTTTCCCTGTGTTTCACCCGAAACATGGTAATAGATGCCTTGCCACAAATGGTCAACGTCTTGATCACTACCTTGGTATGGAACAGGAGGGAATGGACATGGCGGTGATCACATCGAAGATCCTTCCCACGCACATTACGAAGCGCCTCTCCACGGATCAAGGCCTCTTCGAGAATCTCAAGGTACTGGATGCAGTCCATATGAGCCAACTCGACGTAGACTTTGTCTATCGTCCAGACCACCCATCGGGCTGCATCATGGCGTCGGTGAAGCCATCTGGGCCTATCCCCCCATTGGTGATCCTTTCTTCAGGCGAGCCCGATCACCTGGATGAGATGTTGCAGTTCATCCCGAAGAACGAGCCCCTTCTGTGGTTCATCCCGACCGAGCAACTACGACAAGTTCTGGAGCAACACGTTAACCTCACCGGATGCACCGAGAATCTCGTCTATGCACTTTCTACTGATCGTGTCGCCCCAACCAGCGGCCCGTCAGGTGCTCGCCAACTCACTGCTGACGATATCTCGCTCATGGAAGCCCACCGGCCAATGATCGCACGCTTCCTCACCAAGGCCGACACGCGAGTGGGGGTTTTCGGGGTAATCGAGGATGGGCAATGGGTGGCGGACGCAACTGCCGTCCCCGCCCAAGGTCGAGAGTATTGGAGCATCACGAACGTGTACACCCGAGAGGACCAGCGTGGGAAAGGCTATGCAGCGCAGGTGGTCCACCGCTGTCTGGACTATGTCCGCGATCAAGGTGGTCAACTGGCGGTCTATGAATGCGACGGCAGGAACATCCCATCTCAACGGACCGCTGAGGCCCTTGGCTTTGAACTTAAGTGCGTTCAGCATGAGTGCGAAGGGGTGCTCCGTACCTAATCGTCCTCTTGGAGTGGGGCTCCTGAAGCACGTATGGCAATAGAACTGGGATCGTGGAGGGCGTGTGCAATCATGGAAGGTCGAGAGAAAGTCAGGCAGGTCTGGGGAGTCGCCTTTGGCGGCCTGCTTGGCTTCATTACGGGGCTGATCCTCATCATGTGGGGAACACTCTTCAGAATGGAAACCTGGCGTCATATCGTTCAACCCTGGGGGAATATGGCCACATCCCTCTGGTATGGGATTACCGGACAACTCGTCGAACATCCCTGGGGCGTCCTCACAGCCATGGCGCTACTGATGGCAGCGCTGGGTTATCTCTTCACCCTGACTACTGCTTGCCCCAGGACATGCATGGTCTGTGGAAAGCCCAACCCGGCCAAAGGCAAGGTGTGCCAATATTGTGGGGCCAGTCTCAAAGAGGATATGGAAGGCATGGTCTGTCCGTCATGCCACGAAGTGTATTCAGGCTCATCCCGGTTCTGCCCTGTTTGCGCGGTCGAGTTGATTCCGAAAGAGGCCATGCTGGCCACGAGGAAGAGCGCGGTTAAGATGTGTCCTTCCTGTGGCGCTACCAACTTACCTCAGCGAACGGAATGCCACAGTTGCGGACATCATTTTGATCAGTGAGGGCACGTGGCTTCTTGCTCCCTATCGGTGTTGCCAAGAGCCATTTTTCAATTGTCATAAGTGGCCTAACTATCAGGTTACCAAACACATGGGGGTGGAAAAGTGACCTTGTTTGCGGGCATCTCTATGGCGATCAGCCAGTGGGCTATCTTGTATCTGTTCGTCTTCTCTCACGAACTTGGTCACTGCCTTGCACCGCGTTTGCTTGGCACTCGTAAGGTAGATCGAGCATTCGTGGGAATGGGCAAGCCTGTTTTCACCTTACGTATAGGCCATATCCAAGTTCAGATCCGCAGTTTCCCTTTGCCCGTCGGTCGTTCTTGGCAATCAGAGCCATCTCGCTTAACCAAGTCACAGAGGCTATTGACAACCCTCGGAGGCCCACTGGCCAACCTCATGATATCCATACTGGCGTACTCGATCCTAAATCTGTCGCTTCATGGCGAGTGGCTAGGCACCTCACTGACACCCGCGGTCCAGAGCGCTATGAAAGCCGACTTTGCGATTCTCATCGACCAAAGCAAGGCAGTTAAGGCTCTGGTGATGCTTCGGGAATCCATGCGACCTGGAGAATGGTATCTATATGCCACTTATGTCCTCAATAGCATGATCTTTACTTACAGTATGCTGCCAATCAACCTCCCCCTGCGTCGCGACGGGAAGCGGTTTATGTCAGATGGAGCGCGGCTAATACGAACCCTGTTCAGTCGCTAGTTCAAGCGGTGTAACCTGATAAAAGAGCACCCCTGCGTACCTACTGCATCTCCGGGTGTTCTTTGCAGGTTAACGAGACCTTGACGTCAGGCGATAGCGCGGGATGGTTTGTGGATGAGGTCTTGTGCTCGGTGCTAGGGGCTGGTCTCGGCTCGGGATTGGTTACCAGAGTGCTCACAGGAGCAGCCACAGGAACCACTACGTCCTTGCCCTGAGCACGTTGTTGTCCACATGCGGTCAGGCAAATCATCGTGGCAACTAGCAGTAAGAACCCAAGCGTCTGACGCATCACTCGCTGCTCCCCCTCACATCCGCGGCGGTGGCCTGCGTTTCCCCCCTGTTCAAGCATTGTGCACCTGTCATGCCTAAATGTCATCAGGTAGGTGGCTGCAAGGATAATGTGCTTGGTGCGCTTACGCGACTGGTAGTATATGGTCTGCAGTTATCATCCACAAGGGGGATCGGGGGTAGGTGGAACTTTCAAACTCACCAATTGGCACAAGGACATAATCATCTGGCATTTCGACTGGAGCGACCTGCACTATTAGGTACCGATACCTGGGGCTACCCT
>CAZINL010000170.1:0-6510 GCA_964540595.1 uncultured Clostridia bacterium
CTCAGCTCTGATTGCTGATCTGTTGCTGCGCTTTACCGGGGCCATTTAGCCTAAACGAATACGGTTGGTCATGCAAGAGCGGCTCAGTGAGCCGCTCTTCTTGCGTTTGTACGCAGCACTGGATGACACCAAATGGACATTCAGGCGCAGAAATGAAGAAGCTAATCAATCTCACTCACCAGTGATGCATGTGTATCGCACCATCGACAGAATCTAGCGCCAATAAATACCTATTACTTCAAAAATTATGCAGGAACTACCATTAACACGCTGAATATTTTCACTACGACCGCTTCGACATCGCCGCCCAGGGGATGTCGTTGGGCGCGCTGAAGAGGAGGAGGGGTTCATGACGAGAGAAGAACTGAAAGCACGCGTATGCCACGCCATTGACCAACGTGCCCAGGAGATCATCGCCGTTGGAGACTTCATCTTCAACAACCCGGAACTCGGCTACAAGGAGAAGAAGGCCGCGCAGGTGGTAGAGGAGAAATTTCGTGCCCTCGGGCTCAGCTGCCAGGTCGGGCTCGGTATCACCGGCTTGAAAGCTCGCTTGCCTGGCCGCGATCACAAGCTCACTGTCGCTGTGATGGGTGAGCTGGATGCTGTGGTCTGCCATGATCATCCCAATGCCGATCCCTTGACAGGCGCAGCACATTCCTGCGGGCACAACGCTCAGACCGCGATGATGTTGGGCGCAGCCATGGGGTTAGTTGACTCCGGTGTCATGGCCGAACTCGACGGGGACGTGGCGTTGATAGCGGTTCCCGCTGAGGAGTTTGTCGAGCTCGACTACCGGCAGCGCTTGCGCCGTGAAGGCAAGATCAAGTTCCTGGGCGGTAAGCAGGAGCTGCTTTACCGCGGAGAGTTTGATGACATCGACATGGCCATGATGTGCCACTCAGACTCCAATACCCCCGGGCCGAAGATCCGCGTAGGCGGTCCCAAGGCTAGCTCCAATGGCTTTATCGGTAAGACTATCCAATATGTTGGCAAAGAAGCCCACGCTGGTGGTGCTCCGCACGAAGGCGTCAACGCTCTGAACGCAGCCATGCTCGGCTTGATGGCCATTCACGCCAACCGTGAGACCTTCAAGGATGATGACTCCATCCGTGTCCACCCGATCATCACCAAAGGTGGCGACCTAGTCAATATCATCCCTGCCGATGTCCGTATGGAGACCTACGTGCGTGGGCGTAGCATTGAGGCGATCATTGCCGCCAACGGCAAGGTCAACCGTGCGCTGGAAGCTGGGGCGATGGCGGTCGGCGCTGAGGTCAAGATCGATGAGATCCCTGGCTACCTGCCTCTGATCAACGATCAGAACATGTGCTCCCTCTTCCGTGCCAATGCCGAACAGGTTCTTGGTACCGAAGGGGTGGAAGACGCCGCCTTTATGGCTGGGTCTACCGATATGGGCGATCTCACCCATATCATCCCCGGTATCCATCCCAATAGCGGCGGTACCAAAGGTTCCGCCCACGCCCGCGACTGGCAGGTGGTCGATCCGGTAGCCGCCTACGTCGCTCCGGCTAAAGTATTGGCAATGACCGTCATCGATCTGCTCTGCGATGGGGCCCAAGACGGCCTAAGAGTGAAGAGCGAGTTCCAGCCCAGGATGACCAAGGAAGAATACCTGGCCATGTGGGAGCGACTGACCGAAGGGAAGTAAAGACGTAGTCTGCCCTGCAGGAAAATATGAGGAGGTTATAACGTGCACGTTACCAAAAGCGAATGGAAGGTCCATGGGCTGGCGTTGATCATGGTTCTCATCGCCGAGCGCATCGGAACGAAGTCGTTCATGATTGGGCCGGGCAAGGCTGTCCTTCTGCCGATGCTCTATGCCCTGGTGATTGGTATGTTTCTTCCTAAGCTTAAGCTCGTCAACACAGAGGACATGGAGACCGCTTCGCCATTTATCGGTCTATCCGTTATGTTCCTCAGTGCCAAGATGGGTCTCTCCATTGGCCCCAACCTGGCCAAGTTGGTTGCTGCAGGCCCCGCCCTGATCTTGCAGGAATTCGGTATGCTCGGCACCATCGTTTTTGCCATGCCGGTCGCAGTTCTGCTCCTGCGCATGGGCCGTGAGTGTATCGGCGCCAGCTTCTCCAACTCTCGCGAAGGATCTCTAGCGCTCGTATCCGATATCTATGGTCTCGATAGCAGAGAGGGTCAAGGTGTCATGGGTGCGTACATCACTGGTACGCTTCTCGGTGCCATCTATAGCGGGTTGCTCGCCGGGTTCATCGTCTCACTTAACATCTTCCACCCCTACTCCCTCGCCATGGCTACAGGTACTGGCAGTGCATCCATGATGGCTGCTGCCTTGGGTCCGGTCGTGAGTGCCTTCCCTGACATGCGCACTCAGATTGAGGCCTATGCGGCTGCCAGTCAACTGTTGACCAGTGTTGACGGTGTCTGGTCCAATCTCTTCATCGCTATTCCCTTGACAGAGTGGCTCTACAAGGTACTATGGCGCATGATCGGCCGCGATGTGCGCGGTGAGAGACAGCCGAAGGGGGTACAGGCATAATGAAATTCACCACTGCCTTACGTGTGTTCGTTATCTCTGGGCTACTGATGGTTGCTGGCAACTTTGTCGGCTTCAAGGTGCCCCCGATGCAAGCCCTGCCAGGTATGCTGATCCTCATGGCCATCGTCGTGGCCGGCTATCTGGTCACCGAGTACATGCCGCTCAAGCTGCCTAGCATTGCCTGGATCTCCATCGTCGCGATCATCGTCTCGCTCCCTGCTTTCCCTGGGTACGCCTACATCCAGCAGGTGACCGGAAAGGTCCAGTTCCTGGCCATTTGCACTCCAATCCTCGCCTACGCGGGTATCTCCGTCGGCAAGGACATGGACAATTTCAAGAAGATGGGCTTCAAGATCATCATTATCACCCTCTTGGCACTTACCGGTACCTTCGTTGGCTCGGCTATCATCGCTGATGTGTTGCTGCGCATGACTGGGGCGATCTAAGGTTGGCGCTTTTCCAGGAGTGCCTCAAGAGCGAACGCTCTTGAGGCACTCCTTTTTGTACGGTTTGGTCGGCAGGAATCCTTTCTGCTGGAGCGGAACTAAGGAGATAGCTTCACAGAAGAATACACGAAGGAGGGGTCGTATGAACACCAAGGAGATCCTGGACCTGGCGCTGCAGCTGGCAGAGCTTGCTACCGTCCCGGCCGACAGCGATATCTACGTCGAAGGCGAAAACCTGAAGAAGGTCATGATCGGGGTCGATATCGACACCGGCGAGCTGCTGCTGGCTAAGCAGCTGGGGTTTGACGCGGTCATCGCCCATCACCCAGCCGCCGATGGGCCATCCCTTAACCTCTACAAGGTGATGACCCGACAGATCGATCGGATGGTTAAAGTCGGCATCCCCATCAACAAGGCGCAGAAGGCGCTCAGTGAGCGCATGGCCGCCATCGGCCGTGGCGCGCATGCGCGCAACTATGACAAGGTGAGCTCGGCCGCTCGTATGCTCGGTATGCCGTTTATGAACGTCCACATGCCCTGTGACATTCTCTGCGAGAACAAGGTGCAGGCGCACCTAGAGGGCCGTCTGAACGACAAGTCCACGCTGCAAGATGTCATCGATGCCATGATGGAGATCCCAGAGTATCGCAATGCTAAGTCCCAGCCCGTGATCCGTGTCGGCTCCCCCAGCGACTACGCTGGCAAGGTCTACTGTATCATGGCTGGCGGTACCAATGGCGGCGACAAGGTGGCCAAGGCCTACTACGAGGCAGGGATCGGCACTCTGATCGCCATGCATATGCCCGATGACGTGCTCAAGGCCATCCGCGAGCAGAATATCGGCAATGTGATCGTGGCTGGCCATATGGCCAGCGACAGCATCGGTATCAACCAGTTCATCGCTGCCCTCGAAGCCAAAGGCCTTGAAGTCGTACGCATGAGCGGGATCGTCGAACCGAAGTAAACGAATTATCTCAAGAACGGCTGTGGCCATATGCCACAGCCGTTCTTGACGTTTGCCCTAATCATGCTTATTGCCCATTTCAATAGGAAAGATATACTGTCAGGTTTTGTCGAATCCAGCGTTGATCTTTTTCTGATCGAGCTGATAGAATCGATTATGTAAATTAGAGAACAAAGTCTACACCTAAAGGGAGGGATTGTATGGAACTACTCACCAGTGTAACAGCTAGGATTAGTGATATGGTTTGGGGCACACCTCTGCTGGTCCTCTTAGTCGGTACCGGGATCTTGTTTACACTACGGCTCGGAGCGCTTCAGATCACCAAGCTTCCTCTGGCGCTGAAGCTGACTTTCACCAAAGAGGAGGGCGCTGAAGGCGATGTCTCACACTTCGCGGCGCTCTGTACCGCGCTTGCTGCAACTATCGGTACAGGCAATATCGTGGGTGTGGCCACCGCCATCAAGGCTGGTGGGCCAGGCGCACTCTTCTGGATGTGGATGGCTGCGCTTTTCGGAATGGCCACCAAGTATGCTGAAGGTGTGCTAGCTGTAAAGTACCGCATCGTGGACGACAATGGTCAGATGGCCGGTGGGCCGATGTACTACCTTGAACGAGGCCTTGGCCAGAAGTGGCTGGCTGTCATGTTCTCGGTCTTTGGCATCGGGGTAGCCTGTCTTGGGATCGGCACATTTGCTCAAGTCAACTCCATTGCCGATGCCGTCAGGATCACCTTTGGCGTTCCAGTCTGGATTACCGGTCTAGTCGTGGCTGCGCTGACCGCCGGGGTTACCTTAGGTGGGATCAAGAGTATCTCGCGCGTTTCAGAGATCATTGTGCCGTTCATGGCGGTTTCCTATATGGTAGCAGTGGCCTTCATTTTGATGAGGAACGCTTCGGCGGTCCCAGATACTCTAGCGCTAGTCTTTAAGCATGCCTTTACCCCTGCCGCTGCAGTAGGTGGGTTCGCGGGTGCCGCGATCAAAACTGCCATCCAAAAAGGTGTTTCCCGTGGCGTCTTCTCTAACGAGTCTGGACTTGGCAGCGCCCCGATCGCTGCAGCAGCGGCGCAGACCCGCTGGGCTGCTCGCCAAGGTCTGGTCTCCATGACCGGTACCTTCATCGATACCATCCTCGTCTGCACCGCCACCGGCTTGACTCTGCTCTTTACGGGTGTTTGGAAGGAACCTGGCCTTGCTGGTGCGGCCATGACAAATGCTGCGTTTGACATCGGTCTGCCTGGAGTGGGCCCTTATCTGGTGACCATTGGACTTATCTTCTTTGCTTTCACCACCATCCTCGGCTGGAACTACTATGGCGAACGCTGTGCCGTCTACCTCTTTGGCGTCAAGTCGATCATGCCATACCGTTTGATTTACATCTTCCTCGTAGCAATCGGTGCTGGAATGAAGCTGATGTTCATCTGGAATGTGGCCGATATTGTTAACGGCCTGATGGCCATCCCGAACCTGATCGGCCTGATTGGTCTGTCGGGCGTGGTTGTTGAGGAGACCAACCGATTCTTAGCAGATCACAGGCAGCAAGGTAAGAACAGAGCTAACAACGGGCGTGCTATCGAAGCTGCTGACTAAGAGAACGACGCATCCTGGCTGACCAAGATGACCCCGCCCAATGGCGGGGTTATTGGTTTTTCCTCAGGATCCCGTGAGGAGTTACGGTGAACCGATCCAGGGGTTAGAGGAATACGCTGCACTTGGCGCGAACTAGAAGCGCATACTGCCCTGGCTAGAAGGGAGTGTGCTCAAACCTTGAAGCAATCTCCTCCACATTGTCAGCAGATCGTAAGCGAATGCGTTGACTGTTCATGGCTTACTTCGTGTCCCCATCTCGATGAACTGCTGCGCAAGCGCCAACTCGTGGCCTCAGCGTACACCCCCCCAACAGAGCAACAGGCCGCGCACCCGCGCAATAGCCTGAATGAGCTGTCGGGGGGTGAGTGGCTCTACTTTACCAAGACCCACCTCGCCACTGCTTATCCCAGCGAGATCGGCCACCAGTTGCGCAAAGCCCATGGGGCCAACAAGCCGCCGCAGCTGATGCGGCAGCTGATCAGCTTTTTCACCAAGAGCGGTGAACGGGTCCTGGATCCTTTTGCCGGCGTCGGCGGGACGCTCTTGGGGGCCTCACTCTGCGACGGTCCACGTGAAGCGGTGGGGATCGAGATCAATCCCAAGTGGATTGAGATCTACACCCAGGTACTGGAGCACGAGCGCGGTCTGCTGCCGCAGACCATGGTCTGCGGCGATTCCAGGCAGGTGCTGACCGAGATGGAGCCGGATTCGTTTCACTTCATCGCCACCGATCCGCCTTATAACACCCACCTGGAACGGACCATGTGCGATGGGCGCTACCCCGAACATGCCAATCGCCGCACCGATTACGACATGCGCTCCGAGGAAGACGGCGATATCGCCAACCTCCCCGATTATGAACATTACCTCGCTGGGATGGGCGACGTGCTGGCCGGCTGCTATCGGGTGCTGATCCCCGGGCGCTATCTGGCCCTGATCTGCCGCAACGCCTATCAAAGCGGCGAGTATGTCTTCACC
>CAZINL010000171.1:0-6474 GCA_964540595.1 uncultured Clostridia bacterium
TGACCACAATACGGCCATCCGCAGCCAAGTCAGCACCAGTGGCACCCTTGTATACCCAAGTCACCTCTTCCGTATCCAGATTGAGAATGCCCACCTGATTGCCACCGGTGAACCCTCCGCTATAGGAGGTGATGAAGAGGATCTCGGTGCCATCGCTTGACCATGTCATGGGATAGACACGGTAATCGGCGTCTGGATGGTCGTAGGCCACAGCGTTTTCACCCTCGGAATTGCCAAGGATCATCTGGTGGTCGCCATGGGAATAGGCAATCAGGGTTCCCTCGGGATTGATGGCCGGGCTATAGATACCCTTGGCGTCCTCATAGGCCACCTCGCCATCGATCACCAGTCGAACCCCACTCTCAACCCAATACGCCAACTGTTTGCTGGCCGGCTGCTCCGGAGTGGAGCTACCAGGAGGGGTAGTCGGGGCAGTAGGCGTCGCCGGCGGTGTCGTGGTCTTTTCCGTTCGCACACTGATGATGGTCACTGAGCTGTCATCAGGATTCCAGTTAAGTTGTGCACCTAGTTGTGTAGCGACAAAGCGTAGCGGAACAAAAGTGTACGAACCATCGACCAGTGTCGGAGCAACGTCAAGCGTGCCCTCCTTGCCATTGACACGCACACGTGTCTGATTAAGCCAGAGTTCGAGGAACAGATCGCCCAGTCGGTACGTCACCTTCTGCTCCTCACCGACATAGCCGATCTCAGCACCGATCGACTGGCCGATGAAGCGGAAGGGGACGATCACACGCTCGCCTGCAGGCCTTGGAGGAGCTTGCAGGTCCTGCCATTGACCGTTCACCTTCGCACGAGGATTATCCACCTGCAGCCAGATCTCGGTCTTGACGCTAGTCTCAGCAGGGACGGTGACGGGCGCCGTGACTCGAGCAACGACCTCATTGGATGGTTCACTGGATGAAAAGTCACTCCAGACCGCTTTGACAATGTAGTAGTACGTGGCGCCGACCTCGACCCTGGTGTCCATGTACTCTGTGGTCTTCTCTGGAAAGTCCTTCAGCGGCATGCTGTCATGCTTCCCCGATGTCGTTCCCCGGTAGACATAGTACCCGATCGGCGTCTTCCCCGCCGGTGCGGTCCAACTGAGCTTGACTGCGCTCGTGCTGCTCACCACGGTGAGCGCGGTCGGGGCATCGGTGGTGGGCTGAGCCGGTAGTTGAGTAGGTTGCGTAGGTTGCGCGGGGGCCGTCGAGGCCGGCGCAGTTGACAGCCTGTAGAGGGTAAAGGCCATGTAGATAGTACCCTTTACATCCTGAATATCATCCATGTACAAGGCGAAATAGCCCAATGATTTGGTCTTGACGACATAGAGATGACCGATCTTGACCTCCGTCTTCTCCTGGAAGATATTGAGTACCGGGGCCGCTGCAATGATCTGTGAACCTGCGGGTTTGGCCTGTTCACCATAGTCCTTTAGCCCGCCACCGCTTTCAGAGTGGGTAAAAGCGAGGTCGCGCCCATACATACGCAGTGCCTCGTCTTTTGTGCTCAGCACTGCCACCTGTTTGTTTAAATCCCAATACATCTGCCAATCGCCGAGACCGCCCTCGATCGGCTCACCCAGGTCCAGGTACTGAGCTGTCGCCGCCTGCACGACGGGGGTCATCGAGATCAGGCAGGCGCTGATCACGACCACTGTAACTAGCCAGACCGTTACTCTTCTCGCCATTTGACATCCACCTTTCACATTTTGGGACTACCTTGGTGTCCCATTCGCGCCTACCACATGACCAACGTTACCTCTACATTCTGGAACTATATGCAAGTTTTTGTCAATATGATCTGCCGGTGAATGTGCTGGTGATCCGAACTGTAGGCATGGGACGATCCGACTAAAGCATAGAATCGGCACGGGATGGATCCTACAAAAAAAGTTTGAGGAAATCCCATTTTGGGGGTTGACTTCTCTATTAATAAACGTTACTATTAGGTCATAAGGCGCTGGCAACAAGGCGCACAAGAAGAAATCTGAGGAGGAACTGCCAATATGAAAAAGTGGATTTGCACCATCTGTGGATATGTTCATGAGGGTCCCGAAGCTCCGGAGAAGTGCCCGCAGTGTGGCGCCCCGAAGTCCAAGTTCGTCGAGAAGACCGACGCCAAGTATGTCACTGACGAGCATCGCATCGGTGTAGCCGCCGGCTGTGACCCCGAGATCCTCGATGGTCTGCGCAAGAACTTCGTGGGCGAGTGCACCGAAGTCGGTATGTATCTGGCCATGAGCCGCCAAGCCGATCGCGAAGGTCTGCCCGAAGTCGCCGAAGCCTACAAGCGCATCGCCTTTGAAGAAGCCGAACACGCTGCCCGCTTCGCTGAACTCCTGGGTGAGGTCGTCTTCCCCTCCACCAAGAAGAACCTCGAACTGCGTGTCGACGCTGAGTTCTCTGCCAGCGAAGGTAAGCTGAAGATCGCAAAGCGTGCCAAAGAGCTGGGCTACGATGCCATTCATGACACCGTCCACGAGATGTGCAAGGACGAGTCCCGTCACGGTGCTGCCTTCAAGGGCTTGCTGGAGCGCATGTTTAAGTAAAAGTTCGGAACCAGCACGCCGCTAAAGGCAACCCACCACAAGATCATATGGATAACATCTGAAGAGAGGGGTCTCCCCTCTCTTCTTTGCGTTTCCCGAGGTCAATCGAGAGGAGTTGACCGTCCATCCCCAGAAGTAGGATGGCATCGGAACAATCTTCTGGAATGTGAGGGATGCAACATGACAACCTCGGTGATCAGCTACGATCACTACTATCGCTATGATGAGCTGACCAGCCATCTGCGGGATCTGGTCGAGACTTACCCGCAGTTTCTCAGCCTCGAGTCGATCGGCAAGAGCTACGAAGGGCGCGACGTCTGGGCGGTAACCATGACCAACCGCGCCACTGGCCCAGCTGAACTGAAGCCGGCCATGTATGTCGATGGCAATATTCATGCGGGTGAGGTAACCGGCTCCATTGCCTGCGTCTACCTGATCGATCATCTCGTGCGCAGTTATGAGACCGATCCCAAAGCGCGCAAACTCCTCGACGATCGCACCTTCTACGTCATCCCCAGGGTCAATCCCGATGGAGCGGAACTCTATCTGACCACCCCGACGATGCTCAGAAGCAGCGTCCGCATCTATCCCGACTGGCGGCAGGATGAGAACCCGCCCGGTCTGCACGCCGAAGACCTCAATGGCGATGGCGAGATCCTCTCCATGCGCATCCGCGACGACGCCCGCGGAGCCTGGAAGGTCTGCCCCGACGACCCCCGTCTGATGATCCAGCGCACGCCGCTGGACCTGACCGGGCCCTTCTACCATCTATTCAGTGAAGGCACGCTGCGGGACGCCAAAGGTCAGCCGCTGGCGAAGGTGGAGCTCCCCTTCCAGGTCGCCTCGACCCAGTATGGCCTTGACCTGAACCGCAACTTCCCTGCTGGCTATAACCCGCTCACCCCAGGAGCAGGGCCTTTCCCCCTCTCCGAACCCGAAACGCGCAACCAAGTCGAGTTTATCAGCAAGCACAAGAATATCGCCGGTGTCCTGCTCTACCACACTACTGGCGGTGTCTTATTCCGCCCACACAGCACCATCCCTGACAAGGACCTTGCCCGTGAGGATGTGGCCATGTATGGCAAGATCGGCAAGTTGGGAACCGACGCCACGGGTTATCCCGTGGTCTGCTGCTATGGCGATATCTGGTCCGGGGTCTTGGATGACTGGTGTTTCGAACAGCTTGGTCTCTTCGCCTTTACGCCAGAGCTATGGGATGCCGTCGGCCGTGCGGCCCCCGAGCTAAACACCAAGCAGCTCTGGAACCTCTCTCCTGAAGAGAGCCAGAAGGTGGAGCTAAAGCTGCTACAGTGGAACGATCGCGAGCTGTCGGGGCGTGGGTTTGTCAACTGGGCGAAGTTTATCCACCCACAGTTTGGCGAGGTCGAGATCGGCGGCTGGCGGCTGAAGGAGTTCCGTCAGAACCCACCACCGGAGTTCCTGCAGGCTGAGTGTCACAAGATCACTCAGTTCACCACGGGCTATGCCCTATCGCTGCCCGAGGTGCATATCGACGAGCTCCATGCGGCCGAGGTCTCCCCTGACCTCTTCAGTCTGAACGTGGTGGTCTCCAATCACGGCTATCTACCCACCAATGTCAGCAAGCAGGCCCTCAAGCAGAAGGCGGTACGGCCAGACATGGTCAGGATCAGCCTTTCCGATGGTATGGAACTGATCAACTGCGAGGAACAGGTCGAGGTCGGATACCTCGACGGCTACTCGGCCGGCCAGCAGCCAGCGTTCTTCCACTATGCTCCCCCTGCTAACAGCGTTCGCCGCATCCGCTGGACGATCAAGGTCGGTGCCGCAGCTAACCGTACCGTGACGGTCAAGTTGATCTCCGAGCGTGGCGGAGCGGTCGAACAGGAAGTGACGCTCAGGTGAGCCTGTCGGCTCACAGTCCACAAGTCCACAAGTCCACAAGGTCACGGGTTCACAAGGTCGGCAAGTTAGCGGAGAAAGCCTAGATACAAGCAGACGCCCATCGCGAGCAGATTGCTCGCGGTGGGCGTCCTGATGTACCATCGCTATTTCTGTTTGATATTATACGAAGTTTCGCTTACAATTATTGTGGAAAATACAGAACAGTAACACATATGGCGATGAGGATGGCGATTAGCTTGAGGTACTTAACCCCGAAAGAGGCCGCCGAAAAGTGGGGCATATCACAACGCCGAGTACATGCTCTCTGTCTCAACGGTAGGCTCCCGGGCGCAGAACGCCACGGCTGGATATGGCTGATCCCTGAGACAACGGAAAAACCGTGCGACGCTAGGATCAAGTCAGGTCGCTATATCAAACCGCGCCATAGCGTACCAGTACACGAGTCCTTGCCCATGATACCAGATGAGGGGCGTGCCCCCCTGATCGTTCAGAGCGCCTATGACCGACTGATTCACCGCCCTCGACTGATCGAAAGAATCGCTCCGCCTCGCAGCAAGCTCACCTACATCCACGCCGATGCGGGATATGGCAAGACCACCCTCCTGATGCAGTACGCACAAGGGCGCGACGATCTGGTATGGCTCTCCCTAGATGACCGGGATAACGATATAGCATTCTTTTTAATGCATCTGGAGTCATCGATCCGCGGCAAGTTGGTGAAGTTCGAGTTTCATGCCACGGATTACATCCCGTTTTCAGGAAGCAGGGCGTTTGTTCCCAACGTGCTCTCCGCGCTACTACGCACCATGGGACACAGTGCGCTGACCATCATCCTAGATGACGTCCACATCATTACCAATGGTGAATTGGTCGACCTTCTGACCGACTGGGTTAAGAACTGTCCTCCGGATCTCACCCTGATTATGGCTAGTCGTCATGGACTATGGAGCAGTCTCTATCGTTCGAAGATGACTGGTGAGATCGCTGAACTGACCAGAGAGGATCTATGCTTTAGCCGCGAGGAAGCCGAGAGGCTGTGGGGTTTTTTCGACGCGGACGCTTATTCAGCTACCGAGGGATGGACCCTGGCGGTGCAATCTTATGGCATAGCGGTGGGAGACAATGAAGGGCTCTCGATATCTAATCCTAGTGCGAACCGTGATCTCTTCCGCTATCTACTGGACCAGATCTTAGCAGGACTGCCTGCTGATATTCAGTGGTTCCTCAAGGCCACGTCATGGCTTCCTGATCTGGACCCTGAGAGATGCAACAGCCTCTTGGGCATCGGCGATGCGCAGAAGGTTCTAGATGAACTCGTTCACCGCAATATCTTTACCGTGCGCGTTTCTGCTTCCACCTACCGCTACCATACCCTGTTCCGCAGCTTCCTACAGCAGAATGATGACGGTCTTGGCCGGGGAACTGTACGCAAGGCCATGACAAGCTGCTTCGACAGAGGAGACTACGAACAGACCGCTGAGTATGCCCTGCTGCTCGATGATGGCGCAGTGATCCAAGACTGCATCGGTGCCATCTTGAGTAGACCTTTTGATGGTCCCCGCCGCTGGGATGCGAGGAAATACTTCGATTATCTCGATGCACATCAGGCTGAGCTGACCCCTCGGGTCCAGTTGGCAAAAGGAATCTACTTATCGAGCCGAGGGGACTTTTACGAAGCAGACAAGTACCTGAGCGCAGCCATCTCCCAGCTCGATCGTGACGACAGGAGACTCTATCTGCAGGCCATGACTCATAAAGCCCGGGTGCTGCGCAACAGGGCGTCCTTTGAGGAGAGTACCCGCTGTGTCGATGGCCTGATGCCTCTGCTCGAGGGGGCGCCCATGCAGGACTGGTATGAGGTCACCATTGAGAAGATACACAACCTAACTCTTACCTCCCAGTTGGCCGCCGCATTGGAGTTGACCCAACGCATGATGGACACATGCCTGATCTCGGGTGACGCCCGCGTCAAGGCCTGGTTTGGGCGTTACCTGACCGCCATCTACTTCTATATGGGTGACTACAGAAGTTGCCTAAGA
>CAZINL010000172.1:0-5277 GCA_964540595.1 uncultured Clostridia bacterium
TCTCCTCACTGCGGATGATGGAAAGCCAGCCAACGTCATGGCGTACTCCAGGGGACGGATGACCGTCTGGCGTCTGGTCTCCGGTGCACCGATCAGGATGAAGACGCGGCGACCGGGTTTCGGGTTGGCTTCGATATACCAGGGCTTCCCATGGCGGTCGATACCCAAGTCGATCCCTAATTCACCGAGTGACCCGTAGGCTCGCTCGATGCTGGCTGCGACGTCGCAGCCGAGCCGCTGGATCTGATTGACGAGCTTAGACGCGTGTGATGGAAAACGCTCCGCGAGTAGCTGTGGAACTGTCATGGCATGCCCACCCCGATGCAGGTTGGTCACCGAGCTTCCTTGTCTACCCACCCTGGCGGCCATACCAGTCACATCCCACTTATCGGCAGATACTTTCTGAACGATGAGACGAAGGTCAACGAGCGCCCCCCGGTGCCTAAGCAGATCGATCCCTTGCTGAGCAAGATAGCGTCTACCGCCGAGCAAGTGCCTTAGGTGCGCACGCAGAGCTCCCGAGTTGCCAAATGATCGGCGGGTCTCCCGTGACCCGGTTTGGGACTGGGTGGTGAAACCACCGTCGGCGTTTTTTTCCACACGGATTATCCCGCGG
This sequence comes from uncultured Clostridia bacterium, assembly GCA_964540595.1. Classification (GTDB taxonomy): domain Bacteria; phylum Bacillota; class JAAYKD01; order JAAYKD01; family CAYOCI01; genus CAYOCI01. Next base: position 617 of record CAZINL010000172.1, read on the forward strand.
CCTTGGCTGCCGTTCGAGGGCTTTAGGTAGACGAGGCGGTGGCGATTAAGAAAGCCAGCAAGATCGTCGCTGTGATTGAGTAGTACCGTCTCAGGAAGGTGCGGACGGATCCCGGCTTCGCGGTAGAGTTTCTGATGAACGCTCCACTTGTCCCCGATCACACAGTTAACGAAGCTGATACCCTTCTGTCGCGCTAACCGCCTCACAAGCCGATCCGTAACGATCTCAGCCGTGCCATGGTGAAAACTGCGGTCATAGACCGCCTTGGGGAACGGGAAACTCCTCTTCAGCCATCGATCTGTCCGGTCGTCATCTGCCGCAACGAAGCCGGTAATCCTACGTTCGGAAAAGTTCACGCCATAGGGCGAAAAAACGAACGCCACTGCCCCTCGCCGCCTTGCCTCTTCGGATATCTCCCGAAAGAGTCTGCTCTGTTCGCCAAACAAAGAGCCCGGCTTCTTACGAATATCAGCAATGATGCCGACCAATGGACCGAGCGTCAGCCTTGCCCCGTCCCAGTAAACGTTGGTCCTCAACTCCCCGTCGATTCCCAACCGCCTAGCCACGCTGGCTGAAACGCGAACCGTGGACCCCTTGTCGCTGTCGATGCGGCAGGCCGTACTCCCCGTTCCGAACTCGATCACTGCATCCAAGCTCTGTTGCCCAGCCAATTGCTGGGGGACAGCGACCGTACGGTCGGGGAGCGTGGGCACGACCTGCACACGAACTCGTTCCATAGTAGACATGCACGATTCCCCCCCTTAACTAGATGCATGGCGGAAACTGGCTGTAGGAATGCTGAGACGCCAAGCGCGACGGATATCCTCGCTCTCACTCCAGACGCGGTGGCTGGTAATCAGGTCATACAGTGGAGCGAGATCATCGGCGACGTCATCGTACCCAGGCAACATCATCAGCTGCCGCCATAGCTGGTCGAATAGATCGCGGAAGTAGGCCTTATCGTTCTGGTAGAACGCACGTTGATCTTGATAGGCGTGTAGATGAACCTCTCTGAGGCTGATGAAGTGCCTCGCCACCAGGGATGCCAAAGCGAAGATCCCTCGGGTAAGGGCAGGCGATATCAGCCAGCTGCTCAGGGTTCGGTATTCAAAGCCCCCGTGCTCCTTGTAGCGATGATCCCCCAAACGCCCATAGCGACGGCGACGAGCTTTGGCCGTCTTGGGGTACTCCAGCAGCATGACGGGGATCCCGAGGTAATTGTCCAGGGTACGGAGCAGCACCGAGTTTAGCCGGATGCCGCTGAAGTGAATGTGTCCACCAACGGGATAACCGGTAAAAGGCTGACTGCCCGCCACCCATTCCACATTACGGAAAGGAGCCAGCTTCAGCGCTAGTGACATGGTACGGCGGATATTGTCTGCCAAGCGGCGGGGGGAAGCGTCTGGTTCCGGACGCAGTTCTGCCAACGGGTGCTGCTTGCCATTGAGGCGAACCGTACGTGCATCGCATCCCACCGGCCCTTGGTTGGGGAAGAAGCGTGAGGCCATGATCATCTTACCGGTTTCCCGATGGCGGAGCATGAACTCAGGGTCAGCCCCCATGCGGATGTTGGTGATCTCACCCATATCCATGTAGGATGTAAGCTCCGTAATATAGCGTGACAAGGCCTCCCCATACAGACGCGCCAAGCGGCTGGTAAGCCTAGGCGCGGGATCGATATCGGTCACCAGTGGGCTGTCATCAGAATCTAGTGCGACATCGACACGGCCGAAATCCAACCCCAGCAGGTGCAATGAATGGATGGCCATTTCCATGATCTTGGTAACCAACTTCCCTTGGCGATCAGTAACCCGGACCAGCCTCTTGCCCCGTCTCTCTTGGTAAAGCGCGATGACCCGCAGGTTGACCACATGCACTTGGTAACGGGTTTGCCAACGGATGGTTTCCACCACGTAGTTGTCGCGTGCCCGGTCATCCAATGAGTCCTGACTGACCCATGACCGCTCAGCCTCATCGCGGCGCGGGTTGATTAGTCGCAGGCAACGGATACGGTTCAGCCGCAGGAGCGCCATGATGCCGCGCTTGGATGCAGCTCGCTGCAACGCTGGTATGTCATTGAGGGTTAGATCGGCCTTGGCCCGCTCGGAACGATTGCCCCATCGGACAAGAACCTGACTGTAGTTGTCGGTATTTGTTGCCACTCGAACACCAGTCAAGTGGGGTTCCAACAGCGCTCTCTCTTCCTCGCTGCGACACAGTACGACGCTAGCCATCGTGCGCCCTCCTCTCAGTACGACCTTGGCACTTGCTCGTCGACATGTGATTGACGAGCATACCTTCACCTGGGCAGTGTTGTAGCGTTCCATAATATTCCTATTGCGCTACTACATGGTATGCCAAGGTCGGGCAAGGCGCCAGTTGGGAAACGTCACGTATAGCTGACGCATGGAGTGATCAAGAACGAGGAGGTGCTGAAACGATAAGAAGCGGGGTAAACCCCGCCTCTTGCTGTGGTGACGATTACGGCTGATCGTCTTCGAGATCCTCGTCCTCGAGTTCCTCGTCCTGGTCTTTCTTATCATCGAAGTCCACATCATCATCTAGGAACTCATCGGGGATATCGGCGCTATCCTCAGACGGCAGCAGCTTGCAGGCATCTTCAGAGCAGGTACGGACGCACAGGGTGGTCTCGGCGATAATGGCCACATGGAAGCCAAGCTCAACCTCGATGTGGAAGTCGCACCCGTCTTCGCCGATCACAGCTTCGCGGCAGCGAGGATACTTGCTGACGACTACACGGACCTCTTCATTGCCTAGGTTGTCGCTACCGATAGTCCGGACAGGCACGAACTCGCAGTAATGCACGGTGTCGCGAACGACATCGGTCTTGCTGTTCTGGCTGAAGGAATACCAGATATCGACATCGTATTGTCCTTGGATCTCCACGCATTTGTCCTTGGCAACGGCAGAGTTTATCTTATGGTTGGTGACCCAGGCACCCAGGATGCCTTCCGGCCGATCCTGGATCCGTACGGTATGGGGTAGCTCGAAGCGCTTACGTCCCTTGGCGACGACGGCCTTAGTGATGATCTCCCGGCATAGTCCGTCACGCTCTTTGGCGGCCATTTCTACTCCTCCTTACTTACGATGCATTAGGACTGCGATCGGGCTTGTGCGCCCAGATCATCCTGGGGCTATGGTCCCAATCTTCATATCACTCCTAGGCTATCATATGCTCCCATTGGCCTGTATGGTGACAACTAAAGGAAACTTTTTCGTCCAAAGCACAGGCTCTCGTTTGAGTCAGCATCGCTTCCGGTGTTGCTGTCAGATCATCCTTGGCTGTACTGTCCATAAGTGGTAGAATATAGACAAGATGTGAGAGGAGGTTCAACCTTATGAAGCCATTGGAAATGAAGCCGTTGGATCTTGAGTATATCAAGCACTGGGTCGCGAAGCTCTGCAATACCCGCAGTGTCACGGGCAATACTGAAGAGATCATCAGCCTTCTGGCAGGTGAGGTGACTAGACTGGGCTTCGATAGTCAGGAGACCAATAAGGGAGCGCTCTTGATTACCATCCCAGGTGCCAGTGACAGCTGCCCTAGGACCCTCTCCGGTCACGTGGACACTCTGGGTGCCATGGTCAAAGAGATCAAGAGCAACGGCCGCCTGCGTCTGACCAATATTGGCGGCTACATGTGGAGCACCGTTGAAGGCGAGTATTGCACCATCGAGACCGCGGACAAACGTATCTATACGGGTACCGTGCTAACCATACAACCTACGGTTCATGTTTATGAACAACCTGCCAAATTAGAACGGACCGCGCAGAACATGGAGATTCGGCTCGATGAACGTGTCTCTTCGCGTCAGGATGTGGAAGCCTTAGGTATCTCGGTCGGTGATTTCGTTAGCTTCGCTCCGCGCGTGGAGATTACTCCATCGGGTTTCGTAAAATCGCGCCACCTGGACGACAAGGCTAGTGTTGCTGTTCTACTAGGGCTGGCTAAGTATCTCAAGGATAATGACATAACGCCGGCGCAGACGACGCATATCTTCATCAGCAATTATGAAGAGATTGGGCACGGTGCCTCCACGGGCTTCCCACCTGAGACCAAGGAGTTTATCGCTGTCGACATGGGCGCGATCGGTGACACTCAGGCGTCGGATGAGTTCTCAGTCTGCATCTGTGCCAAAGACTCCAGCGGACCGTACCACCTTGGTCTGCGCAACCAACTGATAGAGCTCTGCCAAGAAAACCAGTTACGCTACAAAGTGGACATCTACCCCAACTACGGCTCCGATGCCTCGGCTGCGCTGCGCGCCGGTGCCAATATTCGTGCCGGTCTGATCGGCCCCGGGGTTGATGCATCACACTCCATGGAACGCACTCACAGCGATGCCTTGGAGAACACTGCCAAGCTTCTGATCGCTTACGTGCAAAGCTAGATAGATCCAGGACACTAGACACGAGACACGAGAAATGACTGGGTCAAAGCTCCTACTCTATCGCGTTAGCCTTTTCCATCTTATGACCAACAGGTCATTTGTGTGCAACACAAAAAGCCGTCACCTAAGGTGACGGCTTTACTCGTTGAGCTAGTTGGCTCAACTCCCTAGTGTCTAGTGTCTTGGGTCTAGTGACTATCAGAATGCATCTTCCCAGTGTTCGAGCTTCTCGACCTTGCCCGTCTCAGC
>CAZINL010000172.1:5287-6455 GCA_964540595.1 uncultured Clostridia bacterium
CGTACACTCAGGTGACTGGTCTGCCTGTCAAGGAGATAGTATTCGGCGAGGCGAAAGAGCTTTTCACGCTTGCGAGCGGTGACAGATTCGTAGCCCTCGCCAAAGATGTCGCTGGTGCGCGTCTTGACCTCGACGAACGCCAGAACGCCTCTACGCTCCGCCACCAAGTCCAGTTCGCCGAGAGGGGTGCGGTAGTTGCGATCGATCACTCGCCATCCTCGTGTCTTTAGGTATTCGGCAGCTGCCGCCTCACCCCGTTGACCGATGCCCAATCGTTCCTTAGTCATCGCCAGCCACCTCCAGATTCTTGAGGAAGCTGCGGCGATGGATCGGCGTTGGCCCGTATGTGCGTAAGGCCTGCAAATGGGCAGGGGTGGGATAGCCCTTGTGTTGTGCAAAACCATATTGTGGATACTGTTGGTCATACTCCAGCATCAATCGGTCTCGCGTAACCTTTGCGATGACCGAGGCAGCAGCAATCGACAGGCAGAGTGCGTCCCCATCAATCACCCCGAGCTGATGGCCCGCCCATCCTGGGATCTTCCAGGCATCGCATAGTACGTAATCCGGACGCTGCGGAAGCTGATGCAGCGCCCGCTCCATGCCCAGAAGATCTGCTTGACGGATGTTGATCTCATCGATAACGACGCTATCAACCACCGCCACCCCTACGCCCAGTGAGTGTTCACAGATAAGATCATACAGTCTGTCCCGGGCTTGCGCCGTCATCTGCTTTGAGTCATTGAGCCCCGGTAGTAGAAGCTCCTGCGGCCAGATGACCGCCGCTGCCACTACTGGCCCGGCCAACGGCCCACAGCCAGCTTCATCGACCCCCGCAACGCGAGTGAAGCCCTGACGCCAGAGCCCTCTCTCATATTGGAGTGATCGTTCCAGGCGCTCACGTTCTTCCTGCGCTCGTTGTTGGTGCTGGCGAATCCGATCCGCCAGATGACGTACGCCTTGACGCTGATCCGCCAGCAACATAGCGATGATCTCATGCGCTTCAAGCTCGGCGGTCTCAGCCCACTCCTTGACCTGACGGACGGTCATTGTAGCCAGTGTCTGCATCATACCAATCCCCATCTCCGAGTGTGTACTGAAACTGTTCGTGGGTGAGACCCCAGTCTCCTGCTGGAGCCAGGCCACAACCGCCCACGCAAAAAGCTCC
>CAZINL010000173.1:0-6384 GCA_964540595.1 uncultured Clostridia bacterium
GGGATCTTACTCATGATGCGGTAACCACGTGGCGCTACGCTCAGCTCCAGCGATGTCCCACTACCGAAGCCCAACACTTTGGCGTAGGGAACTGCCTCAACCACCTCATCGGTCGACATGGCTGCGATCTGCGCCAAGATGCTCTCTGGCAGCCGGCAGTCAACCGCCTGGCAGTAGTCTTTGACCAGCAGCAGGGCTTCGACTTCCACTTGGCTGGTCAGTTCGAGCTGCTGCATACCAGCGAGGCGACCTTCTGTCCCCAGCTCAACCACGTAACGCTCAATCTCCGCTGAGATTCTCCTCACCATCTCCATCCGTTGCAGGACTGCCACCACGTCCATGAGCGTGACGGCATCCTCACACTCGACTGCCGTGAGATTAGTGAGCGCCTGATCGAAGACAGAGCGGTATTTCTCGAGGGTCTGCAGCGCCTGATTTGCCTTAGTTAAGATGGCGTTGATCTCACGCAATACATACTTACAGCTGCCCCAATAGAGGGTGATCATGTTACGACGCTGGGAGATCGAGATGACCAACTCGCCCGTCTGCCTCGCTACGCGTTCTGCCGTACGATGGCGTATCCCTGTCTCTGACGATGGTATCGAGCCCTCGGGCACTAGCTGCGCATTGGCAAACAGGATGCGCTTAGCATCATGGCTGAGGATGATGGCCCCATCCATCTTCGCCAGCTCGTAGAGGCTGGCAGGCAGCATCTCGCAGCTGAGCGGGAAACCTCCCTCCACCAAGCTTAGCACTTGGGGGGTATCGCCCACCACAATCAGAGCTCCGGTGCGGGCCCGGAGGATATTGTCGAGGCCTTCGCGCAGCGGCGTGCCTGGTGCCAGAAGGCGCAGCGTCTTAGTAAGTCTCTCGTCTTCCCGCAATAGAAGTCCCCTCCATTAGTTTCCGAGCAGCAAGTCCATGGCTTCATTGACTGTCTCAACTGGTATTACTGTCATCCCCGGTATCTTGGTATCTCGGTCACCAAGTCCCTTGGGAACCACGGCACGGGTAAACCCCATCTTGGCTGCCTCACGCAGCCGCTGATCGATCCTCGTGACGCTTCTGACCTCACCGGTAAGTCCTACTTCGCCGATGGCGATATCGGCATCCGCCGTGCAGCGATCGCGAAAGCTTGAGGCCAGCGCTAGCGCAATGGCCAGGTCCGCCCCCGGCTCCGCGATCCTCACACCGCCCGCCACATTGACATAGGCGTCCCATGTACCTAAGAAAAGTCCTACGCGCTTTTCCAGTACGGCTAAGAGCATCGCCATCCGGTTGCCATCGAAGCCAGACGCGAGGCGGCGAGGATTCTGAAACGTGGTCGCGCTGACCAACGCTTGCACCTCCACCAAAACCGGGCGGGTTCCTTCGAGTAGGGCCGTTACCACTGAACCAGGGCGCTGATGGGGACGTTCCGCCAAGAACAGCGCCGAGGGATTTGGTACCTCGACCAGCCCCTGTTCTTTCATCTCAAAGACACCAATCTCGTTCGTAGATCCGAAACGGTTCTTGACCGCACGCAAGATGCGGAAGCTTTGGTGTCGATCACCCTCAAAGTAGAGCACGGCATCAACTAGATGCTCCAATACTCTGGGGCCGGCGATCGCCCCTTCTTTGGTCACATGACCGATGAGAAACACGGCAATGCCAGCTTGTTTGGCCAACCGCATCAACATCGAGGCCACTTCTCGCACTTGGGTAACGCTCCCCGGTGCCGAGCTAAGGTCAGAGCGATAGACCGTCTGCACGGAGTCGATGACCAAACACTTAGGCTTCAACTGCTGTAGCAGACTATCCAACCCGTCCAGGCTGGTCTCGCTGACCAAAAAAAGGTTATCGGTGCTTAGTCCCAGCCGCTGGGCGCGCATCTTGATCTGACGGCCCGACTCTTCTCCCGACCAGTACAGGACGGTTCCAAGCGATCGGCTGAGCGTATGAGCACTCTGCAGCATGAGGGTCGACTTGCCGATCCCGGGATCGCCGCCGACGAGAATCAGCGAGCCGCCCACGATCCCCCCACCCAAGACTCGATCAAGCTCGGCGAGACCCGTGGGAAAACGTGCCTCTTCGTCCATGCTGAGCTGATCGATCCGGACCGCTTTCGGTGCTTGTCCACTGGTCACTGTCTCTGGGGCCCGGATCTCCTCGGTGAGCGTATTCCATTGACCACATCCGGGACAACGCCCAAGCCACTTCGGGGTCTCAAAACCGCATTCTTGACAGACGTACTTGGGCTTCTCCCTAGCCATGGTATCACTTCCTTAATATGGTCGCCCACCTGACCAGCTAATTATCCCTTTCATATTCGCCTTTATCGACCCTAATCCTCTCGACCATGAACCCATCTTCAACATCCAGCCATTGGCTCATGCAAGGATGTTAAAGATGGGTCAGAAGATTTCAGGGCAGCGTCATATGAAGCGGTTGCGAGCTGTCATAGGGTGGGGAGAAACCAAACAAGGGGATGTGTAGCCATGCAGTTTTCCACCAACCTGCGTCAGACACTGCGCGTACCTGCCAGGACCGCACTCTACCTGCTGCTGATCGCGATCCTGACGGCCTTCTTCGCGCTCAGCCTGAACCTTTGGCGCAACAGCCAGGCCAATCTCAAGCTCGCCGATGAAGCCTACCAAACCATCGCCGTAATGGAGCTCTATGCGGACGTGGATGAGCGGGGCCGCCCAGTAACCGATCTGCGCAGCGCTGAAAACTACGCCGGTTACCTGCCCACCGACGTGACAGGGTACGATCTGGCACCGATTGTCAGCGCACCGGGCGTATTGAGCTACGACCTGCGCACACGCTATGGCGCTTACGTGCCGGGGGCGCTCGCGCTGCGGCCATTCGCCGGATCGCCAAATCAAAACGATCTCTTTTTCCAGCACAACCTCATTCGCTTTACCGTCAACGCCCCCACCCCTGTCATATTGCTTAATCAGAAGTCGGTACCAGTGAAGATCAATGTTCACGAGGATGCCGTGGGTCTGCTCGCCGCCGATTACCGCTTCAGGGATACACCTAACGTCTACCTTGATGGGTATGGAGGCTATCTACGCAACAACGCCGAGACGATCCGAGCGCTTGCTGGAGGCGATGAGCCTGCCGAAGAGACCGTGGTCTTGCAGCCGGGTGTGGAGTACATTGCCTCCATCTTCGCAGCTGGAGCAAGTAGGGGCATCGATGACCCGCCTGAATACCGGTGGTTCAGCGCTCTTGGCATCGCCAATGATCTCTACGGTGCCGAACGCTGGATCGCCTATTCGACGAATGGTGAATGGTTTATGGATGCGCAGGCGGCCGGTCAGCCTTTCGCCCTCCAGCGCTACGACGAGGTGCAGAACAACCAGGAACTAAGCGCCTACTTCGCAGCGGTGAAACAGGCCTACCATATCTCCGCCCGCTCCTTCGGTGTGATCGCCACGGACGACGTGCAGGCTGTGCCGGCCTTCCACCTGGGCAGCACCTATATGCGCCAGGGGCGGGTCTTTACCCAGGCGGAGTACGATCAAGGCGCGCGCGTCTGCATGGTCAGCGCTCAGCTGGCGAGCCTGCAAGACTGGAGCGTCGGTGACCGCATCGATATGGAATTCTATGAAGACGACTGCTTCAGCAGCGGCTTTAATCAGCTTGGTGAGCTGGCACCGATCTACACCTCGCCGCAAGCAGATGATTTCTTCGCTGCCGGGGAGTACGCCATCGTAGGCATCTTTGACATGCGCCCCATGACGGGCAGATCGAGCGTCTCCGAGGGCGCGCTAACCCTGCCTTGGAACGCGCTCTTCGTACCCAAGCGCTCCCTATCGAACGCACCAGCAGATGAAACGCAACCAATCTCCGGTGCCCTTCTGACCATTCGGCTTCAGAACGGCGGTGTCGGCGCCTTCCTCGATGCCATGGAGGCACTCGGCCTCACGGGGAAAAAAGCCGGCGTCTATGAGGCACGCTTTACCTTCTATGATCAGGGCTATGCCCAGATGCAGCCCAGTCTGATGGCGCTCGCCGGCACTGCTGAGTTGCTCTTGGCCCTCTCTTCGGCGCTACTGATCTGCGCGGCGGTGCTGCTCGCCTTCTTCTACGCGCTGGCCCAGAAGCAGAACCTCGGCGTGATGCGTCTCCTGGGCTGTAGCCGCCTACGCGCCTACGGCGCGGTACTGCTCGGCGCACTGCTGATCGCGGCGGTGGGCGTTGGCACCGGCGCGGCGGCGGGACACGCCCTGACCGAGAGGGTTGGCAGCGGCATACTGGCGCAGGCGACGGACGAGGCTGCCGCCCACCTGGCTTACAGCGCCATGCTGGCCACGGATCAAGGGGTGACTCTCCAGCTCGCGCTCGGGGCAGACTGGCGGGTCACACTGCTCGCGCTCATGGGCAGCTTAGCAGTCTTCATGCTCTGCACCGGCGTCTTTACAGCGCGTTATGTCAGCCAGGAACCGCGCTCCCTCTTGCCACAGGGTCATGAGTGAAAGGAGCGTGCCAAGCATGAAACTTAACTGGAGCATGATGCTACGCCGCAGGTTTGGCAACCTGCTGACCGTACTGCTCGTGGCAGCGACCGCCGTCTTTTTACTCCTCTACCCACGGCTGACCACAGCAGCGGAGAAGGAACTGGCCCACGCCTATACCACCACGGAGGTCACAGGCTGGCTCTTCAATGCCGGCAGCTACAACGACCCGCTGATCAAGCCAGAGATCTACGCAGCCATCTTGGAGACCGGGTCGATCAAAGAGCATGACGCTTACTCCTACATTAAGTTCGGCACAGCTGATCAGGCGCTCTGGGAGCTACGCAAAGAAGATCGGACGCTACTGGGCAAGAGCCGTCAGGAGCTAATGCCGATACTACGCGAACGTCTCGGGGATATGGTGTTTATCGGCTATCTGAGCACGCTCTATGGTGTCAACGGTGCCGATGCAGAAACGAGCTTCTCCCGCATCCAGGATGAGGTCCGCTGGCTGGATGGCTATTCGGCCGCTGACCTAGCCGGCGAGGAGCGTATCGCCATCTTCCCCACCTTGAGCGGTTACGGCTTAGGCCAAGAGGCAGAGCTGGTCCTACAGAAGAACAACTACCAGGAAGCCGGCAGCAAGATCCGCGAGGTGGTCAACTTCAAGGTCGTCGGATTGTATGATCTGAAGTTGGGCGAGAGCACCGATAGCGGCATGAATACTATCAATATGAAAACATATTGCCCCTTGGGAGCCATGCGAAATCTGCTGGTCCATCCGCAATGGGAGTTTTGTGTGCGCAACTTCTCCTTTTCGATCCAGGTCAATCGCCAATTGCCGAGCTTCAAAGACCGCTTGACCGAGCTGGGGCTGGACAAGGACAAAGCCGTGCGCGCGGCGATCGACGATCGCATCTTGCAGGGGGCGGTGGCACCGATCGAGAAGAATCTCGACCTGCTCAGGGGCCTGCACGGCTTCGTCTATGCGCTGGTGGCGCTCATGAGCTTCTTCCTCTGTTTTCTGCTCACCCGGCGGCGCAAGCCGGAGTATGCTGTGATGCGCATGCTGGGCGAGAGCCGCCTGCAGGTCACGGGTCAGGCGCTGCTAGAGCAGGTTGTCCTATGTATACTTGGCATCGGGGCAGGACTGTTGCTCTTAGTGCTCGCTGGGCAGAAAGGCGGGCTGGACTGGGGGGCGATCAGCCTGATCATCAGCTGTTATTTTCTGGGCGCAGTCGGCGCGGTGCTGCTGACCGTGCGCGTAGACGTGATGACGATACTGCGGGAGAAGGAGTGAGACTATGGCTATCCTCACAGCAGAACAGGTGCACTATACCTATCGGAGTAAATACCAGACCGTCCACGCGGTGCAGGGCATCTCCTATGACTTCGAAGAGGGCAAGTTCTATGCCATCGTCGGCAAGAGCGGCTGCGGCAAGACGACCCTCCTCTCCATGCTCGCCGGGCTCGACCTGCCCAGCGAGGGCACGGTGCGCTACACCGGGGAGAGTACGGCCCAGCTCAACCGCGACCGCTACCGTCTGCATCACGTGGCGCTGATCTGCCAGAGCTACAATCTCTTCCCGCTCTTGACGGTGCAGGAGAACGTACTCTATCCGCTGCAGCTACGCAAGATCCCGTCGCATCAAGCCGAGGAGATCGCGGCGGAGAAGCTGCGTGCGGTCGGCCTCGATGAGAGCTACTTTCGCCGCCTGCCGGCCATGCTCTCAGGCGGCGAGCAGCAGCGCGTGGCCATCGCCCGGGCGCTCGCCAGCGATGCGCGCATCATCCTCGCCGATGAGCCGACGGGCAACCTCGACACGGAGAACGGCGAGAAGGTTATTGATATCCTCAGCCGTCTGGCACGCGAGCAGGGCTATTGCGTGATCGTCGTCACCCATGACCCCGGCATCGCCGCCAGGGCCGACGAGCTGCT
>CAZINL010000174.1:0-2925 GCA_964540595.1 uncultured Clostridia bacterium
TTTGGTCTCATCCTCGCTGAAGCTCGCCACCAGGACAGAGTGATCGACAAGAGCGGCGTTCTCAGGGCAGACTGTCTGGCAGCGCATGCAGCCGATCAGTGCATTGTGCCACTGCGGTTGCACCCAACCGGGGAAATCGCCATCCAGTTCATTGAGGAAGGTCAGACACTTCTCAGCACGGATCATGAAACGATCTGGAGCAATGCTGGCGGTGGGACAACTGCTCTCACAAGCCGAGCAATGCGTACAGATTTCCATCAGGGTCTTCTCCCCCCAGCCGTCGTCGTTTAGCGGCGCGTCAGTGTAGAAGGCATCGAGGAGTAGGAAGCTCCCCATCCCCTGGACATAGCAGACATTGTTGCGTCCGTAGCGGCCTAGCCCGCTTCTCACGGCCAACGCCTTAAGTGGCAGCTTGGTCCGAGCTGTATGGTAGCCGTGCCGCTCGATGAGGCTGCGCAGGGCTCGCAGATTCTGCCTAGCGCTGGTAGGCAGATAGGTCGGTGGGATGACCATTAAGTGGGGGCTTCCCTCCCAGGCGAACCCCGCCTCGCTGATGGGCTCAGGGTGGGCGAGAACTACGATATGGCTAGCCCTCGGTAGGTCGCTAGGTATTGTAAAATCAAACCAGTTGAGAAACGTCTCTACCAACGTCCTATCGAGCAGCCCGGCATCACGCGGCCCGGCGATATCATCGGCCAGTTCCGCTAGGTGTTGAACAGAAACCACACGCGCCGCCATCCCCAGTCGATCCACCTCGGTCATCAGTTCCATCTGGATATCTGTCACTGTCATTATTGCTACCCCCTCACCTTGTAACGGTTAAGTTGACTATATAGGCGTTACAGGATTATAATGGCAATATATCACGTCGTTCTGTAACGGTCAATACTTATTTTGGGGGTTACGCAACCATGGAACTCCTGTGTCTGGACCTGCTGAATACCATGTCCCCTTACCAGTTGTCCGCAGGCCCCGACCCTTTGCTTGATGCAGCGTGGCGGGCTCGCTGGGCAAAGAAAAGGAACCTGCCGGTGCAGGTTGTCGAACAGAGCGAGGCTGCCGCCGCCCTTGTCCAACTGCGCGCGCAGCTGCGTGAGGTGGTGGACAGGCTCTTGTCTGGAAGCCTATTGGACGAAGCTGATGAGCAACTGCTCAATCGTTACCTGCGCCAGGACCACCAGACACGGGTAATCATCCGGGAGGATGATCGCTATCAGCTGAGGGCGCTGCCGATCAGGCAGGATCTTGGTTGGCTATTGGCGGAGATCGTCTCCTCGTTTGTCGCGCTGATGAATGACCCTGGGCGGATCAAGACCTGCGCCAATCCCGATTGCCAATGGCTCTTCTATGATGAGAGCAGGGGGGGTACCCGCCGCTGGTGCGATGACTCCTGTGGCAATTTGATGAAGGTCAGACGCTTCCGTGAACGGCACCGGGCAGAGGGTCACTAGCGGCGGCTGAATAGTACTGGGAGGGGAGTTTGGGCATGGAGTTCAGCCAAGAGTTCTTGGACGCTTTCAACCTGCACGGTGCGATCAGACCACTAGGCGGTGGTCAAAACACGTCGGTCCGGGTACAGGATGCCGTTCTAAAACCCGTTGATAACGTCAGCTACCACGAATGGGTGGCTGGCATTCTCGATCAGCTCGAACCGCAAGGCTACAGGGTATCCAGACCGATCAGGAGCAAGACCGGTCGATACGTGCACGAAGGATGGAGTTGCACGCGCTACGAGCCTGGCGAGCACAGACTGGGGGCAATCGAGCAGAAACTGAGAGTTGCCCGGGCACTACACCGCGACCTAGCGGGGGTGCAGCCCAGCGCCATCCCACCCACAGAGGATCCATGGACGAGGGCTCACCGCATCGCCTGGAAGCGGGACCGCCTGCATCCCGGCATGGCCAAAGTGGCACAGGACACGCTCACGCGACTGCTTCCGGAAGTCAGCCCCTGGGATGGAGAGCGAGTGCAGATCGTCCACAGCGACCTTTCCGGCAATGTTCTCTTCCACGACTCCCTAGAGCCACTGGTGATTGACTTCTCGCCAACCATCGCACCTGTGGAATATGCGGAGGCGATCCTGGTCTGTGATTGCATCGCCTGGGAAGGAAGCCCTGTCTCCGATCTACGACTGCTGCCTGCTACCGAGCTCTATCGCGAGGCGATCCTCCGAGCAGTGATATTCCGCCTGGCGGTTACCGCTCTGGTCGCAGGCGGTGACGGCGACCGCTTCTTGGCCGAATACAGAGGCTTCGAACCGATCCTGAGGACCATCATGCCGTCTTGATCGCTTACGGGATCGCCTACCGTTTAAAAGGCGTACATAGCAAGGCCACGTTGAGGCGCTCAACGTGGCCTTGTGTTATCTGCCTAACCTGGTCTCATTGTCGCACGGTGGCATGCTCTAAAGTTGCGTTGTCAGCGTCTTTTTCTCCGCCTCAAGCATCAGCAGAGCCTTCCGTGCCCGCTCTTTGCGCGTTTTCTCTTGTTTGGCGCCACCTACCCACTCGTTGTAGCCCTTCTTGTACGATGGAGCGAGGCTCTCGTAGAACAGCCGCGCCTTCTCCGATGTGGCCATGACCTCTTCAAGTTCGATTGGGACCCCGATGACTGGTGCTTGATCTTTCCTCATCCCAAAACCTCCCACATGCCGAGATCGGACATGCCCCAATATTATATCATGTCATAACTGTCTGCGCCTTGGAAACGCTAGATAATCTCACTTAGTCCGTCGCGGTTGAGAATACGGATGGTGCGCTGCCCCTTCAACTCGATCAGGCCCTGTTCTTGGAGCGCCGACAACTTCCTCGACAGGGTCTCCTGGCTCATGCCGATCTGCGAGGCCAGATCCCCCTTGGTCATGGTCAACACGATCTCACGCTTACCCGCGGACAAACGCAACAGAGCCTGCGCCAGCCGCTGCTC
>CAZINL010000174.1:2935-6353 GCA_964540595.1 uncultured Clostridia bacterium
GCGTTGATGCCGGTGCCAATCGCGGTGGCGCCGAGGTTGATCTCCTCGATCAGGTTCTCCGCTGTCTCCAGCCGCTTGCTAAGCTCCTCCATGACCTTGAGCGCGATCGAAGGGGTCCTGGCCATCAACTCCTTCAGCCTGCCGCCTTCGATGATGCACATGGTGGACTGCTCCAGCGCCTCGGCATTGTCTGTCATGGGCAGTGGGCTAAAGAGCGACAGTTCGCCTGTGAAATCACCGGGACCGAGCACCCTGATCACCTGCTCTTTGCCACTCGCGCTCAGCCGGGTGATCTTCACTCGGCCTTTGTGGATCACGTAGAGCTTCTCGCCCTTGTCACCAGCGGTGTAGATCATCTCGCCCTTCTGGAAGGTCCTGTCGGTGGTGATCGCCGCGATCTCGAACATCTCCTGGGTCGTAACATGACTGAAGATCGGCACGATCTCGATGCAGGTGGCCGCACCGTGGTGCGGGCAGTGGTCGCTCACTGTGATTCCCTCCTAATCACACAGACAAAGTCCAGGCGAGCAGATGCTCACCTGAACTTGACTGATTTTGGCTGTTTACTCCCATTGCGCGACGCCGGTCTGCTGTGAGCCTGCGGGTTGACGTTTCTTCTCACCATAGCCCAGCAATCTGACGGCGTTGATAATCACCAGCAGCACGGAGAATTCATGGACCAGCATCCCGAAGGATAGGTTGACGGTCTTCACTAGGACCCCGGCCAGCAGTAGGCCTGCGACGAGGAGTGCGAAGTAGATATTCTGCTTCATATTGCGAACGGTGGCGCGGCTGAGGCCGATGGCGTAGGCGAGCTTCTTGAGCTCGGCCGACATCAACACCACATCCGCGGTCTCCATGGCGACATCCGTGCCAGCCCCACCGATGGCGATCCCTAGGTCAGCCGAGGCGAGGGCGGGAGCGTCGTTGACCCCGTCACCGACCATGGCGGTTCGGCCCTCTTGCTGTAGTTCGCCCAAGACCCTTACCTTATCCTCGGGCAGCAGTTCAGCATAGTAACCGTCTAGACCCAGTTGCTCGGCGATCGCCTTGGCGGCGCGCTTGTTATCACCGGTCAGCATGACGATCTTATGGATCCCCTGCGCTTTCAGGTCTTTGATCAGCGCCTTGGCGTCGGCACGGACCACGTCGGCGATCGAGATCACGCCCAGGACGCGTTGCTTATCGCCGATGACGACGACGGTCTGGCCCTTCTCCTCTTCGGAGCTGATATAGGCCTCGTAGTCGTGCAGCGCTATCCCATTCTCAGTGAAGAGTTTGCGGTTGCCGATCAGATAGTCAGATCCATCGCTGGTGAAGGTCAGTCCCTGCCCAGCGATGATCGTCGTCTCCTGCGGGACCGCTTGGCTCGCGCCCAACTTTTCGGTGGCGGCAGCGATGATCGCTTTGGCTAGAGGATGCTCAGAGTAGGCTTCGCCGATGGCAGCGATGCGCAGAAGCTCGTTCTCAGGGATGCCGTAGGCCTGGATCCGCGTCACGGACGGCTTGCCGATGGTTAGGGTGCCAGTCTTGTCAAAGGCGATCGCGCGGAGGGTTCCTAGCTTCTCCATGATCTCGCCGCCTTTGACCAACACGCCGTGCTTAGCGCCATTGCCGATCCCGGCGACGATCGAGACCGGGGCTGAGATTACCAGCGCTCCCGGGCAGGCGATGACCAGCAGCGTCAAGGCCAGCACTAGATCGCGGGTGAAGAGATAGAGCACGACCGAGAGCACGATGATAGCCGGGGTGTAATATCTGGAAAAGGTCTCTAGGAATTTCTGCGTCTTAGCCTTCTTATCCTGCGCCTCTTCGACCATTTGCAGAATTCTTGCGAAAGTGGTATCCTCACCGACCTTGTCGGCGCGAACAACCACATACCCTGATTCGATGATGGTTCCGGAGAAGACCGTTTCATCGGTCTCACGCTTGACGGGGATCGATTCACCGGTGATCGCGGCTTGGTTGATGTACGCTGCGCCTTCGATGACGGTGCCGTCGACGGAGATCTTCTCCCCCGGTTTGACGATGACGAAGTCGCCTGCCACGACCTGATCAGGGCTGATCACCATCTCGACGCCGTCGCGGCGCACCCTAGTGGTATCCGGGGCCAGATCGAGCAGCGCCTTGATCGATGAACGGGTCTTCTCGATGGTTCTGGACTCGAGGTAGTCGCCGAACATGAACAAGAAGGTGACCGCAGCGGCCTCCCAGTATTCACCGATCAGGAGTGCACCGGTCACCGCGATGGTGACCAGTGCATCGATCCCGACGATCCGATAGCGCAGCGCGCTGAAAGCTTTCATGAAGATGGGGGTACCGGCCACGATGGTCGTTGCCAACATGACAGCGATGGTAACCGCCTCGTAGCCGATGGTCTCTTTCAGCAGGAAGGAGAGAACCACCAATACCCCCGACAGCAGTATGCGCTGTCCCTTAGTTAACGTCCACATGCCGATATCCCCTTTCTTCGTTGCCTGTCTTCCTTACCTATTGCCAATCACGTCGTTACTTCTCGCCGAGGACCTTGTAACCGAGCTTGTTGATGCTGGCCTTGATCGTCTCGGAGTTAATCACGGTTTCATCGAAGGCGACCTTGACGCGGGAGCTGTTGAACAGCACTTCTGCCTCTTGAACACCATTGGTCCGCTTGAGCATACCCTGGATCTTGGCGATGCAGCTGGGGCAGGAGACGGTCTCCAGTTGATAGGTCTTGTTAGTCATTTTTGAATTCCTCCTTGTTGTTGGTGATTTCATTATCGCCCCGTTTGACTGCCGGCGCTTTGACGTAGGTCAAAATTGACAAAGTTTTTCCGGAGAATGTGAAAAAGCGAGACCATCCTCAACAAGGAGAATGATCTCGCTTCTGCCCTGGCAATCTGGTATATGGCACACTGGTCTGTGGCATGTACTTCTGTACGTATGCGTAGCTGGGATCTACTCGAAGTCTTCCACTGCCGACCAACTCATCTGTAGCCTGCCGGCGCTGTTCTCGGCAACACCGATCACGACTCGCCCTTTTCTATCCGGTGTGTGGATATAGTGATGAAGCATCGCAGCGAAAGTCTGCGTGAACTCCCTATCTAGCAACTCGCTCTGGTGGATCCAGTGGAGCGTTCCCTCGTCAGTTTCGGTAAGCTCGGTTACATCGGTGTGGCCGAAGTATATGTAGTTCTGCCTGATGACATCCTTAGCGCGACGGATGATGATATAGCGAAGTCGCAGACCGAAGACACGGTCCTTGGTTATCCCTGTCTCCTCATAGATCTCGCGCAGGCAAGCAGATAGGGGGTCGTTGATCTCATGTGGTTCCATGTGACCGCCGATACAGCTCCATACGTTGGGAGCGATTTTGCGTGCAGGAGAGCGCTTCATTAGCAGATAATGCCCATCGCGCTCGAGAAAAGCTGCTGCACCA
>CAZINL010000175.1:0-603 GCA_964540595.1 uncultured Clostridia bacterium
CGCTAACAATTGGTCAACCTCTGCCACAGAGAAGTCCGTCAGCTTCGCACCGACCGAGGGTGTGCATACTATCTCGGTTCGGTACCGCGATGTCAGCGGCAACATCTCGGAAGGGTACAGCACCAGCTTCATCTATGACGTGACTCCACCAACCATCAGCATTGACTATGCACCTATGTCAGCCACGAACACCTCGGTCACAGCGATGGCGAGCACGACTGAACCGGATGTGATAGTCGGCCTGAGTCGCTATACCTTCGTCGAGAACGGCAGCTTCAGCTTCAGCGCCACTGACCCCGCGGGCAATACGTCAGTGCAGGAAGCGAAGGTTACTTGGATCGATAAGACCGCACCGACGTTGAGTTTCACATCTCCCGAGTTCGACAACAAAAGGCATCAGGCCGTTTCGGTGACCATCTCCGCCCAAGATAACGCCAACGGCGTGGTTTCTCTTCAGTATCGTTTTGTGCAGGACGGCGTCACCCCAGGTGAATGGCTGAACTGCGGCGATGGTGCGACTGTCAACCTCGCCGCTGTGGACGGCCGCTATCATGTACAGGCTAGAGCCGTTGACGGTGTCGGCAATGAGGGTACGAAGCTGAG
>CAZINL010000175.1:613-949 GCA_964540595.1 uncultured Clostridia bacterium
CATCTGGACAACACTGCCCCTAGCGCCAGCGTTCAGTATCTACCAGCTACCAGAACCGCCCAGGATGTGCAGGCAATACTCAGCTTGAGTGAGGACGCAACGATCACCAATAACGGTGGCAGCAGCGCCTACATCTTCGAGGATAACGGCAGTTTCTGCTTTGAGTTCGTGGATGAAGCTGGGAACGTTGGCAGTCAGATAGCCACAGTCACGTGGATCGACCGGACCATCCCCACGGCGAACGTCACCATGACAGATCTGAATGGTATGGTCCTTCCCCCTGAGACGTGGGTCAAACATGATCTGTTGGTGACCATCGCGCCTTCCTCACATGCC
>CAZINL010000175.1:959-6345 GCA_964540595.1 uncultured Clostridia bacterium
CCAATACCTATTTGCTGAGCTGCTACGGCGTGTTCAGCTTCACTGTGCTCGATAGTGAGACAGAGTTGAAACGGCAGTTAACGCTTACTGCCTACATCGATAAGACAGCCCCGGTGTTCAAAAGCGAGCGTCGCACCCCCGAGGGCTGGACCAATGGAGATGTTACGGTCAGCATTACAGCTGAGGATGACTTCTCAGCCGTTATCTATGAGAATGGGAGCTCTCACAAGTTCACCGATAACGGTAGTCATACATTCCATTTTTCCGATGCCCTTGGCAACCGGGCCGAACACACCGTCACTGTCACCACCATCGATAAGGAGGCCCCTGTGCCTACCATTACCTACACGGTAAACGGAGAGGCCTACGGCGGCATGAGCACCAACCAGGATGTGACAGCGACCATCTCCCTGGATAGCTTGTCGCCCGCAATTGTCATCAACAACGGCGGCAGTAGTACCTATGTTTTCACAAGTAGCGGTGAGTTTACCTTTGAGTTTACTGATGCGGCTGGCAATCGCGGGAGTTGCGTGGCCACAGTGGATCAGATCGATAAGACCCCACCGACGGTCAGCTTCCTATCAGATGCCTTTGATGGCAAGAAGCATCAGTCTGCATCCATAGCTATCACCGCTATGGACGCTAACGATATCTCTGTCATGCAGTATCGCTTCGTCCAAGACGGTGGAACAGGCGGTAATTGGCTGGACTGCCAGAATGGGTCGTCGGTGAGCCTAGATCAGGTCGACGGCAAGTATTATCTTGAGGTCAAAGCGATTGACCATGTCGGCAATCAGGGCACTAGCCGTAGCGAGCAGTTCTACCTGGACAATACTGCGCCAGTAGCGAGCATACAGTATGAACCCGGGACGAGAACCGCCCGTGATGTATCGGCAGTGGTGAGCTTCAACGAGACCGCCATGGTCATCAATAATGGTGGCAGCACTAGCTATCTCTTTACTGATAACGGCGCTTTCACCTTCGAGTTTGTGGATGAGGCAGGAAATAAGGGCGTGCAGACGGCGGAAGTCACCTGGATCGATCGCAGCCTCCCCGAGGCTATCATTACCGTCAATGATACGCTTGGCAACCAACTTGCGGTAGACAGGTGGGTTAACCACGACCTACTGATAACTATCACCCCGCCTGCGCAGTCGGTAATAAACCATTTAGCCTGGAATGGAGAGGCGATTGACCAGGCAGCCGACGTATCACTGTATGACGAGAGCTCTGGTACCTATTTAGTTACTGACTACGGCGTGTTCAGTTATGTTGTCTGTGATACTGTCACAGAGGTAGAGAGCGAGGGCACCTTTACCGTGCGTATCGACAGAACGGCGCCTGCAGTGACAAGCGAACGCCGTACTCCTGAAGGCTGGACGAAAGGCACTGTAACCGTGACGATCAGCGCCGAGGATACACTGTCGGCAGCGGTTACCTATCTAAACGGCAACTCGCACACGTTCACTGCTAATGGCAGCCATACCTTTTATTTCGCTGATGCAGCTGGCAACCAGGGTGAGTATACCGCTAGCGTCAGTAGCATCGACAGGTCTGAACCGACGGCCAGCGTCATCTATACGGTGAACGGTGCCGCATATGACGGAGGACCCACCAATCAGGATGTGGTGGCGACCATCTCTTTTGACAGTCTCTCGCCTGTCACGGTCACGAACAACAGCGGCAACCGCAGCCACACCTTTACCGCTAACGGTGAGTTTACTTTCCAGTTCATCAACGCGGCCGGCAGTAGCGGCAGCTACACAGCGAGGGCGAATCAGATCGACAAGACCCCGCCGCAAGTGAAGTTTGCCTCGACGCAATTTGACGGTAAGAACCATCAAGCAGTTACCGTCGCGATTAACGCTGCTGATGCAGAGAACGGTATTGCCTCCCTGCAGTATCGTTTTGTATCGGATGATGGACTAGAGGGCGACTGGCTTGACTGTAGCGATGGTGCACAAGTGACCCTGGATCATGTGGATGGCCGTCACCGGTTGCAGGCCAAAGCCATAGATGGAGTCGGTAACCAGGTCATCAGTCAAAGTGAGTATCTCTATCTCGACAACACTGCTCCCGTCGCTACATTTGAGTATCTGCCGGCCAACAGAACCGCTCAGAACGTGCAAGCCGTGATCAGCTTCAATGAAGCTGCGACCATCACCAACAATGGCGGCAGCAGTATCTACGTCTTTCAAGACAACGGCAGTTTCAACTTCGATTTTGTGGACGAGGCTGGAAATAAGGGGAGCAGAGCAGCCACGGTCGACTGGATCGACCGCAGCATCCCGAATGCGACGATCTCGATTCGAAATCTACAGAACCAGCTGGTAGCTGCTGACAAATGGGTCAATCACGACTTGCTCGTGACCATCGCCCCTCGTGCCCATGCTGTCATCGCCGACCTGACCTGGAACGGTGTGGCCATCGCCAACGCAGCCGGGGTTTCGCTGCATGATATGGCCAGCAACACCTATTTGGTTACTACCTATGGTGTGTTCAACTATACCGTTCGCGACACCGACACCAGGCTAGAGAGTAAGGGTACCTTGACGGCGCGTATCGACAAGGTAGCGCCAGAACTGAAGAGCGAGCGACGTACCCCGGAAGGCTGGACCAATGGCGGTGTAACCGTGACGATCACCGCCGAGGATGCGCTGACAACCGTCAGCTATCCAGATGGCAACTCTCATACGTTTACTGAGAACGGCAGCCATACCTTCCGCTTCGTTGACGCCGTTGGCAATCAGGGAGAGTATACGGCCACCGTCAACACCATTGAGAAGACGGCGCCGACACCGACCATCACCTTCACCGTGGCTGGCGAGCCCCTTGCAGGCGAGTATACCAGTCAAGATGTGACGGCGACGATCGCTTTTGACAGCTTGTCACCGGTAACCATCACCAACAACGGCGGCAGCAGAGATTACACCTTCACGGCCAACGGCGAGTTCACCTTTGAGTTCAGCAGTGCCGCGGGGAATAGCGGTACCTATACAACTAAAGTAGATTTCATTGATAAGACCCCCCCCACTGCGTATGTGACTTATGGTAGCGAGCGCTGGACCAACCAAGATATTGTCGCCACGTTGCATGTCAGCGACGGTCAAAGCGGCGCAGCCAACGATGGTGTTACTCACACCTTTAGCGAAAATGGTACCTACGCCTTTACGGCCTATGACCGAGCTGGTAATGCCAAGGTCGTGACAGCTTCAGTTACGCGTATCGATAAGACGCCACCCACGCTCAGTTACACGCTCGCGCCTGACAAGCGAACGCCTTATTCGGTGTTTGCGACCGTTGCGGCAGACGAAAGCGTCACCTGGCTCAATAACGGCGGCCGACCTTCGCTGCAGTTTGACTCCAACGGCAGCTTCACCTTCAAAGCACAGGATCGGGCTGGAAATGTGGCAGATATCACGGTGGTGGTGACAAACATCACCAAGGAGTCGACGCCGGTTAAGCTCACCTACTCCTCGACTGACCCGACCAATGGCAGTGTCTACGTGACCATTACTCCACAGGATCCCCAGAATGACATGATCTTCGTCCTGAATAACGGTGGCTCGGCGACTCATACCTTCGTTGAAAACGGGGAGTTCACCTATCATTACCGTAACCCGGCTGGCATCACAGGAACAGCTGTGGCCAGTGTGAGCACGATCGATAAGCTAGCGCCGATCATCGATGTGGCGTATTCCGCGACCGACTTGACCAATGGTAGCGTGACAGCTACCATGACCGCCAACGAACCTGTCGTCTGGCCATTCGGCGTCAAGGACGGTGTCTTGCTCCTCACTGAGAACAACAAGCTGCAGATTTCGGTGACCGATGCAGTCGGTAACATGACCAATGTGTTGATTGAGGTTACCTGGATCGACCATACGCCGCCGGTCATTGTCTTTGACCATCAGCATCAAGCTATTCCAGTCGGCAGCAGTTTCGAGGCCTTGGCCGGAGTGACGGTACATGATGAACATGTCCTACCCAATGGCTTGACCTACCAGGGAGATGTGCGTACCGATCTGCCGGGTGACTATACCATCACCTATACCGCTACAGACGCTGCTGGTAACACGGCGACTGCTGGCAAGTATCTCACCGTATACGATCCGCACCAGTTCAACGTGATCATCAATGGTCGGATGCCGGTGAATGGCGAGATAGAGATCATCGGTGGCCGGATGCAGTTGGAAACGATCAACCAGGGAGGCAAACTGAAGCTACTCTGTCTTCCGGGAAAGAAGAGCAGTGGTGATTTCAAGCTGAAGGGCAGCACTGTCTTACCTCAAAATACCTTCACTGAAGGTGGGTATTACACGCTTTACATCCAAGACGATGAACGCAATACCAAGCTTGTCCACTTGTTTGTGAAGCTGTAAAAGGGGGGTATATAGCATGATCAAAAAAACCGTGATTGCCACACTGGTGTTTGTGATGTTGTTTGGCCTCGTGGGGCCAGCTGTTTGGGCTGAGCCCATACGGCCGTATTCGCTTCAGAACGGCGTGCTGCAGTTTAAGATCAGCCAAAACACTGGGCGTTTTACCGTCCAGACGGCAGATGGTCAGCCCAATAAGCAGAGCGATAACGACCTTGACCTACTTTTCATGCGTGACGACCTACCAGACACCTCGTTTACGACCTTTCGCATCGATGGCCGGGATTACATCTTCGGCAATGATTATGGTCGCTTAGGTGGCATTGTCTCACAGACGGTGGTCAATGGTTTAACCGCCAAGACCATCTGGCGAGTGAAAGATGTGGAAGTGACCCAGACGCTACAACTGGTCTCTGACCTTTCTAATCCTAATGTGGGCTATGTTAGGGTCAACTATCAGGTCGCCAATGGCAGTGCCTCTCGAGTAGATCTCGGGTCCCGTATCCTGCTCGATACCCAGCTGGGAGGAAATGATGCAGCACCGATGATCATCGGCACCAGCTACATCACCAACGAGGCGGAATATGGTGGAGACAACCTGCCAACCACCTGGAAATCAGCCGATCAACAATTCGCCCCCAATGTGATCGCTTACGGACTTCTCTCCGGATGGGGCAATACCGCACCCGACCGGTTTGTGGTAGCTCATTGGCAGTCAATATCGGCGACCAAATGGGACTATCAGATCGATCCACTACTAAACTTCACGACCAACAAGAATCCCTACCGCTCGGCGGATTCAGCTGTGGCCATGTACTATCAGCCGACCATACTGGACATCGGCGCGACCAGAACCTATGAGACCTTCTATGGCATCGGCAGCCTGTCCGACAGTTTTAGCCAGGCGGATTTCTCTATTCAGCTCAACTCTCCGCAGAAGCTGACGGTAAACGCCGCCGGCACCGGCTACGGTGAAGAGCGATTCACCATCAGAGTGAGCCTCGATA
>CAZINL010000176.1:0-3725 GCA_964540595.1 uncultured Clostridia bacterium
AGCCCGGCTGGCATCGGCGATCAGATCCATCAGGCTTAGGGGTGCCATCTGCACCACGAAATCTGGATTCTGCAAGCGTGAGAGTTCCAGCAGGTCATTCACTAACCGTTCTAAGTGAACAGTCTCCTTCAGCATCTGCTGGTGGTATTCATTCACTTGTTCTGGCTTAGAAACTACTCGGTCGCAGAGCGCCTCCAGTGACCCCCTCAATACTGTGACCGGAGTGCGCAGTTCGTGGGAGACATTGGCGGTGAAATCCCTCCGCATCTGCTCTAGACGGCCGCTCTGCTCGGCAGCATCTCTCAGCTTGTCGGCCATTTGATCCAGCGTATCCGCCAGCTCACCCATCTCATCTCTCTGTCGCACCTCTGTCTGCGCCGCATAATCTCCACCAGCGATCCGTACCGCCGTGGCCCTCATCTGGCGCAGTGGACCGGTAAAACGCACCGAGACCAGATATGAAGCGGGCAAGGCTATGGCAAGTGCCAAGAGTGCGCTGATGGCGAGCAAACCTAGGCCAGCGTGGATGGCGTTAGAGGTATCTGAGACAGGAGAGTGGAGCAACACCACACCAACGGCTCTCCCATCCTGGCCGATAATGGGCGCACCGACCGTGGTGGTCCTGACGCCGAGTATGCTGCTAAAGCTCTCACTGGTAGAGACTCTCCCAGTCAGCGCGGCCTGAACAACCGCCATACCATCAGCAGGAAGCTCGGAATACTGCAGGCTGTGGGTGTTGTTTCCCCAGGAGAGAAACTGCAAGTTGGCATCAACCACCCAGACATCGCTCATCGCGATCTCATCCAGTAAGCGCATGTACGCACCGAATCCTTGACGCATGGCTGTGCTGCCGAGAAAGTCGGCCAGTGTGTCAGCAATGCTCGTGGCCCGCTGCTCCAACTCCTCTTGATGCAGCCTCACAGTCTGTCGGGTGAGCAGCTCAGAAAAAACGCCGCCCACAATAAGGGTGAATAGCAGCAGAGCGCACGAGAAGGCCAAGAATAGCTTGTGGGCAATCTTAATTCTCATGTGTTAGTACCTCGAGCTTGTATCCTATGCCCCAGACGGTCTTGATCTCCCATCCGGAGTGGGAGACGGCATCTAGCTTGGCGCGCAACCGTTTGATATGGGAGTCCACCGTGCGGGTGTCGCCATAATAGTCATATCCCCAGATGCTGTCCAGCAGATTGTCGCGGGTGAAGACCCTGTTCTGGTTGTTGGCGAGCAGCCATAGGAGTTCGATCTCCTTCTTGGTGAGCGAGATGTTCTGATTGCCAATTGAGACCGTGTAGGTAGCCAGGTCAATGGTCAGGTCCGTAAGATGGAAGACCTGTTTTGTCACCTCATGTTTGGTCTCGCTGCCGATCCTGCGCAGGATGGCCCGAACTCGTGCCATTACCTCACCCGGAGAAAATGGCTTGACGATGTAATCATCCGCACCAATATCCAGTCCCATGATGCGCTCGAAATCCTCTCCTCTGGCTGTTACCATGATAATCGGCACATTTGAAGATCGACGGATCTCGCGGCAGACCTCGAAACCATCCTTCTTTGGCATCATGACATCCAGCAGGACGATAACTACAGACGAATGGTCGGCGAAAAGCCTGATCGCTTCCTCGCCATCCTTGGCTATCAGAACGTCAAAGCCTTCTTTCTTGGCATACTCCTTCAAAACGGATGAGATCTGCTGGTTGTCATCCGCTATCAACATGGTCTTCATCTATCATCCGTCCTCCTTCTGTAGCGCTACCGGGGCTCCCACCGCGTTAGCCCACTAGGGACTTGGGACTTGCTATGAATTAGTCTGCCACAGCAATATGTCTTTTCCGTGGCAGCACACTGTTTCCTGCCGTAGGAACGTACCCGCAATAACATACTTTTGCCACAAGCGCTCGGTATTCTATAGACACGGTGATCAACCGAATAGAACCAAGGAGGTTGTTCGTATGAAGAACACCAAAAAACTCGCCACTCTTGTTGGTACCGTTGCGCTAGTCGGAGCGCTTTCCGTCACAGCCTTTGCGGCATCCAATTACTCCACCCCAGCGGAAGTGCTTGCTGGTCTGACCGGACGTGACATTGCTAGCGTGACAGCCGAGAGGCATGCTTCAGGCGTGACTTATGGCAGTATGGCTGCTGCGGCGGGCAAGCTGCAGGAGTTCAAGGACGAGACATTGGAGATGAAGAAAGCGATCCTTGCCCAGCGTGTAACCGACGGCGTGATGACCCAAGAAGAGGCTGATACACTGCTCGCGGCCATCGAAGAGAACCAGGCTACCTGCGACGGCACTGGAAGCGAGCAACGCCTCGGTATGGGCGCCCGGTTCGGTCAAGGGGCTAAGGCGGGCAATGGTGCTCGCCGCGGTGGTGGTCGCGGGACGGGTGGCGGACGCGGCATGGGACTCGGCAACGGGATCTGCATTAACCCCTAACCTAGAGCAAGTGACGGCTTAGTCGATCGAGACAACCCAGTAGAAACCAAAAGAGCCAAGAACAGCGAGTGCTGTTCTTGGCTCTCTTTATTACGGAACACCTTTAAGCAAGAAACTCTAGGCCTACTGCTTCGTCAGCTTCATGAACTCATCGAAGTCGACCAGGACTAGATCGATGGCGCTCTGCCAGAAGGCGGGCTTGGTCAGGTCGACCCCGAGGTGGCGCTGTGCTAGGTCTTCGACCTGCATCCGACCGGTGTCGCGCAGCAGGTTGGCGTAGTCTTCTTCGAAGCCCACGCCGACTTCCATGGCCTTGGCGTAGACGCCGGCGCTGAAGAGGAAGCCGAAGGTGTACGGGAAGTTGTAGAAGGGGACGCCAGTGTTATAGAAGTGCAGCTTGGAGGCCCAGAAGTGCGGATGGTAGAGGTCGAGGGCATCCTTGAAGGCATCTTTCTGCGCCTGGAGCATCAGCTCGTTGAGCCGCTTGACAGGCACAAGGCCTTGTTTGCGCTCGGCGTAGAAGCGGGTCTCGAAGAGGAAACGGGCCTGGATGTTCATCAACAGAGCGACGGCGCGCTGCAGCTTATCTTCCATCAAGGACAGCTTCTCTTCTTGGGTGGGGGCGTGCTTGACAGCAGCGTCAGCGACGATCATCTCAGCGAAGGTGGAGGCGGTCTCAGCGACGTTCATCGCGTAATGGCGAGTCATCGGCGGCATATCCTGCATGATCGACTGATGGTAGCCATGGCCCAACTCGTGGGCGACGGTGGCCATATTGCCCATGGTGCCCGAGAAGGTGACGAAGATGCGAGACTGCTTCTTCTCTGGGAAGCCGGTGCAGAAGCCGCCCATGCGCTTGCCGGGACGATCTTCGGCCTCGAGCCAGCGGTTGTTGAAGGCCATGGTGGCAAACTCAGCCATCCGCGGGCTGAAGCGGCCAAACTGCTCGACGATAAAGGTGGCGGCCTGGTCGTAGGTCAGCTTACTGTGGGATTGCCCGATGGGAGCGCTGATATCCTGCCAGCCGAGCTTCTCGAGCCCAAGCAGCTCGCGCTTGCGCTGCAGATAGGCGACGAGGCGATCTTTATTGGCATCGATGGTCGACCACATGGTATTGAGCGTCTCGAGGGTCATGCGGTTCATGGTCATCGGTTCCTTGAGCACATCGTCCCAGCCGCGATGACGGTAGAGGTTGATCCGATAGCCAGCTAGGTGGTTCAGCGCCAGAGCGCAGGACTCGGCCTCTTTGGACCAGGCCTCTTCCCACCGCTCCATCATCTGGGCACGCTC
>CAZINL010000176.1:3735-6276 GCA_964540595.1 uncultured Clostridia bacterium
GCCAGGGGAGAGGGTGACCGGTTTGCCGTTCTGCTCCACGGTGATGGTCATGGCACCGGTGGTCAGATCATAGAGGTCCGACCAGCCACGGTAACCGTCGACGGACAGGCTATTGACCAGCATCTCTTGCTCGGGGGAGAGCATCTCTTTGAACTTGCGGCGACGCTCGTCAAGATTGTAGGCCAAGGGTTTCAGTTCATCGCTGGCGAGGAGCTCCTGCCATTCTTGATCGGGAACCTGTAGGATATGTTGGTCGAGCATGGTCATGACCGAGGCATAGGTGGCAGAAAGTTGCTTGACCCGACCGCCAACGGTACGAGCGTGCTTGTCATGGACATTCTGGGCACTCAAGCAGGAGACAAAGGCAGACGAGTGGGTCAAGCGGCTGGAGACGTTCTGGATCTTCTCCAGGCGTGCTGCCCAGGCTTTGGCACCGCTGACTGGAGCCTTGATCTCTTGCGTCAGTTCCTTGACATCCTTCTCAAGTGCCTCGAGAAAGGCGGCGAACTCAGGCGACTCACTGCCGCCGGGGAAGAAGATGTCCAGATCCCAGGTTTGGTTGAGGTCCTTAAACATACTCACACCTACCCTTTCGTGATTAGAGTCAGACCCGCTGTATAAGG
This sequence comes from uncultured Clostridia bacterium, assembly GCA_964540595.1. GTDB lineage: Bacteria > Bacillota > JAAYKD01 > JAAYKD01 > CAYOCI01 > CAYOCI01. Next base: position 4,359 of record CAZINL010000176.1, read on the forward strand.
TCGTACAGCTACCATTGTAGCCTATTTATCCCAAAGTTGGTATAGCAAATCGGTATACGCCGATAGGCCCTCGCCCCCTTGTGGAAATTACACACAGGAATGTGGTGCTATGGTGTCGTATTCCGTTTGACAAAGAGGTGAGGGTATGGAGCAACGACTATCTCAAGGCAAACTCCTGCAGCTGATCAACCGCTGCCTGCGCGCTGATCCTAACGATCTAGATCGGATATTGACGCTGCCAGGCCTAGTCGACCTGCGAACGCATCAGTCGCCCGCGGGCGCTGGCCTCATCTATCTCGCCTCCGACCGGGGCGCGACGACTGGCTGCCTAGTTCGCGATCCTGGTGCCCCTGCGGCGGTGCTAGAGCTGCTGCTTCAAGACCTAGGCCAGCTACTCAGCTTGACAACCCCGACCCATGCGGTCACCATCCTGCTCGATGGCTATGACCTCGAGGCCGCCGAGAGGTTGGCTGCCCTAGACTACCGTCAGCAGGACTGCGACTACCTGATGTCTTTCGCCGGGCAGCCTGTCATGACTGATCTTACCGTCCGCCCTTATCAGCCGGACGAGCTAGCCGCCTACATCGAGCTCTTTGACAGCGCCTTTATCCCAGTACGTCAGGCCCTCGGCGGAACCCCGCTCGCTCTCTGGTCATCCCGCCCCGATTGGGCGAAGGAGTGGTTTGCGAGCGCAGCGACTCGCGGTGAGATGGCCTCGGTCTGGGTCGATGGCCGTATGGCCGCCTGTTACCGTCTTGATGGCGACACCATCGACTCCTTAGCAGTAGCCCCCACGATGCAGGGGAGAGGGCTGGGGCGCGCGATCATCAATCACTGCATCGCTGAGATCCAGCGTAAGGGATCTCAGCGGGTCTATCTCTATGTCGCTGACCGCAATATCCGTGCCCGCAGGCTGTATGAACAGATAGGCTTTCGAACTGAGATGATCAGCCGCGCCATGACAAAAGATTGAAGATCGGGGTCAGACCCCGATCTTCAATCTTTTGGTACGCCATCGGCGTAGACTCCGCGGTAGCGGGGGTCCAGCAGGTCGGCGATCTTGAGCATGATGGCATCGATCTGTTCCTGTCGGCTTGCCGTGTCCCAGTGGGGGAGCAGGTCAGGGAGCTGGAAGGGACTGCCGATACGCACCTCGATCTTAGCGCCTCGGCGGGGCTTCTCGCCGCCCATATCGGCGTCATTGATCGGTAAGAAGTCGTCGCTGCCCTGCAGAGCGACTGGTACGATCGGAACTCGTGCTCGTTTGGCGATCAGGATGACACCCGCTTTACCTCGAATCAGCCCGCCTGAGCGGCTGCGCCCTCCTTCGGGGAAGATGAAGATCGAGCGACCATCTTTCAGGGTGTCAATAGCGCGTTTAATGGCGTCAAGGTCCGACGAATTAGGGACGATGGGGATGGTGTCGATCAGTTCAGCCGCGACCCGAGTCATGGCCGTATCCTGCAATTTGACGCCGGCGAGGAAGACAGCCGCGGAGAGGGCACCGTTGGCGAAGACGTCGCGCGAGGTGGCGGTGTGCTTGAGTTCAATGATCTCATCCGGGCCGCAGAACAGGACGTCGTGCTCGCCGACGATCGTGCCGCCGCGGACGGAGGAGATGCCGATTTCCTCGCGGCTGCGTTTCTGACGGACGCTGTGGCGGTCGTAGACGTATTCGCTCTCGTGCGGCAGGGCGGAGGCGGCGGCGTCCGCGAGCATGAGGGCCGTGCCGCTCGGCGCGTCGACCTTCTGGTTGTGGTGCTTTTCGATGATCTCGACGTCGAAGTTTTCACCGAGTACGGCGCTCGCCTTTTTGACGAGCTGAAGGAGCAGGTTGATGCCGAGCGACATGTTGCCGCTGCGGAAGACGGGGATCGTCTCAGATGCGTGCAAAATCTGCACCAATTGCTCGTCGGAG
>CAZINL010000177.1:0-6266 GCA_964540595.1 uncultured Clostridia bacterium
CCTCGTCGCCAACCGATGCAAACCTAACTCGTGTCGTGGCCATGGGTAGTTCGCCCTCCTTACGACAGGTCTCCCCCGACAGTTCGCGAGTCCCAGCGTAGCCGACTGAAGAGTGCGGGTATGAGTGGGTGCCTACCAGATAAGAACATCGCGTATTACAGAACTTTTCCTTGGTCCGCAGGAACTGACCACCGGGCCTGCGCCTTAGCTCCATGGCGCTTGAGCACAAAGAAAGCGTAAGCATCCTGCAGCCCCACCTCATCAACTACACGATAGTAGACCCATCTCCCATCGTGCAGCGGTCTCGTCTCTGCGATCCTGCTCTGGGCTCTATCGCTAAACAGTCCTCGCTGGGGCTCGTAGGCATCCAACTCTTTCTTCCCCATCACGCACAGAATCTGTAGCGCACCGCGTAAGGGAGTGATGCTGATGATTGGTTTTGAACCTTTCCTAGCGTCTACCTCCCAACCATAACGCTTACCACCATATCTAATCTCAACCTTGAGATCAGTCTGCGATTGCAGGAACGCCACCAGTTCATCAAACCACAGCGCTGCAGGGGCACCAACGAATCTGCTCATACCCTCAAAGGTGGGGGTGATATGGGGATTGGTCAGCCGCTCGATCCCATGTACATCCTGCCGCAGTTCATCGAGGCGGGTCCCATTATCATATGGCAGCACACATCTCTTGAAGGTCTTGGTCGAGAAGGCTGGACCAGCGATCGCCATGGCCTTTTCATAGGTATGACCACGCCGCTCCTCAAACAAGTCGCATGGATAGTCCTGGCACTGACCACAGTGCTCGAGCCCTTTGGCGATTACACACGGACGGACGGGACAGCTCTGGTCGAGAAGCACCGCTTGCTCACTGCAGCTCAGGCAGCCATCGCAGACTAATCTCTCCACTGGTATATCGAGGTCGAAATAGACCTTCCAACTGTCATGCAAAAACTGTCGCTCATCCTTCTTAGCGATATTCTCTCGATAGGCGAGACAGAGATCACAGCGGTAGCCACACCGCGTCAGTAGCTCAGCCAAAGCATTCAGTCCTTTCCTTCTGATCGTGTTGTATGGACAGGCTATGATTAGGTATTCTATCGCTTGCCTGTGCGGTCCGATCCACATGCGTTACGCGATGGTGATCAATCATTTAGGAGATCATATGTTTGTTTCAGCGATAACCCATACAGTTCCTTTATCTTCCGTAAAAGAAAGAGCGCTAGAGATCTCGTAATCCCTAGCACCCATGTTCAGCTTGTCATGTACGGTTTTCGCTCGCAATCGATGGCATGTCAGGTCTTCATAGCGCGCTACAGGCACTCATGGTCCGCCGTTATAGCTCAATCCAGTAGCGCTCGACCATCTTCCGGTCCTCGTCGGAATAGACCTCATTCTCCAGGATGCCGCCGTTGTGCACTATGATCTTCTGCGATCCAACATTGTCAGACTCACAGGTGACAAGCACTCTCTTTAGGCCCATCCCCCGAGCTTTCTCAAGTGTCATCTTGAGCAGCATGGTACCGTATCCTTTTCTCCTCTGTGACGGTGCGACATCGTAGCCGATATGCCCGCCGACGATCTCATTCTCTGTGGTGAGATAGTGGCGGAGGCGACTGGTGCCGAAGATCACTGTCCGGCTGTCATCTACCAGCCAAAACGAGGATCGCGGCGCCCTGTCTGGTCTGAGACTGTCTCCCTCTGCATCCTCTTTTACGGCTCTGATGTACTCGCCAAAGTCGAAATTGCGGTCTATGTCTAGGCCCCGGTCTTCCAGCTCCCTGTGGTAACAGCGCTCTCCATGGGCACGATAGTCTTGGGCTGCGGTGATAAACGCCGCGGCCATATCAATGGATGGAATGATCAGCTGCGTACTGCAACACCTCACTGTTCTATGATAATCCTCTTCTTCAGCATGCCAAAGGCACTCTCCTCTCAGCACATACCGGGACTATCAGGTTGATGGCTAATTCCTGATGGCTTCGGCCTTCTTATGTCAAGCATCAACCTTGACCAACGTCTGGCCAACAATGCTCCAATCATAAGTGCCAGTCACCTTGATCACCCTCTTGCCATCCTGCTCCCGAAAATGGAATTCAATGGGAAAGGAGGCCATCTCGAAGAGATTCTTCTCCCGCGGCTGTAGCCCCATATACGGCCAGAAGCCCTTACAGTAAAGCCGGTTGCTCTCGGAAAACACCTGCACGCTGCGCACGCGCCCATCGATGGTGGCGGCATAGGTACCCGTGTATTGGTCCAAAGGATCTGGGGTCCACCCCCCTTTCTCCTCGATGTATGGCAGCTCGATCAGTTCCATGATCGCGCGCAGATGATCGACCCAGTTCCCACTAGTGGTATCGAGGCGCAGCTTCCAGCCATCATAGCGATCGAACTGAATTTCAGCGAGCCGTTGGCAATGCTCATGCATCTCGTAGATGCTCCCTTCGCCGTGGAAGGGGTGCGTTTTGAAGTAGCCCTCTGGATCAAACTTCATAATCAGCTCGCGCCACCAGTCCCCGCGGATGGGGTAGACGTTCTCCAAGGCACGGCGCACATCGAGTGGGCGCAGGAAGACCAGGATTGGGTTGGTGGGGGCGATCGCCGCCATGACGCGGTCATAATAGGTTGTGATTTTCCCCTGTGGATAGTGGGCATCGATGAAGTAGCGGATGATGCTCTGATACAGACAGCCTTCCATGACGTAGACACGATTGGAGGCAACGATGGCCTGGGCGAGGGCTTCCCACCTCTTGACCATCAGATCGCAGTTGGTGTCCATGTCGTTCTCGTCGCGCAGTTCGCCATAGCTGAACTCGCCATCCCTGATCGGGTGGTTGGCGATCTCTTCATGCAGCCAGATGCAGTCGACCGCGTTCCTCTTGAGCTGGTTCGTGATCCGCTGCGCGGTCGTGGACTTGCCCGCGCCACTCATCCCCGCAACGAAGATCAGCCGAGTGTTTTTCATAGGTGCCGTTCCTTTCATAATGGTATCGATCCTATGGTAGCACGCGGAGTGTGACATAGAGTGTCATACCCTCATCAGCTGCTCGCCTTTTCGTGCGCCGAGCATGTTGCGGCCCCTTCCCCGCTCTCCATCATTTATTGGGCTGAATGAGCCTTCCGCCGGACTGGTACAACTCCGTCTCCAAGACGTCGGCGAAACGCTGGATGTGGTCTCCTAGGGTCTCTAGCCACGCCATGGTGTTCTCGCTCGTTTTGTGTCTCTCTGGTTCCTTTCGGATCTCGATGACCCTCTTCATCACATCCACATCAGGAACGAGGCCATTGGCCAGGGCCCACTCACCAGCCTGTGTCTTGGCGATGATCTTGCCAGCCTCTAGCGTGTAAAGGCATCTCGCAATGTCGAGAAGCCAGCCTGCGGAATACAGACTCCGCTTCGTAGTGGCGGCATACTTGCGAATGACGTTGTAGTGTTCAAGAACAGCTGACTGTATCTCGCTGTCTGTTGGGTATTTGATCGAGTGCCTAACGTCATGACCAGAGAGCACCACACCTGAATCAAGAAGCTCCATGATCGAAAAGGCGCCCAAGGCAAAGTGATCGGTAATCCGTTGCCCGGATGTGCCCCAATAGACTACGGTATCTGAAGAGCGCTCAATAAGCGATTGGAGTGTGAGAAAGCCGCCCTCGAACAAGCAATAGTATGGATTACCGGGGTGCTCAGCACCAAGTTCCTGCCGCAGATTGATCAGTTGCTCCGCCTGTCTTCTCGAAATTGGGTGTTGTGTCAAGCACAAGATGTCGATATCGCTCCAGCCAAGCTTGAAGTCGTCTACGGCGGTAGAGCCAAACAGGTATACCGAGGGTGCATTTTCTCGAAGGATACCAGCAAATCGATCGGTCATGACGCCGATGCTTTCCTGCAAAGGCAGCATTCCTACATCCCTCCTCAGGAAGCACTGATTCGATCTTTCCTCCTGGTCAGATCTCTGATGTTCGGTACTGTCAGATGGTAATCCTGCCCATATTTTCGCGTACTTCGGGCACCGCTGTATGGCATTCTGCTACAGATTAGTGTCAAAGCGGTGCCGCGGCTATAAACGACACCTGCGAAAGGGCAACCTTGAGCCTTGACACTCATATAGCCTTTACATGAGAAACTGAACAAATGGGGTCTGACCCCATCTGTTCAGTTTCTTCGTGTCGTTACGCCCTACGCCCTGGGTGTAGTTCAAAACACTGAAGTCTGACCACGTGGTCAGACTTCAGTCGCACCCTGTGTATTCCTCGTAAACGAGTTGAACTGCGTCCCCTGGAAGTTGAGGACGCCGATATCTCCTTCGGCAATCATCCCGAAATCCTTGCCTTTAACGCCCAGCTCGATCCTGTCGCCGCTCTCGAACTCGAAGGTTAGGTAGTAGGAAGTGGTCGTGGAGAAGTTTCCTCCGCCACCCGAGACCTCGGATCGTTTGCCCACAACCTTGACCGGCGTGTTCTGGACCGGGCTGTTCTGGTTCTCAAGATGGGTATTATAGCTCGAGATCATCCCGTACGCGATCATGCCGATCACGAAGACAAAGAAGAGCCCAACGAATCCTTCCATGCTAGCTCATCCTCCCACCTATTCGCTCAGCCATAAGTACGCGATACCACATCGGGAGCTAAGACAAGCCGCCTGCCAGTACCACCAGCGACCGGATGAGGCTCCCTGCTGCCTTGGCGAGGCCGACTTGGCCAATACCGAATAAGAGCCCAGTGACGAAACGCAGGATGTTATTGCTGCAGCGGTATCCCATGGCCTGTGTGTAGCCGTCGAGTAGCATCGGTAGCAGGACCAGCAACGACCAGAGCAGGTTCAACTTGAGGATGTGTAGGAAGAACAGTGGAATCGAGCAGTAGCCCACTAGGATGCCAGTGCAGCGCGAGCAAACGGGGAACTGCCTGCCCCGAAAGAAGAATGACCGCTCTGGCCGCCGATGACAGTAGAAGGGGCCCCAGGGTTTTGGCGCTTGTGCGCTACCTAACGCATCTTTGATGCCCATCATCAGGAGGCCACCGCAAACAGCAGCGACAAGACGATCCAGGCCACGAAGGAGTATATAGTCAGTTGGCAGGCTTCCTCAGCCTTATGCGGCTTGTCATCCTTCCACACGAAGTAAAGGATGATCCCGAGCAATGGGGAGAGACACAGATTACCAACGAAGATCGCGGCCTTTTCGCCGCCATCCATACCAGGGGACATGGCGTTGGAGTGGTTGGCTGGTTCGGTCCTGGCCGCACCACAGCTTCCGCAGTACCGATTGCCCTCGTCGTTGACCGCGCCGCACTTCCTACAGTACCAAGGCATCGCTTTCACCTCCACCGACGTATCTCCAGCAATCGTGGGGCTGGCCCCTACAGCATCCTATGCGCTGACGATCGTTGTACGACCTCAGCCTGTTCCATCTCCCACCGCCGATCGGCGCCTGCCTTTCACCGACATTCTTAATCTGACTTGTTCGATAGCTATTGTCCTGAGGCTATCAGCAGCGTCCCGCTAATCGTCCACATCATCAAGGCAAAAAACGTGCATGCCCAAATGGTCTCCGATCCCAAGGGCTGTTCTGCCTTAATGCGCCGCAAGATGGTGATAAAGCTAGCCACAAACTGATAAGCGAAAAAGGGCATCCCGACGATTGAGGCCCATGAGATAAGGCCAGGCATCCAAACCACCCCTCCATACATCTTGAGTTCGCATGATTTCGCGCACGGTGTGCTCCTTTGGCATTCGTCAGAGTCTCTTTTCTTGGACGGCGAGCAGCTACGAAACGTTCCATAAATGGTATCATGTGGCAATAGATCGGTTTGCGGGTATGGGATGCCGCGCAAATTGGTGATACACTAGAGGTATAGTAAGGTCACTTGACAAATCGACATGAGCTGGAGGATGAAATAAGCATGCAGGTCGTTGTCTTATTTGAGAATCGCCATCGAGATCTGGAATACAGCATCAACAACTGGCTAGGCAATCACCCGAACATCGAGATAAATCACATCGCGCAATCATCCAACGAACACGGCCACTGCGTCACCATATGGTATAGACAGAGGTAGGTCTGAGTATTAGGTCGGATCTTCCATAGTGGGCAGGCCGCCCCGTCATTTATGGGCGCGGATTCGTTCTCAGATCCTCAGACCACCCATATAGCAGTACGGGAGGTGCTTGAGATGAACGTAATTGGCATTCTTCTCCTCGGGTTCGTGCTGCTGCTTGCAGCCAGCGCAATCCTCCAATGGCTGTGGAATATCACCATGCCACAGGTCTTC
>CAZINL010000178.1:0-1103 GCA_964540595.1 uncultured Clostridia bacterium
CGTCCTGAGCCAGGATCAAACTCTCCGATAAAAATTTATCTTATCGCAAAGCGATCAAGACTCGAAATGAATTTACGCGCCACTAGTCTTTGCCGCCAGTTCCTATTGCTAGGGACTAGGGACTATAGACTAGTGACTTGCCGACTATGTCGGCATGGCTTCTTCATACGCTGTTCAGTTCTCAAGGATCAACCCGCTCACTGGCGGAACACTATCTTACCACAGCTGTTGCTATAACCGCAAGCGGTAAGTTTTGGCTGATTTGGCACCGCGCCGTTCTGGCGGCGCTTAGATGGCCTCTCAACAACTATGTTCGTTGTCGCTGACCGGCGGAGATAGTTCATATCATATTGAGTTGCTGCGATGTAAGCGGGATCTTTATCGTATCTGGTGCAAGGTCGCCCGATCGCGACAACAGACACTATTATAGCGAAGAAGATGGGGTAGTGCAAGTGCCAGTTAATCACAAACCCATGCCATCGTTCACCTACTCGGCCAAGTCAGCGGTGAACTAAGATAGGTGTTTGGAACTCTGCCAAGATAAACCATGTCGGCAAGTGGAACTTGCGACTCCACCTCGATCGTCTGAGTAATGAACGGCAGGACGATACGCACATCGCTATGGACCATGCAGTAGATCTTATGCCGTGTCTGGTTGATGCCGGCTTCTTCAAATGTGTCTATGACACTGGTTTGAACGGTACCAATTGGGGTGATCTCCACCGGAATACGCGGCCCAAGATTGGCTAAGATCTGTGAGCCGTACACTTGGCCGAATGGTATGCGGATGGTCTCGCTCTTGAATAACTTGAACTGCTCTTGCACGGCGATCGTAATCTGATTGGTAATACGGTTGATCTCGACGGTGTTGACCTGTGCCCAAGTGACATTGCCGTCCTTGTCTTCTCGTACCGACACAAAGGCATCATATTTGATGTTGGGCCCAATTCTTTCATAGATCGCTTCGTTTACGGCCTGGGTGGCAATTACCTTCGCCCGAGCCTCCGCAATGGCCAGTAAGGTCGGACGAAGTGCTCGCTCGGTATAGATGAAGCCGCTGACCGCGACATAAATCATGATCAGCGGCAACGCAAACAGAAGAA
>CAZINL010000178.1:1113-6258 GCA_964540595.1 uncultured Clostridia bacterium
GTTTCTTTGTGACAGCTCGCCTCTTAGTCATGTCCGTGTTCCACCTTCTTTGCTCGGAGCGTTCGGTATGTATGTACTCTGAACCGTTGGTAAAGGTTGCTCTCATAGTCTATGCTGACCAAGTTAGCATTGTGACAAATCAGGAACTTGCATGACTTCATTACGGTACACTCGTGCGGCCCCCATGCTTTGGTTCCACGTCATGCAAGTTCCAGAACGGATGATGCAAGACGCCGAACGAGGTTTGCCCCTCGCCAAGCGATGATCTGAAGGCGGCTTTTGATTCACTACCCCCTATGTTATCAACCGTTGACGAGCTATGATATAATGTACCAAGCTCGGACGTGAAAGGAGGTATCCCACATGGCGCAAGATGAGCAGACACCCTCACGGAATAAGCGTCATCGCCGCAACGTAACGTGGAAGCGTGCACTAGTCATCATGCTGATTCTTGCTGGTATTGGTATCGGTGCAACTGCAGGATATGTTGCCGCGGCTTTGCGAGACATTCCTGATTTCGACCCGCAAAAGCTGTCGAAGCCCGCGACTAGTTCGGTCTTCTACAATATCAAGGATCAGCCCATCGCAAAACTTCATGACGAAGACTACCGCTTTGTGGTCTCGTCAAAGGATATTCCAGATCATCTGAAACAGGCACTAAAGGCATCTGAGGACAAGAATTTTGACAAGCATCCTGGCGTAGACATTTTCGGTCTGGGCCGTGCGGTGCTAACCCTTGGGAGAGCGGGCGGTGGCAGCACCATCACCCAACAACTCGCTGGCAATGTGTTTCTTGATCGCAGTGAACTCACGATCCGGCGCAAGGTACAGGAAGCCTATCTAGCCTTTCAGCTCGAGCGGAAGTACACCAAAGATGAGATCCTCATCTTCTACCTAAATCAGATCTTCTTTGGGCATTGGGCGAAAGGTGCTCAAGCGGCCTCCCAGATGTATTTTGGCAAGGACGTCAAGGATATCACCTTAGCAGAGTCAGCCATGCTAGTGGGTATTATCCCAGCCCCCAACGACTACTCTCCATATGAGGATATGGCTAAGGCGAAGCGGATGCAGGAGATGGTACTCGACCTCATGGTCGAGCAGGGACGGATCAGCAGTGCCGAAGCTGACCAAGCCAAGAAACAGGAGATCAAGCTTGCTGGCCTCAAGGAGGATCAGCGCACTACTGCACCTTACTTCGTAGATTTCACCATTAGCCAAGTCCAGGAGCTAATTAAGGACCATTACGGTAGTCTCGAGGCTGCGCAAAACGCTATTTTCGTTGATGGCCTTAAGGTCTTTACCACCCTTGATCCGGAGATCCAGAGTTCCGCCGAAAAAGCGATCACGGATCTGATGGCTGAATATCAGACCAAGGACCAGAACGGCAACTACCTGCGCCAGGCGGCAACAGTGGTGATGGATCCCGTCACCGGTCATATTGCTGCCATGGTGGGCGGACGCGGCTATGATCCAGACGTATCAAGAGCCTGGAACCGTGCGACTCATACCGTGCGGCAACCAGGTTCGGTGATCAAGCCGCTGGTTGACTACGCCCCGGCCATCGCCAAGCGCGTGATCACAGCCGCCACAGTCTTTGACGATGTCCCCACTGTCTTTCCTGGCAATTGGAAACCGACGGATTTTGACGACAAGTATTACGGTCTGATCGGTATCCGAGAAGCCATTTTCCGCTCACAGAACATCACCGCTATCAAAACTCTGCAAGCCCTCGGCGTTGATAACGGTATCGAGTTCTTGCGTAAGCTCGGTATCACGACCATGGTGACCAGTGGCGCGAGAAACGATCGCAACTTGTCAACGGCAATCGGCGGCATTACCAAGGGCATCTCAGTTCTCGAACTCACGCAGGCCTATGGCGCGTTCGCTAACGGCGGAGTACGGGTCCAGCCTGTTGCCATTCGTGAGATCCAAGACCGCTACGGACGGACCATCTACAAGGCGCAACCAACAAAAACTGCCGTAATGGATGAACAGACAGCGTATATCATGACTGATCTGATGAAAAGTGTCATGAACGACCCACGCGGTACCGGCTACCGTGGCAAGTTGGATCGACCATCAGCAGGCAAATCCGGTACCACCGACGACTGGGCCGATGCCTGGTTTGTGGGTTATACACCGGACTTCGTCAGCACTGTATGGATTGGACATGATCAGCCGACACAGATGTATGATCTGTATGGTAAGAGTTTGGCTCTGCGCATCTGGCAGCAGGTCATGACGACCGCTCATCGTGATCGACCGGTACGTGATTGGACCCGCCCCGCCAATATCGTGGATCTTGAGATCTGCACAGTCTCTGGCAAACGCCCGTCTACCATCTGCCCGAAAGACAAGATCGCTAAGGAAGTGTTCGTTAAGGGGACCGAGCCAAAGACCACTGACATCTGCGATGTTCATGTTCAGGTCAGAGTTGACAAGGCCACGGGGTTACCTGCCACACCGTTGACGCCTGCCACACAGGTTGAGACCAAGGTCTTTATCAAGCGTCCTCAACCTCTGGTGAATCCACTCCCCTATGGAAACCCTCCTGTGGATGCTAAAGACGAGCTACCGGTGAAATTTGCTGAGCAATCACAGCCGACGACGGGCAACGGTGGGACCAGCGTCCCGATCCAACCCACTAACCCAACCGACCCATCAACCAACATCCCCACTACTCCCACAGAGCCGTCCACCCCGCCCACCAAGCCAGGCAATAGCGGTAATGGCAACGGCAGCAAGCCACCCACGAATCCGCAGTAAGCAAACAAGCGGCCGAAGCTCGTATTGAGCCTCGGCCGCTTTTCTTGTCTGACGATTCGTATGGCAGTTCGGGAACTTGCATGATTTCATTGTGGAAAACTTAAGCAGCCCCGAATGCTCGATTCCACGTCATGCAAGTTCCCAAAGGATGAGTTATGGAAGATGCTGAGCTACTACGCATTAGGACTTCAGTTCAGCGATGGTCACACCGTCCCCGCCTTCGTTGTAGGCTGCGAACGCATACGCCTTGACATGAGGATGGCGACGCAGGAACTCGCGCACACCTTGCCGCAGGACTCCGGTCCCCTTGCCGTGGATGATCCGCACCCGTTCGAGGTTGGCCAGATAGGCATCGTCCAGGTATTTGTCCACTGCCTCAGTTGCCTCATCCAGCGTCATCCCGCGGAGGTCCAGTTCGGTGTTGATCGTCTCCGATTTCCCGACCATGAGGCGCCCAGCGGTCGTAGAACCAGCGGGGCTTTCCTTTTTCTTGTCAGCGGTCGCTAGCTGATCAAGGGGAACCGTTAATCTCATAATCCCGGCCTGCACCGTGACTTGATCGCCGCTGGGATCACCTACAACAATCGCGTCAACGCCGTAGTTAGTCAAGTGGACCGTATCACCAGCCCGAACACGGCCGACCGGTTTCTTCGGCAACGGCGCACTTCGCTCATTCACCTGCTCCCTAACGAGAGAGTTGAGCTCCTTCAGCGATCGACGAGCGTCTTGAGAGATCTTTGTGACCTCACGCTCTGCCATCTCCGCTCGCATGCCCCGGACCTGCTCAATGATCTCCTCAGTTTCGCCCCGCGCCAACCCAATGATCTGTGCGGCCTCTTGATGCGCCTTACGAATGATCTCCTGACTACGACGTGCCAAGAGCTCTCGTTCTTTCTCCATCTCACGGCGCAGAGCATCCATCTTTGCCTTCGCCTCGCGCGCCGCGCGGCGGTCGTCCTCAGACTGTTTCTGATTGGCTTCCAGGCTTGCGATCAGATCTTCGACCTTCACTTGTTCGTGGTTTAAGAGACCTTTGGCGTGTTCAATCAGTTCGTCAGGCAACCCGAGCCGCCTTGAGATCTCGAAGGCATTGCTGCGTCCGGGAATTCCGATCAGCAGTCGATAGGTCGGACGCAGCGTCTCAACATCAAACTCGACCGAGGCATTCTCCACGTCTTCGCGGCTGTAGGCGAAGGCCTTCAACTCGCTATAGTGTGTGGTGGCAACCACTCTAACCAGGTTGTCGAGCAGGAACTCTAAAATCGACACAGCCAGGACTGCACCCTCGGTGGGATCCGTTCCCGCTCCCTGTTCATCTAGCAGAACCAGCGAGTTAGGTGTGATCTGGTTGGTGATCCTGACAATATTGCTCATATGCGATGAGAAAGTGGACAGGCTCTGCTCAATGCTTTGCTCATCACCAATATCGGCAAAGACCTGATCAAAGACGGCCAACTCACTTCCCTCGCGCGCCGGGATATGCAGCCCCGACTGCGCCATGAGGGACAATAGCCCTACGGTCTTGAGACTAACCGTCTTACCGCCGGTATTGGGGCCAGTGATCAACAGTACTCGAAACGACTTGCCCAGATGGATGCTGATCGGGACCACCTCGCCGCGCAGCAGCGGGTGCCTGGCGCGATAGAGATCTACAACTCCCTGGTCGTTGAGCCTCGGTTCAATGGCGTCCATCTCGTCGCTCAGGCGCGCTTTGGCAAAGGCAAAGTCGAATTCCCCTAGGGTCTCAACGGTCCGCTCAATCAGGTCGGCATCCTCAGCAACAAGGCCCGAGAGCATGCGCAGAATGCGGATGATCTCCTCTCGCTCTTGGACAACCAGGCGGCGCAGGTCGTTGTTGGCTTCAACGACCGCTATGGGCTCGACAAACAGCGTTGCGCCACTGGACGATTGGTCATGAACAATCCCGTGTACCTGACCGCGGAACTCTTGTTTGACCGGCACGACATAGCGGTCGTTACGCAGGGTGACGATCGGATCCTGCAGGTATTTCTGCATCTGCGGTGAACGGACCATGTGCTCTAGGCGCTCTTTGACCCGTCCCTGGAGCGTACGCACATCCTGGCGTATGCGCCTGAGTTCTGGGCTGGCATGGTCTGATATCTCGCCACGGTCATCAATGCATTGAGCGATGGCATCCTCGACCTTCTTGTGCACCGTGACCATGATCCCCATGTCATTGAGCAGCGGGTACTGCTCGCCGTGCTCAGCCAGGAAGCGACGAACCTTGCGTGCCACGGCCAAAGTTGAACCAACCTCGAGCAACTCGGTCGGCTCAAGAACTCCTCCTCGCCCGGCCCGACGCACCGATGATCGAATATCCGATAACCCGCCCAATGGTGAGGAACCTAGACGCAGTGC
>CAZINL010000179.1:0-5296 GCA_964540595.1 uncultured Clostridia bacterium
GGTTGATGAGGCTGTGCGGCTGGCACAGGAAGCGGGCGCGCGCCGAGCGGTCAAGCTGCCTGTGAGTGCGCCATTCCATACCAGTCTCCTTGAACCCGCTGGTCTCCGGCTGGCTCAAGATTTGCACCAGGCTGCTCTGCGGCCTCCCATGGTACCAGTCTTGGCCAACGTCACCGCAGAGCCCCATCAGGGGGACCCCGGCGCCATTGCCCAAAGCCTGGTGGAGCAGGTTAGTCATCCCGTTCTCTGGGAAGACTGTGTTGGAACTATGTTGCGCCATGGCGTGGATACGTTCATCGAGATTGGCCCTGGTCAGACGCTCACGGCTTTTGTCCGCAAGATCAACCGTGATGCGACAGTACTCAACGTTGAGGACCCAGAGACCCTCACCAAGACGTTGGCAGTACTTAAGGGGGACGGAAAATGATCAACCTTTCAGGCAAGGTGGCACTGGTGACTGGGGCAGGTCGTGGCATCGGCCGTGCCGTGGCGGATACTCTACTGGCTGCTGGCGCCACAGTTGTCTATAATATCCATCGATCAGCGGTTGATATCCCGGCGGAGCGCTGTATCGTGGCTGATGTGGCGAATGCAGAACAGGTAGATGCCATGATCGATCAAGTGGTCCGGGACCATGGCCACCTGGATATCTTAGTTAACAATGCGGGCATCACTCGTGATGCCTTGCTGATGCGCATGAAGGAAGAGGATTGGGATGCCGTCTTGTCCACCAATCTCAAGTCATGTTACTATACCTGCCGCGCCACCATTCGTCCGATGATGAAGCAACGCTCGGGTAGGATTATCAACATGGCATCCGTGGTGGGCTTGACAGGAAATGCCGGTCAGTGCAATTATGCGGCCTCAAAGGCCGGACTGATCGGCTTCACCAAGTCACTGGCGCGCGAAGTTGGCAGTCGTGGCATTACGGTCAATGCGGTAGCTCCCGGGTTCATCCGCACCACCATGACGGATCAGCTGCCCGCTGAAGTGAAGACAGAGATGCAAAAGCAGATCGTGTTGGGACGTTTGGGCGAAGCCCAGGATGTGGCCAATGCCGTACTCTTTCTTGCATCGGACCTGGCGAACTATATCACGGGACAGGTCCTAAATACTGATGGTGGCATGGTAATGAACTGACAAAGTAAGGAGTCAGGAGTCATGAGCCCGAGAGTCAAAGGGCAATGACCTCAGGATCTCTGCCCTCGGCTCCTGACTCTTGACTCATCCTTGTGGTAGAATGATCTGCGAAGGGGGGTGAAATAGTGGAGATTTTTGAGAAGGTAAAAGCCATCGTCGTACAACAGTTGGGCGTTGAAGAAGAGAAGGTGACCATGGAAGCTGGTTTCAAGACCGACTTGGGTGCTGACTCTCTCGACCTAGTTGAATTGGTCATGGCGCTGGAAGAAGAATACGGGCTGGAAATCCCGGATGAAGACGCAGAGAAGATCGTGACCGTCACCGATGCGGTTGAGTATATCAAACGCCATCAGAAGTAAATATCCTACAGACAAAAGTCCCGCCCCCATAGCGGGACTTTGCCTTACTGATTAAGTCCAGGGAGATCCCTGTTGATGATAGATGTGATCTAGAGTCGGTACAGTTGTTCCGCGGGCATCAGACGCGGTTGAGAGTGGAGGTAGAAGATGGAACAAAAACGTGTGGTAGTGACTGGTCTCGGGGTTGTAACTCCGGTTGGCCAGACTAAGGACGAATTCTGGCAATCCCTAGTCAACGGCGTAAGCGGCATCGGCCCCATCACTCGCTTCGATGCGACAGGCTATCCTACCCGGATCGCGGCCGAGGTCAAGGGGTTTGATCCTTTGCTCTACATGGATCGTAAGGCGGCGAGACGTACGGATCGCTTCGCCCAGTTTGCTCTGGCAGCCGCCAAACAGGCTGTTGCAGACGCCCGCTTGGATCTCGAACAGATTGACAAGAACCGGGTGGGTACCTTTATTGGTTCCGGAATCGGCGGCATGGAGACCATGGAGGAGCAACACAAGATCCTGTTGGAGAAAGGTCCTGGCCGCATTAGTCCCTTTTTTGTGCCGATGATGATCTCCAATATGGCAGCAGGGCAGGTAGCCATTGCCTTCGGCTTCAAGGGGCCGGCTCTCACGGTTAATACCGCCTGCGCCACGGGCACCAACGCCATTGGTGATGCCTTCCGTGCGCTTCAGCATGGTCTGATCGATATGGCTGTGGCTGGTGGCACAGAGGCCGCCGTTACGCCCCTGGCCGTGTCTGGTTTCTGCGCGGCTCGCGCCATGTCTACGCGCAACGATGAGCCTGAGAAGGCCTGCCGTCCTTTCGATAAAGATAGAGATGGTTTTGTCATGGGCGAAGGTGCAGGCATCGTCGTTCTGGAGACGTTGGAGCACGCTCAGGCACGCGGTGCCACCATTTATGCGGAAGTAGCTGGCTTTGGATCTTCGGATGACGCGTTCCACGAGACCTTACCGGCTCCTGGAGGAGAAGGCGCGGCGCGCTGCATGGCACTAGCCCTTGCGGATGCGCAGATCGAGCCAGCCAATGTTGACTATATCAACGCTCACGGAACATCCACCGATGCCAACGACAAATTCGAGACCATGGCGATTAAGTCTACTTTTGGTGACCATGCCTACCGTGTGGCGGTCAGTTCCACCAAGAGCA
The DNA here is from genome assembly GCA_964540595.1 of uncultured Clostridia bacterium. Lineage (GTDB taxonomy): Bacteria > Bacillota > JAAYKD01 > JAAYKD01 > CAYOCI01 > CAYOCI01. The sequence goes on from CAZINL010000179.1 coordinate 2,659, forward strand.
TGACAGGGCATCTCTTAGGGGCGGCTGGGGCGATTGAGTTTGTGGCCACTGTCTTGTCGGTGAACCAGGGGATCATTCCACCAACGCTGAACTACGAGACCCCCGATCCAGAGTGTGACCTCGATTATGTGCCCAATAAGGCGCGTACGCAGGAAGTCAACGTGGCGATCTCGAACAACTTTGGCTTTGGGGGACACAACGCGACCATCGTGGTAAAGCGTCACTAGACTCAGACGGTTGATTCACATAAGAAGGTGACATCATGGGGCAGTCTCACACAACGCCACTGCAACGTCTTGCAGAGCGTCTTGGGCTCGACCATACCTATGAGGGCATCCTCATGGAGGCACTGACTCATCGTTCAGCGGTGAACGAGATGAACCTTGCCCCCCAAGCGTCCAACGAACGCCTGGAGTTTCTAGGCGATGCCGTCCTAGAGCTGCTCGTCAGCGACTACCTGTTTCGGCTCTACCCGAACCACTTGGAAGGTGAACTGACCAGGCTAAGAGCGGCGATCGTCTGTGAGCCTAGTCTGGCGGTACGCGCCAAAGCCTTGGGCTTGGGCGATGCTATTCGCTTCGGACGCGGTGAGGCGCTGCGGGGTGGAGCGGAACGGCCAGCACTGCTCGCCGATGCCTTCGAGGCCTGCGTGGGTGCGATCTATGTGCAGGGAGGGGCAGAGGCAGCCAAGGAGTTTGTGCAGCGTCATCTACTGGCTCACTGGGACATGCGGGCCGATGAAGCCTTTGCCCATGAAGCCAAGACCGCTCTGCAGGAGCTAGTTCAGGCCAGAGACCGTGGCCCGATCAGCTATGAGCTAATCGATGAGCAAGGTCCGGCTCATGACAAGACCTTTACCGTCGAGGTCAAAGTCGGAGATCGCACTCTAGCTCGTGCCACTGGCAAGAGCAAGAAGCAGGCGGAGCAACTGGCAGCCCGAGAGGCACTCCTGCTGCTCCAAGACGGTAATAGAGCCTAAGGCGAGGAACTTGACAAAGAACCTGTTTGGTGGCATACCAAGCAGGTTCTTTGCTGTCAGAGGGAGAATGATAATTAGCTAATGGGATTGAAGCTTTGCTGGGAATTCCTCTGATGCCGATAGCAGGTGCTTGATGGCGTCAGTGAGGGGGATATGACTTGTATCTGAAACGCATTGAACTTGCTGGGTTTAAGTCTTTTGCCGATCGAACACAGCTGGAGCTAGGTCCAGGTATCACCGCCGTAGTCGGCCCTAATGGCAGCGGCAAGAGCAATGTCGCCGATGCCATCCGCTGGGTATTGGGTGAGCAGAGCGCCAAGAGCTTGCGTGGGGCGAAGATGGAAGAGGTCATCTTCGCTGGCAGTGACAAGCGGCGCTCCGTTGGCATGGCCGAGGTCAGTCTGACCCTCGACAACGAGGACCGCAGTCTGCCACTGGACTATCGTGAGATCACGGTGACGCGGCGGCTGTTTCGAACGGGTGAGAGTGAGTACCTTCTCAATGGTAACAGTTGCCGATTGAAGGATATCGTTGAGCTTTTCCTCGACACTGGCGTGGGGCGAGAGGCTTATTCAATCATCGGTCAAGGACGGATCGACGAGGTGCTGAATGCCAAGCCAGAAGACAGGCGGGCGCTGTTTGAGGAAGCAGCGGGGATTAGCAAACACAAATATCGCAAACGTGAGGCGCTTAGAAAGCTAGACGATGTCGCCCAGCAGCTCATCCGCCTCAAGGATATCATGGGCGAGCTTGCCCAGCAGATCGGTCCGCTGCGAGAACAAGCCGCCAAGGCAGAGGCCTATCTGTCACGTAAAGAGGAACTCAAGGAGGTCGAACTGCTCCTCTTCGCTTCAGATCTCAGCGAGCTAAAGAGCAAACGCAAGGTGGTCGGTCGCGACCTAGATCAGGCGAACGATCAACTAAGTCAGGGACAGGCCGAACTGGGTGGGGTGGAGAAAGAGATCACTGACAAGCGGTGGCGCCAGGCTCAAGCCAATGAGAACATTGAGGAGCTGACCCGGGAGCTGCTGACGTTGGTCAACCGTCTTGAATACCAAAGCGGGCAGATCAGAGTCTACGAAGAGCGGGAACGCGGTTTCAGAGATCAGATCGGTCAGGCCAACAGTCAGATGACCGTGCTGGCCGCGAAATCGCAAGCGATCAGTCAGCAGGCTGATGAGCTCCGCAGTGCGATCAACAGCCTTGCTGCCGCTGGGCAGGAAGCTGCGGCCAGCCTTGCCACTCAACTCGGGCAGCTGCAGCAGTGGGAGCTGGACGAGCGAGAGGGGGTAGACCGTGCTGATGCTGTGCAGCAGGAACTGCTCAGATCGATCGAGAGGGTAGCGAGCCTAGAGAGTCAGTGCCTGCGCCTCAAAGACCAGCTCAGCTCATTGGCTGAACAACGACAGCAGATGGTCGATGATCAGCAGAGGCTCGCCAAGGCTGTGACCGCGGCTCAATCGGCGTTCGATGAGGATCAGACGCAGTTCAACATACTTCAAGTGCAGGAAGTCGACGAAGAGGCCCGCCTGCGCGAACTACGGCTCAGCCTCAATGAGAGGCGTCAGACCTTCGCAGATGGCGACAAACGCCTTAATCAGCTCAGCGCCCGTCAGGCGTCCACGCAAGCGAAGCTGCGGACCTTGGCCGCTATGGAAC
>CAZINL010000179.1:5306-6230 GCA_964540595.1 uncultured Clostridia bacterium
CGCTCGACGGCTACCAGCGCGGCGTGAAGGCGGTCCTGCAAGCGAAGCGTGAGCAGCCCCAGCGCTTGCCAGGCGTCATCGATACCGTGGCGTCACTGATCAAGGTGCCGTCCCAACTGGAAGTCGCCATCGAGATCGCGCTCGGGGGTGGGCTACAGAATATCGTGACAGCCGATGAAGAGGCCGCGCGTCTGGCCATCGAATATCTCAAACAGTCTCACTCCGGCCGCGCTACATTTCTCCCACTCTCAGTGGTGCGCGGTCGTTACGCCACCGAAGTGACAGACCGCATCGGCACCCTCCCTGGCTGGGTTGGGCTAGCCGCCACTCTGGTCGAGGTGGATCCCCAGTATCAGCCGATCATTGATCACTTGCTCGGACAGGTGATCGTCATGGAGGACCTTCCGACAGCCCTGGCGGCAGCGCGCGCTTTGCGACACCGCTACCGTATCGTCACGCTAAGCGGCGATCTCCTCTACCCCGGAGGATCCATCACAGGAGGTAGTGTCGGCCGACGGGAGAGCACGATCTTGGGCCGTAGCAGGGAAAGGGATGAAGCGGTTCGCGAACTGGCTGTGCTGGCCAGAGAAAAGACCGATTGCGCCAAGGCGCAACAAGAGCTGTCGTCGGCAATCGCCGAACTGGTTGCACAGGTTCAGTCACGCGAGCTGTCGCTCAATGAGATGAAGCAGGCTATGTATGACCGACGAGTGCAGATGGGTGCCCATGAGCGCGAGCTGAACCAGCTGCAAAGCCAAGAGCAGCGCCTGACCGAGCAGTTGACTCTCGGCCAAGCGCGCATGGAGCAGGCCGAGCAGGAGCTTGCCGTCGGCCAGAGGGAGTGGGAACAGGCCCTCGATGACCGGAGAGCCCGCGAACTGGCGCTGGCGCAGATGCGTCAGGAGGACGGCAGCCGCCGCGAAC
>CAZINL010000180.1:0-6160 GCA_964540595.1 uncultured Clostridia bacterium
CTCGTCCATGATCAGATCGCGCGCCTTGTTCTCCATGGCCTCGGTGAATCGGTCGCCGTGCTGCGCGAGCAGTTCCTGGTAGAGCTCGTGATAGCCGATCACCCGCGGTTGCCAGGGAAGTGGTTGGTAAGGGGTGTGGGAACGTTCACAATACGTGCGGTGGCGTTCATTAAGCAGAGCGAGAGCATCGGCAAAGGCCTCGTGCGCCTGTTCTTTCATCAGCTCCAGCACCTTGGCCGGTGACCAGCTGTGGATGGCGAAGTTGAAGTAGACATGCGCGGCCATGGGAGTCTGCACAGTGTAGACGTCCTTAAAGTCGGACTGCTTCAAGCTGACCGGGGGCAGGGTGGTCTCGCCGTAGGCGAGATCGCAGAGGTCGGGATTGTAACTCAGTCGGCGGGTCAGTTCTGCTACGATCAGGTTGGGGTCCAGCCCCTCAAAGGGCTGCCCCACGTGGGTCTCTCTGCCTGTGACGTAGAAGGCAGGCAAGAGCTTACCAACGGTGCCGAGGTAGAGATAACGCCCGTCGTCACCGGGGAAGCGGGGCGAGGTATAGTCGGCATTGATGGCGGCCTGATACTTGAGCCCATGGTCATCTGCGATCGAGGCCAAAAGGGGTAGAGCGGAGAGGACCCCGTGGGACATATCTTCTTCATCGCATTCGGCCAGGAGGATTAAGTTGCCCTCAAACTCCTCAGCCTGGGTCGCCACGGTCTGTAGGACATAAAGCTGGCTGGCGAGACCGCCTTTCATATCCAGGGCACCCCGGCCCATCAGCCACCGCCCGGAGCGCAGATCAGCGACCTGCTCGGCGCTGAGCCCCCATTCGTCAAGGTGCTCCATCAGTTCGTCGTGGGAGTGGGCAAAGGGCTGCAGGACCCCATAGTCATCGGTGCCTACAGTATCGAGATGTCCCAGCATCAGGACCGTCTGCGGCGATGGTTTCTTCTCGCCCTTTACCACGGCGATGACATTGTAGCGCTCACGGTCATCGCCCTCTGTGCGCTGCAGGCGTAGGTAACCGGGGTTGCGCTGAAAATAGGGGAGCTGGGCGAGATAGCCATAGACCCAGTGGGCCAGGACCGGTTCGCCCGGCGTCCCGACGATGCTGGCGACCCCGACTAGTTGCTTGGTGAGCTGAAGTACCTCTTCGCGGCAATTTATCACGGCTGTACCTCCTCGGTTGCAGAGGCGAGCAGTCGGGCTGCCTGGGCGAGCAGCAAGCCGCGGTCGGCTGCCAAAGGCAACGATCCGCATCCTAAATACATGCGGCTTTGCCGCATCAATTGCTTGCGACCAGCCTCACGCAGTGAACGACCAGCCTCCAGGATCTGTCTCGATTATACCATCCTGGCGGCATAGGCGTCGAGGGAGTCAAGAAAACGGGGCAAGAGGACGATATGGATAAAGAGTCATGAATCAAGAGTTAGGAGTAATGGGTGCCTATAGCCGAGCTATTCTGTTGACTCTTGACTCCTGACTCCGGACTCTCGCGAAAGGAGCTGATCACGCTTGCACCTATCATACCGTTTACCGTGGGGCCTGATGATCGTGGGCCTGGTCATCCTGACGGTGATCGGCTCGGTAGCGGGAGCCTATCTCGCTCTTTACGTCTTGGACCAACGCACCACGGTGCAGGCGGCCCCGCTGATAGAGGCACCGTCGACCCCAGTAGCCGCCAGCAGCGTCTCGCCCCCACCCATCCCTGGGAGCGCTTTTCATCCCAAGTACCTGAAGTCTGACCCACCGCTGATCCGGGAAGCAAAACGTTACTTAGGCGTGCCCTACCTGTTTGGTGGTGAATATGGTCGCGACGGGGCGGTGGACTGTTCATCCTATACCCAGCTGGTCTTTGCCTCCATAGGCATCACCCTGCCGCGTACTACCTACGGGCAGGTGGAGATAGGGGAGCTGGTCGAGCGCGCCAATCTAGCGGTAGGAGATCTCATATTCTTCGAGAACACTTCATATCTACAAAATGGTGTGACTCATGTAGGTATTTATACAGGTAACGGCGAATTTATCCACGCAGCGGGATCCATCGGCCAGGTGGCGATCACCCCGCTCAGTGACCCATTCTACAGTAGCCACTATCATTCGGCCAGAAGGGTCAGTTGGTGATATCACCAACTGACTCCTGCCATACGAAAGGAGCTAAGATTGCATGTCTATTCACTTGGACTTCTCTAAGTATTACACGTATCAGGAACTCACCGATACTTTGCATACCCTCAACCAAGCATATCCTGAGCTCAGCAAGCTCTACTCCATCGGTCAGAGCCATGAGGGGCGCGAGCTATGGATGATGGAACTGACCAATCCGGCCACCGGTGCCGCCGAGGCCAAGCCTGCCTACTATATCGACGGCAACCACCACGCCGGCGAGGTCACTGGATCCATGGTCGCGCTCTACACCATCTACCATCTGCTGACTGAATATGAGAGCGATGCCAGCGTCCGCCGCATCCTAGACGCCTACACCTTCTACGTCTTGCCGCGGGTCTCGCCCGACGGAGCCGAGACCTACCTCACGACAGCTGAGACTCTGCGTTCTGCGCCGCGGCCATACCCCTTTGCCGAGCCCAGGCCAGGTCTACACCCCGCCGATATCAATGGCGACGGCGAGATCTTGCTGATGCGCGTCAAGAGCCCCAATGGCGACTGGTGTGTCTCTCCCAGTGACCCTCGTCAGATGATCAAGCGCCGCCCCGATGAAGAAGGCGGCGAGTACTACCGCCTCTACACCGAAGGCCTGATCGAGGAGTTCGATGGCCTGACCGTCACCGCTGCCCCGCATAAGTGGGGGATCGACCTCAACCGCAACTACCCCTGCGAATGGGGGATCGAGAGCCGTCAGCCTGGGGCGGGCCCCTACCCGCTCTCCGAGCCTGAGACCCGTGCGGTGGCCAGCTTCGTCCTCGCCCACCCCAATATCGCTAGCGCCTCCACGCTCCACACCACGGGCGGCGTGATCTTGCGGCCACCCGGAACCAAGCCCGAGAACAAGGCCGCCAAGCGCGATGTCACCGCCCTGACCGCCATTGGCGAGATGGCGACTGAAGAGACTGGCTATCCGTGCGTCAATATCTTTGATGGCTTCCTTCAGGACACGGTCAACTTCTCCTCCGGGGCCTACGATGATTGGCTCTATCAGCATCTCGGTATCCCGGCCTATACCGTCGAGCTCTGGGATCTGGCCAACCGGGCCGGGATCGAGGGCCTGTGGCCGCGCAAGCACAAGAACGAGAAGGAGCAGTCCCAGGACTTCGCCAAGCTGCTCGCCTGGAACGACCAGGAGCTCAATGGCGAAGGCTTTGTGCCCTGGACGCCGTTTGAACACCCGCAGCTCGGTCCGGTAGAAATCGGCGGCTGGAAGGGTAAGTTTGTAGTGCAGAACTGTCCACCGAAGTTCCTGGAGCAGGAATGTATCAAGGTGACCAAGTTCCACTATCGGCACGCCCGCACCATGCCCAAGCTCTATGTCGAAGGGCTGCGCAGCGAACGCGTGGATCAGGAGACCTGGAAGGTCTCGGTGGTGGTCGGCAATAGCGGCTATCTTCCCACCTTCTTGACCCAGGTGGCCATTGACCAGAAGACCGCCCAACCGGTGACCGCGGAGCTCCAACTCCCCGAAGGGGTCCAGCTAGTCATTGGCAAAGCTCGGCTAGAGATCGGACATCTCGAAGGTCGCGCTGGCCGTTCCGGCGCGTTCCACAACGGCTCCTTCCGTGGCGGACGCGACCTACCGTCGGAGAAGAAGGTGGAGTGGCTGATCAAAGCACCCGCTGGCCAAGAGCTGACCGTAAAGATCGTCTCGGAAAAGGCGGGAACGGTGGAAGCAAAGATTACGTTGGCCTAGGTACCTAAGCAACCGAACAACTGGGATCAGACCCCGGTTGTTCGGTTGCTTTCCGTCTGCTATGCTGATGATAACCATGCCGTTATCAGGAGGTTAAAGATGGACGAGCAGTTGCTAGCAAAGATCAAGACCTGTACTCCAGTGACCTGGATCAACCCGAACCTAAAACCAGCTCGCGAGGCGTTATCCGTCTCTGCGCTCACCAAGGGCGACATGCTGGACGCCGAGGCGCGGTGGCAGCGGTTTGCTCCGCTGCTCATGCGCTTGTTCCCTGAAACGGGCAACGGGATCATCGAGTCCCCCTTGACCGCCATCCCTAAGATGCAGGCTGAGCTGGAGCGGACCTCCGGCCGGACGATCCTAGGTAAGCTCTATCTGAAATGTGACAACCAACTGCCAGTGGCTGGCTCAATCAAGGCGCGTGGCGGGATCTATGAGGTGCTAAAGCACGCCGAAACGCTGGCCACGAGCGCAGGGCTACTGACCATCGAAGACGACTATGCGCAGCTGGCCGAGGACCGATTTCGTCGCTTTTTCGCCGACCACAAGATCGCGGTTGGCTCCACGGGCAACCTGGGGCTAAGCATCGGGATCACCGCAGCGGCACTAGGATTTCAGGTGACCGTCCATATGTCCCGGGATGCCAAGCAGTGGAAGAAGGATCTGCTGCGTAGCAAAGGGGCTACCGTGGTCGAGCATAGCGACGACTACAGCAAGGCGGTGGAAGAAGGCCGCCGGCAGTGCGAGGGTGATGAGAAGGCCTACTTCGTCGATGATGAGAACTCGCGCGACCTCTTCCTTGGCTATAGCGTCGCCGCCATCCGGCTCGCGCGACAACTTGAGGAACAGGGGGTCGGGGTCGACGCCGAGCACCCGCTCTATCTCTACCTCCCCTGTGGCGTCGGCGGTGCGCCAGGCGGGATCGCTTTCGGTGCCAAACAGATCTTTGGCGACCATGTCCACTGCTACTTTGTCGAACCGACGCACTCACCGTGTATGTTGCTAGGTCTTGCGACGCAGCGCTTCAGCGACCTGCATGTGCGGGACTATGGCCTAGACAACGTCACTGAGGCCGATGGTCTCGCCGTTGGCTCGCCGTCCAAATTGGTGAGCGAGCTGGCGGATCAGCTGCTCGATGGGGTCTACACCGTCGCCGACGATGAGCTCTTCCGCCTGCTGGCCGCCCTTCATCAGACCGAGCAGATCAAAGTCGAGCCCTCAGCCGCTGCCGGGCTTCTAGGACCGACGCTCGTCGCCAGCCCATCTTCTGCGACCCATGTCGCCTGGGCTACTGGCGGACTCTTCGTCCCCGACGAGATCTTCAGCGCGATGGTGGCCAAGGGGCTAGGACTGTAGGGACGTCGCCATGTCTCACCGACAGCAATTTGAACAAATTGCGATAGGCTGCGCCCGCAAGTATCCAGTAGAATAGGACCCTGGTCCTATTCTAATTGGGATTTCCTGACCCTTGTATTTTGTCGATTTTTGGCTACAATGGAAGAAGACAACCACCATGGGTAGTCAACCGCTGCCCTGTATGACGAATTTGGAGGGTGACGGATGGCATTCTGGGAAGGTGTCTTCGGAAATCTGGCGAAGCCTAGCACTCGTATCACCGACCGCTACTTAGAGGAGATCGCGGAATTGAAAATGCAGTTAGTCGACTTGGGCTACAACCCGTTGGAGGTCGATTACATGGTCACCAGCCACGCCAAGGGTGACGAACTGGATCGACTCGGTAGCGACCAGCTCGAGACCATTGTCGAAGCGTTGCGCGGACAGCTTTTCATCGCCCGCCAGTGTGTGCAGGCGGTGCGCAAGTCATAACCTGTCGATATAGAAACCGGGATGCTGATCAAGCATCCCGGTTTTTGAGTTTGGTAATCGTCCCTGGGGGTCCGTGAGACTCATTATATATCCATGACATGCAATATATAGAAAAGTGGAGCTAATATAATTAAGTGCTGTAAGACAACGTGGCTACAGACATTTTGTTAAGGTGGTCATATGGTAGAATCTAAGAAGACCAGACTTCTGGACTTTGACCAATTCTCAACTTGCGGAGGGATGCACCTTGAGACACTTGATCAAGCCCACCTTAACACTGGCCTTAATCTGTTCGATTTCAGCTGGAGCGATTGGTTACACCCACACGACCACCACCAGAGTGATCGAGGAGCGTAGGCAGAAAGAGTTCACTCTTGCTATTCAGAGCCTGTTGCCGGAGGCAACGCACTTCGAGGAGGTCCGTGGTGAAGACTCGCATCACATTCTGGCATCACGCGGTTCCGATCATGTCGG
>CAZINL010000181.1:0-6077 GCA_964540595.1 uncultured Clostridia bacterium
AGGGGATGCATCTCCTTGGCTACCTGATGGAAGAGGCGGGCTATGAGGTCTCTCCCCATTGGAGTCAGCCCCGGACCGATATCATCCAAGCGATACGCTTCCCGGCTGCGGAGCCGTTGATCGCGTTCTGTCAGAGTATCCAGAAGAGCTCACCCGTAGACGCACATGTGGTCCCCGAGCCATGGGAGATGCCAGGCTACCTTGATCCAGTGATCATGGCCGCAGGTACATTTGTCCAAGGAGCGTCCATCGAGCTCAGCGCTGATGCACCGATCCGGGCACCCTATACCGCATACATTCAGGGTGGCCTGACCTATGAGCATGTCAAGCTGGCTGCGATCGGAGCATTGACTGCCATGGCCCGATAGTCGTCGCGCGCTTCGACGCTAGAGTATACCCTGCCAGGAAATGCAGATAATACCAGAGGAAATAGAGCGGCGAGTAGCGAAGTCTGTTAGTGAGTCTAGGTCGGTGGAACGTCTACCAACCCTAGGCAATACAACGAGGGAGGACGAGCCATGAGCATGCCCTTTGACCAGACCATGCGCTTTAAGACCCATGGTGAAGAGCCCAAGGATATCCACGCTGTTCTAACCGTGGTCAACGAGGCCCTCAAGGAGAAAGGCTACAACCCGATCAACCAGATCGTGGGTTATCTCCTCTCTGGTGATCCCGCCTACATCACCAGCCACAATAACGCCCGTAACCTGATCCGCCGCATTGAGCGCGACGAACTGCTCGAAGAGCTAGTGCGGGCGTATCTGAGCACCAACTCCTAAGGTGGAACGTCGAACTTTGGGGAGCACCGGTATCACGGTCTCCCGTCTTTGTTTCGGTACGTTGACCATGGGCCCTCTGCAAGCCGATCTCCCTCCCCAGGAGGGGGCTCGGCTTATTCGCCATGCGATCGAACACGGTGTCAACTTCATCGACACCGCCCAAAGCTACCGCAACTATCCCCATATCCGTGCCGCGATCCAGGGGCTGGATCGTGCGGAGCTGGTCATCGCGACCAAGAGCTATGCCTATGATCGCCAGGGGGCCGAGGAGGCCGTTAACCAGGCCCTGGATGAGCTGGGCACCGAGTACATCGATATCTTCTTGCTCCATGAGCAGGAGTCCGGCCTGACCATCGAAGGCCATCGTGAGGCCCTGGAAACGCTCTGGCAGGCGAAACGCGAGGGGAGAGTGCGAGCGGTCGGCTTGTCCACCCATCATGTGGCGGCTGTTCGCTCGGCGATTACCCATCCCTTGATCGAAGTGGTTCACCCACTGTTTAACCTGTCTGGCATTGGGATCTGCGACGGCAGCCCCGATGAGATGGCCTCAGCCATTCACGAGCTTGCTCTGGTAGGCAAAGGCGTCTATGGTATGAAGGCTCTGGGAGGCGGGCACCTGATCCCGCGCTGGCAGGAGGCCATGGACTTTGTCCTGGGCAACCGTGATCTCTCGGCCATCGCCGTCGGTATGCAATCCATGGAAGAGGTTGACGTCAACCTGGCTGTCTTCGGTGGTCAAAAGCCAGATGCAGAGTTGGTTAGCAAGCTGCGTAAGCGGAAACGCTATCTGCATATCGAGGACTGGTGCCAAGGGTGCGGAGAGTGCGTGAAGATCTGCCCGTCCGACGCCCTGCGGCTGGAGAGCGGTCGGGTGCAGGTGGACCACGAGCGGTGTGTGACCTGCGGCTATTGTGCAGGGCGGTGCCCGGACTTTTGTTTGAAGGTGTTGTAGGGGAGAGGTGAGAGATCTTGACGGAGATCAGCCGCATCATGGGCCTGGATGTGGGCAGCAAGACCATCGGCGTCGCGGTGAGCGATCTGATGGGCTGGACGGCCCAAGGGGTCGAGGTGATTCGCCGTCGCGACCTGGCTGCGGATCTTAGGCGCCTCATCGAGCTCATCGCCCAATATGAGGTCGCTACCATTGTGATCGGGCTGCCGAAGAATATGAATAATACCATCGGCCCCCAGGCCGAAGCTGTGCTCAGCTTCAAAGACGTCTTGGCGCAACAGGTTCCCTGTGCGATCGTGATGTGGGATGAGCGGTTGACCACAGCCTCTGCCCATCGGTCGATGCTGGAAGCGGATCTATCGCGGGCCAAACGTAAGCAGGTGGTCGACAAAGTGGCCGCCACATTCATCCTCCAGGGCTATCTCGACCGACTGCGTATCCAGCGGCAGAGAGAAGAGGAAGCTTAATGGGACGGCTCGTGGACCTGTGGACTTATGGACTCTCAGGCGCAATCATGTATGGAACGTAGGACAAAGTGGTTACACTGTGGCTAGACAGGGAATATTTGCTATGGTAGAATGGATTGGAGCAATTGGCTCCGACCCGATTTGAGAGAAAATGAGGTGATTTTAGCCATGACCGAACACAATCACGATCATGATCATGAAGTCGAAACCGAAGTGGTTACCTTGATCGATGATGAGGGAAACGAACACGAGTTTGAAGTCATTACTGTCATCGAAGTCGAGGAGAAGGAATATGCCGTTCTCTTCCCGATGGATGCTCAAGAGGAAGAGGGTTCTGAAGAAGCTGTCATCCTCCGCATCGAGAAGGACGAGAATGGTGACGATATCCTCGTTGACATCGAAGACGATGAGGAATGGGAACGGGTTGTAGCGGCCTGGGAAGAGATCTTGGCCGAAGAGGAAGAAGACGAGGAATAGGATCAGACCTAGGACCTTGGCCTGTGGCCAAGGTCCTTTTGCTGTTTCTGCTGGCAGCACTATCCGCCGCAACGACCAAGGCGCTACTTTTGCTTTGTCTGCCATCCATGTATAATAGGCATATCCCGTTTGATGGAGGAACATTGTGCAAAAGCCAAAGATCTATGCCTGGCGCACGAAGAAAGCCCCCGAGCTGTCCGTCATCAGACGACGGCGCGCCGTTGTCATTGTCTTATTGCTTGTGCTCGTGGTTGTCAGCGCAGCCCATTGGGTCACGCGACCGGTCAGTTCCGCCCCGGCAGCGGGCAAGGTTATCCACGTCGCCAAGGGTAGTACCACTCGCCAGATTGCCGCTGTGCTTGAGCAAGAGCGGTTGGTGCGCAGCCAGTGGGTCTTCCTGGCCCTTATTGCCAGCCAGGGTAACACGGGCAAGCTACAAGCAGGTGATTATCTGCTCAATAGCAACATGAGCCCTCAGATGATCATCGACGAGCTGGTTACAGGTCGTGTCTACCGCCCCACGCGGAAGCTGACCATTCCCGAGGGCAAGACCGTGGAACAGATCGCTGAGCTGGTGGCAGGTGCAAAGTTGGCCACGAAGGATGATTTCCTTGCCGCGGTGGAACAAATAGGAGGCAAGGATCTCGAAAGCGGCGTTCGTTGGGGGCTAGAGGGGTATCTCTTCCCAGCCACCTACGAGATCCCCGAGGGGAGCTCCGCCGCTGAGATTGTTGAGACTCTTCACCAGCAAGCGGTGGAGCGCTATGGATCGATCCAGATACCAGAGGGACACCCGCTGAGCCTCGCCGAGGTGATTACCCTTGCTTCGGTGGTGGAACGCGAGGCCATGCACGCTGAGGAGCGCCCGATCATCGCGGCCATCTTCCTCAACCGTCTGCAGTCTGAATGGAAGCTAGAGTCCTGTGCCACCGTTCAGTACATTCTCGGCGTCCAGAAACCCATTCTCAGCCTCGAAGATATCGCTATCGAGTCCCCCTACAATACCTACCGCCTCACCGGGTTGCCCCCAGGGCCGATCGGCAGTCCCGGTCTGGCATCCATTCAGGCAGTGCTTCATCCGGCCCAGACGGACTTTCTATTTTTCGTGGCTGGGGCCGATGGCCGCCATATCTTCAGCCGCACCTTCGATGAACATCTCCAGGCCGCGGCCAAGGTTCAGGGTGAATAGACTGTTGATCACGCCGGCCTTTGTATGGGCCGGCTTTTTGAGGGTTGGTAAGCATGATCGAGCTAATGACGCATCTGGCCGAGGAGTGCCAGACGGAGAGGATTCCTGCCATCGATCCAGAGGTCGGTCAGTTGCTGGCACTATTGATCAGAGCCACGGGGGCCAAGAGCGTGCTAGAGATCGGGACCGCCATCGGTTACTCAGCGCTCTGGATCTGCCAAGGGCTGCCGCCCGCAGGGAAGCTGATGACCATTGAGCAAAACCGCCAGCGAGCAGACCGCGCTCGGCAGGTGTTTGCGCAAGCCCAAGTTTCCGATCGTGTTCAACTGGTGGTCGGGGATGCCTTAAGCATCCTGCCTGAGCTCGAGGAACAGTTTGACCTCGTTTTTTTGGACGCCACCAAGACCATCTACCCCGAGTTGTTCGCCGGAGCGTCAAGGTTGCTGCGGCCCGGGGGATGGGTGGTCACCGACAATGTGTTGTTCAAGGGCATGGTGCACAGCCCCGAACCGCCACCGCCCTACTATCGCCATATGGTGCAAGGGCTGCGGCGCTTCTGGCGCGACGCCGAGGCCATGGATGGCTGGCTGCAAGGCTATCTCCCCATCAGCGATGGGGTATTGCTGAGTAGGAAGGAAGAGGAGAACCATGAATAAGCCTGAACTGCTAGCCCCAGGGGGTACGCTCGAAAAACTGGAGATGGCCCTGGCCTATGGGGCTGACGCCGTCTATTGTGGTGGCCCGGCCTATGGTCTCAGGACCAGGGCGGGCAACTTTAGCCTGGACGAGTTAGCCAAGGGGATTGTCCTTGCCCACACCTTAGGAAAGCGCGTCTACGTGACAGTCAATGTCATTCCCCACAACGATGATCTGATCGGCCTTGAGGATTACCTCAGGCAGTTGGCCGAGATCAAAGTCGACGCCCTAATTGTGTCTGATCCCGGTATCTTGACCATTGCCAAACAGGTGATCCCCGCGATGGAGCTGCACTTTAGTACCCAGGCCAGCGTGACCAACTGGGCCACGGCCCAGTTTTGGTTCGATCATGGTGTAAGCAGGATTGTCCTAGCCCGTGAGCTGTCTCTGGCGGAGATCGCGGCCGTGATCGCGAAGACGACGGGTGAGATCGAGACCTTTGTCCATGGGGCCATGTGCATCTCTTACTCGGGGCGCTGCTTGCTCTCCAATTACATGACTGGCCGTGACGCCAACCGCGGCGATTGTGCGCAAGCCTGCCGCTGGAACTACCACCTGGTCGAGGAGACGCGGCCGGGTCAGTACATGCCGGTCTTCGAGGATGAGCAGGGGACCCATATCATGAACTCCAAGGACCTTTGCCTGATCGAGCATATCCCCGATCTAGTCAGCGCGGGCATTCACGCCTTTAAGATCGAGGGGCGGATGAAGAGCGTGCATTATGTGGCGACGGTGACCAAGGTTTATCGTGAGGCCATTGACCGCTATTGCTCCGATCCGTCAGGCTATCGCTTCGATCCGCGCTGGTCAGATGAGATCGCCAAAGCCAGCCACCGCGACTATACCACCGGCTTCTACTTCCAGCGCCCTGGCGCTGATGCCCACAACTATGCGTCTTCTCTCTATAAACGCCCGGTAGATTTCGTCGGCGTCGTGCGATCAAGCAGTGAAGGCGCCCTGACTATCGAGCAGCGCAACAACTTCAAAGTTGGGGAAACTCTGGAACTGGTCGGGCCGACCACCGCACCCCAGGAGATCGTGATCAGCAGCATGACCAATAGCGAGGGAGAGGCGATCGAGGTCGCCCCCCATGCACAGATGGTGGTTCACGTCCCCTATGAGGGGGCCGTGGAGCAGTACGCCATGCTGAGGAGGGTGAAAGGCCAAGAGGCTTAGCCTCTTGGTTGGCACGCAGCCCACAGAAGCGAACGACGCAGTTGGGCGATGGTAGCCTACGACTAGGCAGACGTCGGCAAGATACCATGTTCCGATGGATTCTTCGAACCGACCCTTCGGGGTCGGTTTTTTCGTGCCCTTTCCCTGGTCATACTGTAATGGATAGCCACCTCCCACCTCATTTGTGTCCCCCTGTGGGCTGTGGGCTGTGGACTGTGGACTCTACACGGAGGAAGTGGCGCCAATGCATGATCAACATCCGTCTATTCAAAGCGCTGAAGATCCATCCCAATCCAGGCGCCTACGCTTGCGGAGTACGGCTGGGTTCACGCTCATTGCGA
>CAZINL010000182.1:0-5925 GCA_964540595.1 uncultured Clostridia bacterium
CCTCAGGACAGAGACTGCCGGTGTAGCGCTCCTGTCCATGGTCATGTATCACTTTGGTGAGATGGGAGGGGTCTAGATGCCGACCGTCGCATTCAGCACACTTGGCTGTAAGGTCAACCAGTATGAGACTGAGGCTTTGACAGAGCTCTTCCGCCGTCGGGGATATGAGGTCATGGACTGGCAGGAGAAGGCCGACATCTTTGTGATCAATACTTGCGCTGTCACCGCACAGGCCGTGGCCAAGTCGCGGCACCAGATCCGTCATGCCGCGAAGCTCAACCCACAGGCAAAGGTGGTCGTGACCGGTTGTTTTGCCCAGCTGGAGGCGGAGAAGATCATGGAGATTCCCGGTGTCAGCCTTGTGGTTGGCACTCAGGACCGGGCCAAGATCGTGGCGATGCTCGACGAAATGGATTTCGCCGAACCTGCCAGTGCTGTTCGTGAGCATATCAAAGGCTTAGCCTTTGAGGATCTCAGTGTATCGGAGTTTTCTGGGCATACCCGCGCTATGCTGAAGATACAGGAAGGCTGCCAGAACTTCTGCAGCTACTGCATCATCCCCTACGCGCGCGGTCCCGAACGCAGTCGTCCGGTGTCCAGCGTTCTGGCCGAGGCCGCGAGGTTGGGACAAGCAGGTTACCGCGAGGTCGTGCTGACAGGGATTCATCTTTCATCCTATGGGCGTGATCTCGAATCGAAGACCGACCTGACCGGCCTGCTCCATGAGCTAGCCAAAGTGGACGGGATCGAGCGTATTCGTCTTTCGTCGGTGGAGCCCACGGATATTCCTGACCAGATGGTGGATCTCTTCGCCCGCGATCGCAAGCTCTGTCCTCACTTACACATCCCCCTACAGAGCGGTGAGGACGAGATCCTGCGGCGCATGAACCGTCGTTATCGGACCCAGGAGTACCGCCAGTTGGTAGCCCGACTGCGGCAGGCTATCCCCGATATCGCTATCACCACTGACGTGATCGTGGGCTTTCCAGGTGAGACGGAGGAGCAGTTCGAGCGTCTCTACTCCTTCGTGGAGGAGATGGCTTTTAGCCGCTTGCATGTCTTTCGCTATTCCGCTCGCAAGGGGACCCCGGCAGCCAAATACGCTGATCCGGTGCCCAAGGCGGTCCAGGAGGAGCGCAGCGAACGGCTGCGGCGTTTGGGAGAGCGGATGGCGCTTCAGTATCATCAGCGCTTTGTCGGTCGGACTCTCAGTGTCCTCTTTGAACAGGAAGGTGAGCATGCTGGAGTCTGGAGCGGCTATACCCGCAACTATATCCGTGTCAGTGCCAATCTGCCAGGTGATCGGGCTGAGCCGGGCGCCATCTTGCCAGTGCTGCTGACCAGCGCCGATGCCGAAGGGGCCATCGGACAGGTGATCGAGTCAGAATAAGCGAACAGATGGGGTCCGACCCCATCTGTTCGCTTATTCTGTTTAGTCGTTTTTCCTCTATGCCAGAATTCCATATTGTGCTAAAATGTGGCAAGGAATCTGAAATCAGAGGTGGGAGCGATGCCCCTGCAATTACAGGTCGACCGTTGGGTTGCGGCGATCCCAGAGCGCCATTCGACCCGCTCTTTTCGCAAGGAGACTGTCGATGAGGAGGTCCTAGGTTCTTTAGCCTACACGTGTGGACGTTCGACACTCCCAGGTGTGCGCTGTGCCTTAGTCAGCCAGCCAGCGGAGAGAGTCTTGCGCGGCGTGCTCGGGAGCTACGGTGCGATCACCGGTGCCGCCGCCTTTATGGCCTTCATCGGGGATCAGGAGCACCCCCAGATGCAGGAGAACCTTGGCTATCTGGGAGAGGCAATGATTCTCGAGGCGACAACTCTACAGCTGGGCACCTGCTGGGTAGGCGGCTTCTTCCGTGAGGAAGAGGTCAAACGCTTTATCACTCTGCAGCCCAATGAACGAGTGGTCTGTGTATGCCCGGTGGGATATCCCATGCTTCGATTAGGCCTCAAGGACATGCTCTACAAGCGCCTGGCTCACAGTAACCAGCGCAAAGCCTTAGGTGAGATTGCCGGCGGGATCGGCCAAGAACGTTGGCCCGAGTGGGTGCGTTCTGGCCTGGATGCCGCTCGCATCGCACCATCGGCTGTCAATCGGCAGCCGTGGCACTTTGAGGTGGCGGAGAACTCTGTAGCCCTCTCGGCGATCGGTCAAGATGCCACGGAGACCAAGCTCGGAAAACGCCTCGACTGCGGGATTGCCATGCTGCATTTTGAACTTGGCGCCCGCCATACAGGCATCAAAGGCGAGTGGGAGCACCTAGCATCGCCACAGGTGGCAAGGTTCACGGTAACGTAAGGCATCCCTTGTCAGCAATCATTAATCTAGCAGACACCCCATCAGGGGTGTCTTGCTGTCTTTTTGGATCGTTTTTCTAGAATAGAACCAATTTATGACGTCGAATGTCTAACTAGTGAAACTTCGTGTATTGTTTCACGATCACCGTTGCCAGCATTTTAGTTTGATGCTAAGATGGTGCTAGAACTGATATGGTGAAATAATGCACAAATATCCAGTCGTACGAAGGAACGTGAACCCATGGTCGTCATCGAGGTTTGCGTCGGCAGCTCGTGCCACCTAAAGGGCTCATACGGTGTCGTTGAGGCCTTTGATCGGTTGATTGCTCAGCATCAGCTGGAGAACCAGGTCGAGCTCCGTGGGGTTTTTTGTCTCGAGCATTGTACCCAAGGGGTCACAGTACGAATTGGAGATCAACTATACCCGATCAGGACACCCGAGCAGGCCGTGGATCTGTTTAGGCAAGTTATTCTCGCAGAGCTAAGGGGGGAGCGCGATGGGGATCATCACCACCAACCCGGCCAACTGTAAGGATTGTTACCGTTGTGTGCGCGCCTGTCCTGTCAAGGCGATACGAGTTCGCCAAGGACATGCCGAGGTGGTTGCGGAACGCTGCATCCTAGACGGTGAGTGTGTGCGTGCCTGTCCGCAACAGGCCAAAGTAGTCAAGACAGACCTTGGTTCAGTCAAGGAGTGGCTCAGGCAAGGGGAGAAGGTCGTCGCTAGTCTAGCGCCTTCTTTTGTCTCGGCATTCGCCGCGACCTTTGCTCAGATGGCCGCAGCCCTACAGAAGCTTGGTTTTGCCGAGGTGGAAGAGACCGCCGTGGCAGCCCAAGAAGTGGCTGACGCCCATCGCCGTATCTTGAACCAGGTCGACCACCCGATCATTGGCAGTTCATGTCCCACGATTGTCAATCTCGTCGAACGCTACTATCCTAGCCTGGTTCCCATCTTGGCGCCGGTGGTCTCACCGATGGTTGCCCACGCTAAACGGCTCAAGGGGAAGATGGGCAATCAGACCAAGGTGGTCTTCATCGGCCCTTGTCTGGCGAAAGTTGCCGAGCGCGAGCGTGAAGACCTCACCGGATGGGTTGACGGGGTTATCACCTTCGCAGATCTTTTTTTGCTTCTAAAGGACCAATCCATCGATCCACCCAACCTATCTAATGCCAATAGCTCTGCCCCACCTATCGGCGCGGCACGGCTCTTTCCTCTGGGCGGCGGGATGCTCAAGACCGCCTCTCTCTCCAGTGACCTCATGGCTGAACAGACCTTAAGTGCTACCGGTCTGACCGAGTGCCAAGCTATCCTAGATCAGCTTGACAGATCGCTTCCTGCCGAGCGGATGATGATTGAACTCTTGGCTTGCCCGGGAGGCTGTATCAACGGGCCAGGGCATACCGGGGAAGGAAATTACCTAGAGCGGCGCCGAGCGGTCGTCGCCTACGCGGGGCCTCGTTCTCCAGAGACTAACACGCACGATAGCCAACAAGTTGTCAAGCACGATGTACAAGATGGTGCGCCAACAGAGGACCCCCACTGTTTGCCTGGTCATCTTGCTTGTTCGTTTGCGCCCCAGGTGATCGTTACTTCTCAGCCTACTGACGAGCAGATCAATGATATCCTCGCCAGTATCGGCAAAATCGGGCCAGAGGACGAGCTCAATTGTGGCGCCTGTGGGTACAGCTCCTGCCGCGCCAAGGCGGCAGCGGTCTTCCACGGCATGGCCGAGCGTGAGATGTGCATGCCTTACATGCGTCAGCAGGCCGAGTCTATGGCCAACCTCATCATCCAAGCCAGCCCCGATGGGGTCGTGGTCGTGGATCGCGATCTTAAGATCGTCGAGGTAAACCCGGCGTTTGCCCACCTATTCTCCTGCCAACGCGAGCGCGTCGCTGGACGTTCGATTGGCGAGTTTATGGATCCAGAGCCATTTAGGCAGACCTGTGCCAGCCAAGGGTCCATGCACCTAGACCTGACGGTGCCATCCTATGGTCTGATCTTCCGTGGGACCTTCTTCTATGTGGCTCATCAGGGCGTGGTGATCAGCCTATTGGACAACATGACCCAAGAAGTTACGCAGCGGCGTGAACTGGATCAAGTGCGCAGCGAAACGTTGGAGAAGGCCCAGGAAGTGATCAATAAACAGATGCGAGTGGCGCAGGAGATCGCTGGTCTCTTAGGTGAGACGACAGCGGAGACCAAGGTGCTGTTGACCAAGCTGATGCGAGTGATGCGCGGTGAGTGAGCGGGGGGCGCTAAGTGAGGGAGGGTTATAATGGAGCTCTTCATCGAAGCAGGAGCAGCGCAGATCACCAAGTATGGCGAGGAACTGTGTGGCGACAACTACGCCCTAATCCGCACCCGCGACTCGGTGATCGCCGTGCTGTCAGATGGGCTCGGCAGTGGAGTCAAAGCCAATATTCTGGCCACGCTGACCACCAAGATCCTGACCACGATGTTGGAGAACGATTGTGATCTCGGCGAGGTGATTGCCACCATCGGTCAGACCCTGCCGATCTGTCAGATACGGAAGATTGCTTACTCTACCTTTACCATTGCCCGCGTTTATCACGATGGCCGCGCCTACCTAGCCGAGTTTGACAATCCGCAGGCCTTTTTCATCCGTGGGGGTCGAGTGCGACCATTGGAACGAATTTCGCGCGTCATCGACAACAAGACCGTCTACGAGGCCCACTTTCAGGTCCAAGACGGCGACCACCTCATCTTTGCCTCCGATGGTGTGATCCATGCCGGGGTGGGAGGCGTTCTTAACCTTGGCTGGCGTTGGGAGAGCGTGGCTGAGTATGCCGAGCGTATGACAGCCGGCGAGAAAGATGCCCAAGCGATCTCCGACTGGCTGGTCATGGTAACCGACCAACTCTATGCTCACCGACCTGGAGATGATGCCACTGTGATTACGATGAAGGCTCGCGTGCCACGTTCCACCACAGTTCTGGTCGGACCTCCGATCGACCGCAGTGACGATCGGCTAGTGGTCAGAGAACTCCTGGCAGAACGGGGGAAAAAGGTTGTCTGTGGTGGGACGACCAGCAATATCGTGGCCCGGGAGACCGGTACAGCGGTCTCTGTCAATCTAGATACCCTTACCCGGGAGGTCCCTCCTACGGGACGGATCGATGGCGTTGACCTAGTAACCGAGGGGATCATGACGCTGGCGAAAGCGCTCAAACTGCTTCAGGATACGGACAGCCACTCGCTCCTCGAGACTGCTAAGGATGGCGCTAGCCAGCTTGCCCACGTCTTGCTGCACAGCGATCGCATCAACTTTTTGGTTGGAAGGGCGATCAACCCGGCTCATCAAAACCCCAGCCATCCCATTAACCTCGCGCTGAAGATGAAGATTGTTGATGAACTCAGCGATGAGTTGGCTCAGCGGGGCAAACAGGTCCTTTTAAACTACTTCTAATCAGCCCGTAGCCATCAGGCAACGGCCCGCTACATGTGGCATGTTGGCAGGTACCCGTTACCGTGTCTTGCGACGGTGCGCTGATCACATAGTATCTTACCCAACTTCACTCTCTCGGAACTTGCACTGCGTGGGAACGGAGCACTCAGAGCGTGTAAGTTTGCCATGATATGCAGCCATGCAAGTT
>CAZINL010000183.1:0-5917 GCA_964540595.1 uncultured Clostridia bacterium
TGCAACCCTACGACAGGGCTTTTCTTTGGTGTCTAATCAACGGGGTTCAGTTCAGCACAGTGGGGCGCCTCATATTTACAGCACCTTCGTGGCTTGCTTGTCGATAATCTCAGCACCACAACGTCCCACGTTGGGCCTTGGCCTTTGGGATATTTACACCAGTGGCAGATAGCAGGTGAATGTCGTCCCCTGCCCCCACTCGGACTGGACCTCGATCCGTCCCCGATGGCTGTTCATGATGCGAAAGCAAGTGGAGAGCCCCAGACCGCTGCCGCCCGGTTTGGTGGTAAAAAAGGGACGTCCGATCTTTTCGAGGTTCTCGGGGGGTATGCCCACTCCGGTATCCGCTATCGCGACCTTGGCCTGTCCATCTTCGATTCCACAGCCGACATGGAGCGATCCGCCATTGGGCATGGCCTGCAAGGCATTCTGCAAGAGGTTGATCAGCACCTGACGGATCTGGCCGGCATCGCCTTGGATCATCAAGGGGCCATCCACCTCTGCC
This sequence comes from uncultured Clostridia bacterium, assembly GCA_964540595.1. Classification (GTDB taxonomy): domain Bacteria; phylum Bacillota; class JAAYKD01; order JAAYKD01; family CAYOCI01; genus CAYOCI01. The sequence goes on from CAZINL010000183.1 coordinate 506, forward strand.
TTGAGCTCTACCTTTTGCAGGATCGCCCGGCTCTCCATGACCCGGCACAGGGATGCCGTGATGGTGGCCAGGTCGAGCTCCTGCACCCTCAGCTTGCTCGGACGAGCTGTATCGAGAAAATCGCCGATGATGGTGGTAGCGCTGTCTAGCTCCCTGATCATCAGCTGAAAGAACTCTTTGTCCTCGGCCGTATAGTTGGGTTTGGAGCCAAAATACTGTAGGAAGCCACGTACCGTCGTCAGCGGGTTCCGCACCTCGTGACTAATGGCAGCCGCCAGTTCGCCCAAGATCCGATACTTCTCCATGGCGCTGCTGCTCTCTTCCATCTTCCTTAGAGCAGAGATGTCACGGACAATAGCCCAATACCCTCGCGGTGTTCCATCTGCTCCAGGTCGCGACCAAGCCCGGATCGATACGGGCACCCGACTGCCATCCTTGCGATAGTATTCCTTTTCATACTCATCGCTGTAGCCCTGTACCGTCAGTTCCTCACTGAAGATCTGTAGCTCAAGAGCGTGATATTCCGGAGGGGTTATCTCGGTGATCGATCTGCCCTGGAGTTCGCCAACATCCTGATAACCCAAGAGCTCCAGATAGGCCCGATTACATTCAATGATGCGCCAGTTAGCGTCAATCACGACGATCCCATCGCAGGATGTCTCAAACAGCTCACGATAGCGTACCTCGCTCTCGGCGAGGGCAGCCTCAGCAGACTGCCGGCGACGCTCAGCTAGCGCGCGCTGCAGGGCGATAGCGGACAGATGGGCAAAGGACTCGAGCAGGCTCGCTTCGCTCATGTCCAGGGGCTGACCTTTGGGCATCACGAAGGCCGCCGTCCCCACTGGCTGTCCGCGATAGAGAAAGGCAAGGGCGTAGCACTCACCGGTCCCCAACACCGTTTCAGCCAGTTCGGCCTGTTCAGGGGTCAAACACCCTTGGGCCATCTCTTCTAGGCTATCGATCTGCTGTAATTGGCCTGTGGCGAGATCGGCAGCCGCATGCTGGTCCATCTGAAAGGTCATATCCACAGGACTGCGGCCCAGAAGTTGCTCGATCCGTATGAGATCATCGGGGGCAGCATCCACCGCATACACCCGCCATCGACCGTCCTGTGACCGGCGGTGCGTCACCGCGCTGAAATACGCCCCGGTCACCGCCCGCAGCTTCCTCGCAACCAACCAGCAGATGCCGCTCTCTATGGACGTGTCCGCCAGCTCCAGGGAGTAGTTATTGAGAAAAGACAGCTCGTCGGTCTTTCTCAGCAGTAAGTCGTCAGGTAGACGATGCATAGTGACCCCCCTGCGATGCTTGTGTATTACAGGAACTCCCTGATACTTTCTGCGCAGGAGTAGCAAAACCTGCCAATGGCTGCGATATCTTCCCTAATTTGCCATGGGCGGTGTCTCTGCCGGCCCTCCACGTCAACAATGTTTTTGACAAAACCGCCCAAGAAAATGGTCACCTTGGGAACCTTTTCCTCTGCGTGGTCGTCTAGAGACTGTCAGGTCATCACCGCTAGGGTGGTGGCGAAATATAGACGAGGAGGTAATTGCACTATGATCCCAAGGCAGCATCCCATGCTAGCCGCAGTCCTCGCTCTCATCCTTATGGTCACCCTGTCTAGCCCAGCCCTGGCCGCCACGCAGCCGACACCCGCCCCTGCCGCGGAGCCCGTGCATAGCGTGGTCAACGCACTTGATCCGGCCACAGTCGCCCTGACAATGACCGAGGAACAGGCCATTCAGAAGGCGCATGCGACCTTCGACATTCCTGAGAGTCTCGGCAAGCCAAGTGTCAATCTCTGGAGCGATAGCGGCAAGTCTGGCCAAGGTCCCACCTGGAACCTCAACTGGGAGATGGACCCCCGTCTCGGTGGCACCAGAGTCAGCTACAGTGTTGGCATTCACGCCCAGTCTGGAGAGATCGTCTCCTACAATCTCTATCAGTACGATCCGAGCGGTAAGCCACAGGCCACGAACCTGACTCGCGACGAAGCTCAGGTCATCGCCGATGCATGGTATGCCAAGCTGGTACCATCTACCAAGACAACTGAGCCGCAAACCAATCAAGCGTACATGAACAACGACTTTAGCTTCTCCTGGATGCGCATCGAGAGCGGGATCCCTTTCCCCGACAACTCGATTAACATCACCATCAACCCTGCTGATGGTACGCTGAGCAGCTTCTATCGCAGCTGGGATGAGAACGTCACCTTCCCCAAGGCTGACAAGGTGGTCACTGTCGAGAGCGCCCAAGCCGCTTATGACAAGGTTGGTGGAGTTGAGTTGGTCTACCAGCGCATCTACACCCCTGCTGGCCGTAGTGAAGTGAAGCTTGTCTATGTCAGCAAGGCCCAGAATACCAGCATCGATGCCCTCACCGGTCAGGTGGTTGACTACAACGGCCAACCCTGGCCCGGCGAAGGCAAGCCCATCGATCTGGGTAGATCAGATGTCGATCTGGTGAAACTGGAAAAGCCCCTGACCCGCGATGAGGCACTGGCACTCGCCCGCCAGTATCTCGGTGAAGATGCCAAGGGAGATCCGTCCTACGACTCTTACAGCTCTCCAGGCCAGCCTGCCGGCAAGTTTGCTGACGAAGGTCTCCGCGTCAGCGTCTGGAACTTCAGCTGGGATATCCAGGGGAAAGAGGCCAATCAGAACCGCTATCTATCCGCGATGGTGGATCTGGAGCACGGCGTGCTGATGAGCTTCAACTGCTATGATGGCTACGTGACCGACGAGCAACTGCGGGCACAGACGCCGATGAGCGAAGAGGCAGCCCGAACCGCCGCCATCGAGTATGTAAAAAGGGTCCGTCCCGACCTACTCAACCATCTCTCGATCACGGATCGTTCGGTGGAAGAGAAGTACCCCTACTGGCCGGCTGACAGACCAGCTCCGATCCAAAGGGAGTATTATTTCAGCTTCCGCCGCATGATCAGCGGCGCCGATGGCAGCCGGATCCGGTTTGATGCCGACAGCGTATCGGTCAGTATCGACCGCTTCAGCGGCCAAGTGCGCAACTTCTACGTCAATTGGAGCAGCCCAGAATTCCCCACGCTGGAGACAGTCAAGCTCACCCCAGCACAAGCTCTGGAGGCGTTCCATCTCGAGACCCCGCTCAAGCTGACCTATTTCCGCAGCTACACCCCCTACTCTGATGGTCAGCCTCAGGTTCAGCTGGTCTACCGTCCCTACAATATCTACAACGGCAACTTGATCGATCCCACTACTGGACACCTGTTGGACTACAGCGGCAAGGACGTCACCGAGCTGGAGCGTGGTGCCGAGGATATCGCGGAGCATCCCGCCAAGCGTGAGATCCAGCAGATGATCGACCGTGGTATCTTCGAGGTAAAAGACGGCAAGTTTGAGCCCGCTAAGACCATGACTCGTGGCGATCTGGCCAAGGCCCTGGTGATCGCCTTCAACCAAGGCTATATGGTGCCGGAGTTCAATCGCATGGCCGCCATGGGTAAAGGCGGTGGAGCCCCTGCACCGTCCTACGCCGACGTCAACTATGACAACGGCTACTATGGCTACGTCGAAGCCGCCGTCCGCGCTGGCATCCTGATGCCGAAGGTCGCTGGCGAGAAGCTCAATCCTGACGAACTGGTAACCAATGAGGAGTTCGCGCTTCTGACTGCACGCGCCATGGGCTACGCCACGGTGATTAACATGAAGAGCACCATCTCCAATGACTTCACCGACGCTGCCAAGATCGGCACCGACTATACCAACGCCGTCGGCCTCCTGGCCGGCCTTGAAGTCCTCAGCAACGAAGGCGAATTTGGTCCCCAGAGCCAAGTGACCCGCGCCGATGCGGCCAAGGTCTTGTCTTCCGCCACTCGCAAGGCTCTAGGAAGGTATTACTACTAATGCCCTGTAAGTCCCTAGTCTCAAGTCCCTAGTCCTAGTGGGGACTGGCGAGAACGTGTTACTCCACATGTAGCCATGCAGCCGTGTCTCACCTACAGCGATTTGGTCAAGTCGGGATAGGCTACGCCCTCGTCACCCCTCGGTTCTCGCCGAGGGGTGCTCTTGTGCCACTGTCCAAATGTGAGAGGAGTGAGCCTGATGTCTTCCCACAGTAGCGACCCAGCAACTTTGCGGCGTTTCTTTGCTTTAACCATGGCTATATGCCTGCTCATCGCCGGAACCGCCTGGGCAGAACCGGTCAAGGTCATCGCTGATGGCAAGCCCTTTACCCTCGATCTGCCGACGCAATCTGCCAGGGCCGAGACTCTGATCCAGGCCCAGCGATTGGTCGAGGCGCTCGGCATTCAGGTTTCGTGGAACCTTGAGCAGCAGGCCATCGAACTCACGCGGGTAGACCAAGGTAGCGACCTGCGCATCAGCCTGCTCGAATGGGCTCTAGCCCCACGCAGCGCTGAACAGGCGGTACACGCATGGGCCCAGAGCGTGCTCCACCGCAATGGCGCCTGGCAATACGCTGTCTCGTCACCCCAGGAGCGGATGAAACACTCCTTCGCCCCCTACTGGGTCACTGGGGTCTCCAGCCCCTGGGCCGACGACTTCGAGATCGAGCCGATCAAAGGTGAACCAAGCCTCGACACCGCCCAATTCCTGGTCCGCTTCTTCTGGTGGACATCCGCGGGACTGAGCGGCGAAAGCAGGATGCGGGTCGAAGCCCGGCGCAATCCCGGCCTGCTGGGTGAACCTTGGCTGATCACTGAGATCGACGACCCAGCCGCAGAGGACGCCAGGCCAGCCGTGGCTACCAATCCTACGAACCCGGCTGCACCATCCGCCGAACCTACGCCAGCGAATCGGAACTCACCGACCACTCAACCAACGGTACCCACTACCCCATCAACGGGGTCTACTCAGCCTGCTGCCCCCGCGAGCAAGCCGTTGCCTAGTATCCCCTTTCTGACCACCGCCCGGACCACAGGCACCATGATGCGACAGTCGGGATACTCACCGGTGATCAAGTCGTTTTGGGACCTTGAGATGGGTCTGCTGGAGTTGAGCGCGGACGAGATGTTTGAAGTAAGAGGTGAGGGGCAGTTCCCCAACTACCGGCTGTCCTGGAACGGCTCAGATCGCATCATCGTCATGCCTGATGCTGCCAACAAGGCAAGAGTTTTCCCCGCAGCCAAAGGGGCAGACAAGGTACTCCCTTCCGTCATCGACGACATAGGCGCGCTTGACATGGTTGCATCCACTCCAGAGCATAGCGAGACGCTGGTAGCTAGGTGTCTATGGGAGAAGGAAGGTCAACGCCTGCAATTGGAGCTTAGGTCGCCGCAAGGTACAACCGTCATTCCGTTGTCGACTGAGGAGCCCAAGAAACTAGGCTACACGCCCATCCGCCCTGTGGCGCTGGTCTGGGATGGAGTGGAGTGGCAAGGGGAGGTTATCCGGTGCTTTCTAGAATGCACCGAGG
>CAZINL010000184.1:0-5887 GCA_964540595.1 uncultured Clostridia bacterium
ATATCGTATCGGGGTGCATCGGCGACCCGTCCCAGGTGGTAAACAGGCGGTTACATTCCTTCCACCAGTCCCCAAGCCTTAACCGCTCTTGGTTCTGACTTGCCCGATACTGCCGTAACAGTGCCACCATAAATGGTGGGATCGTGATGGTCCTCCTAGACGTCTCGTTCTTGGGGTCCTTAGTGATGATCCCCTGGCCAGGAACGTATTGACTGGATTGTCGTACTGTGAGCGTACCTTGGCTGACGTTGATATCGTCCCACTCTAGCCCCAGTAGCTCCCCTCTTCTCAGGCCGGTCACAACGGCGAGGGTGACCAGAACTCTATACTTCAGGGGCTCACTCTCCAGAGCCTTGAGGAGCTCGGCCGTCTGCTTTTCATCATAGCAGACCGCCGGGCTTTTTCGTGCCTTGGGGGAACTCACCCTCTCTGCAGGGTTGAACGCTAACAGCTGCCACTCAACGGCATCCTGAAGCATCGAGGAGAGGAGACGATGATAGTGGTTGATAGTAGATGGCGAGAGCTTGGAGCCGCGGCCATCCGCACGGGCTCCATCCGCCTGGAGTGATCGGTAAAACGCCATGAGAGGGCGCAGCTTCCGCAGCTTGATGTGACCCATGAATGACAGCACACGGCGCAGAAGTTGCCTGTAGCCATGAACGGTTTTCGGCGAGAGGTTGGGTTCAGCATGGTCCCTAATCCACCGCTCACTGAAGTCGGCTAACGTCATACTAGATGGGTCCACGTACTGGCCTGTCTCTATCTCTGTCATGAACTTGGCCAGTTCTCTCTCAGCCTCCCGCTTCCCAGATGCCTTGATCGTCTTCTGATGCTTGATACGGTTGCCTGCGGCATCGACCCCGGCGGATACAACAAGGCGGTAGCTATTCTTGCCTCGACGCTCGATCGAGCCCGCCATCAAGATCACCTCGCCTTAGCCTGACCTTAAACTCTTCGATTGGCATGTTCGCGACCCTGGCTGCCTTGAGTAGGGCAGTGGCCCCAACTCTCCACTTCTTGAACTCCTCACGTTCATACTCTGTGGTTCTTGGGACGCGTGCTCGAGCATTGTAGGCACTCCTGTATGCCTTGAAATACGCGTCGTTCTGCGAATCCAGGTATCTCTCCCTGGGTCCTAGTGACCGGCATGTGGCACGGGGCTGTTCCGGGTCCGGCCTTTCGCAGAAGGCCTCTTTGGAGGTAGCACTGGCTGGAAACAGGTGCCCACATCTTTGGCACTTCCTCATAACCGTTCCAGACATGAGCATGTCGTAGAATTCCGCATAGAGAACGCCGCCCAAGTGGCTGCAACTGCACTCCGGTAACAAGGTAACACGACTTCCCTTGGTCCTATGGGCGACATGCACGATGGGCTCGCCCTTTTGCTCGTCTGTGATCCAATCTTTCATACCCGACTCTGGACCCGTCTCACCCAGAGCCATGTACCTGATTCGCGGCCTAATCGATCGGAGCTCCAGTTTCTCACGCAGAAGTGCATAGTCGCTGGCTTGGGTAATGACGTAATAACGCTCTAAGGGGGTCAGGTCTGATCTCCAGTCTGATGGGTCTGGCCCCAGGCATACTTCAGTCAGTTCCTCATAAAGGTCCTTCGTATCATGCAACTTGTTACCGACTTCCTTGAACAGTTGAAGCAGTAACTGATCGCGTTCATGCTCTTCATAAGTCCTGTCGGTCTCGCCCTTTAGGGACTCCGAGAGATCGTACAGCCCCCCAAATCCCCAGCGGTTCACAAACCCCCTGAAAGCCTCAAGATCGGCAAGATCAAGGGTCAGGTAGTCCGCAAGGATGGATCCCACCTGAATGTTATGTTGCCAGACTGGAGCTATGATGAACTGTGTACCAGAGTGATCTTGGTCATAGGGGACAAGACCAGCGCTTCTGATGTGTTCACGGCGCCGCCCCTCAGCGACTGCCAAAACCATGCCTTCGCGCAGTAGAGCCTGTATCCGATCATCATTCATGACGGCATCCCTCCTATCCAGTTGTATTGTTGGTGCATGGAAATTTATAAAACCAATGCTTCACAAGCAAATTATACCATGTTATAATGGAAATGTCAAGGAAATTGCATATGCAAAGGAGGGGTAAGATGGTTACAGGACTCAGGGTCTTGAGGATGTCGAAAAAGATGACTCAGAACGATGTGGCTAGGCTTGTCGGTATATCGCGACCGTGGTTTGCGCTCATCGAGGCAGGCGCGATCTCGCCATCACCACAGGTTGCTGAACAGCTTGAGAAGCTCTTCGCGGCCTCCGTGATCGACCTACTCAAGTCGGTCTCGGTTGGAGGTGAGATTGATGGATGACCAGCGGATCACTCTAACAGCTGAGGAAGCTGCGGAATGGTTGGGTATGCCCTATAGCAGCCTGCTCGAGCTGGTAAGGAAGAAGAAGGTACCGTGCATTAGGGTCAACAGGCGCGTCTTCTTTCGCCGAGACACCTTGGCTACCTGGCTCGCTCAATGCGAGGTCGAGAGCCTGAGCAACCCCACGCAAGGAACGTTGTCGACCTGGAGAATGCGGGTATGACGGGATGGGTCAAACTGCATCGAGAGCTTATCGCTAGCCCGATCTTCGATGATGCGAAGATCTTGAAGGTCTTCATCTGGTGCCTGATCAGGGCTAGCCACTGCCACCATCGGCAGCTTGTCGGACGCCAGGATGTTGATCTTCTCCCAGGGCAGTTCATCTTTGGCCGCAGAGCTGCATCGGAGGAACTTGGGATTACAGAGAACGTACTGAGGGGCTGCATGAAGGCCTTGGTGAGGCTTGGGGCTATCAGCCTCAGGCCCACCAACAAATTTACCATCGTAAACGTCGTGGAATGGGAATCATACCAGGCTGCCGGTGAGGCAACTGACAGCTATGCCACCAACAGGCCACCAACAGATCACCAACAAACCACCACAAACAAGAATGGTAAGAGGGGAAAGAACATTCTTGTTCCCTACCCCGACACTTTTGAGCGGTTCTGGGAGTCTTACCCTCGGAAGGACGAGAAACGTGCAGCCTTCCGGTGCTGGGAGAAGCTGATGAAGGACGGTGTTGATCCGACTGACCTGCTGGACGCAGCACTGAACTATCAGCAACAGGTTAGCGAACACGGTACAGCCCAGAACTACGTGAAGCTTGCCAAGACCTTCTTGAATGCTAAGGAACGCCCCTATGAGGACTGTGTGAATCGCGGGCGGCAATCCAACCACATCCCTAGCACGCAAACGGTAGGCGCCTTCAAGCTTCGTGAGGTGCTCTAGATGATCACCCCATACGAACTTGCAGACCGCCACCTTAGACCTTATTCGGTCAGGGGCGATGAGATAGTGCCAAGACTCTGCCCTTACTGCAAGGGCGGGGAGCATCAAGATAAGAACACCTTCGCCCTCAATGTTGCCAAGAAGACGTTCAACTGTAAGCGCGGGTCATGTGGCCGGTCTGGCTCATTCGAACGGCTCTCCAGGGACATGGGAGAAGCGGTGGATCCCGGAAGAGGTCTTGCACTCGTTGTGCCACGCCGCACGTATCGACCCCCGACCACGAAAGCACAGCCCCTAGGCCCCAAAGCTCGAGCCTACCTTGAGGGACGTGGGATCAGCCAGTCGACCTGGGAACGCAGACGGGTGGGAGAGTACCAAGGCGCGATAGCGATGCCTTTCTATGAGAACGGGGAGCCGGTTCTCATGAAGTTCCGACCCGCCCACCCGCCTGCCCCTGGCGAGAGTAAGGGGTGGCGGGAGCAAGGAGGAAAGCCCGTCTTCTGGGGCCTGGATGACTGTGACCCGTCCAAGCCGCTTATTGTCGTGGAGGGTGAGATGGATGCCCTCACACTGGACGAGTGTGGCCTAGAGAACGTTGTAAGCGTTCCCAGTGGGGCTGGGGATCTCACCTGCGTGGATACGGCCTGGGAACGACTTGATCAGTTTAGGCGGATCATCATATGGGGCGACAATGATGCGCCAGGCCAGAAGATGGTGCGCAATCTCATTGGGCGGTTAGGCGCCTGGAGATGCTCAGTGGTTGTCCACGAACTGAAGGACGCCAACGAGGTTCTTCTCAAGCAAGGAAAGGCTGCTGTCACAAAGGCCATAGACACGGCGATTGATGTGCCCAACTCCGGCATCATCAGCTTGGCTGAGGTTCAGGCGGTTGATATTCTCTCACTCGACAAGCTCAGAACCGGCTTTGGGCCACTGGACAGGGTCCTTGGGGGCTTCATGATGGGACAAGTTAGTGTCTGGACAGGTATGAATAGCAGTGGCAAATCAACACTCCTTGGGCAAGTGCTGCTTAGCGCCGTCGACCAGGGCTATCCAGTCTGTGCTTTCAGCGGGGAGATGCCAGCCGCTATCTTCAGGGCATTGATTGATGTACAAGCGGCTGGACCCAATCACCTTCAGGGACGATGGGACGCGATAATGGAAACTGAGGTCCAAGCCCCTGATGACGCATCGTTGCCACTAATCCATGAGTGGTACAGGGGCAGGTTCTATCTCTGTGACTCCCTCGGCGGGATCAACGAAGACAATCTTCTCGCAGCCTTTCAGTACGCGGCAAGGCGGTATGGCTGTAAGTGCTTCCTGGTTGATAACCTGATGACAACTGCATTCACGTCATCGGACAGGGACTATTACCGCCAGCAGTCGGCCTTTGTGGGGCGTTTGGTGGACTTCGCTCACGAGCACCAGGTGCATGTGCATCTGGTAGCTCATCCAAGAAAGACCTTGGAAAGCGTCACCAAGATGGATATAGCTGGCTCGATGGATATCACTAATCGCGCGGATAACGCGTTCGTAATCGAACGCTATACGCCAGAGGAGGCACGAACGAATGGGTATGATGCCATCCTATCGGTTCTCAAGAACCGTCTATATGGCAAACAGGACATCGGAGTTCGCCTTGGGTTCGACCATAAGAGCAGGAGATTTTACCCGACGAGTGATCCTGCATCTCTGTCAAGGGATTATGGATGGGCATTACGGTGACCCCGTGCGCAGAGCCCTCTACACAGTTGTGCGCAACCCAGATGAACCGTGTTCAGTGATGGAAGTCTGCAAGGCGGTAACGTCGGGGATGACTGTTTCCGGGCGAGCGCCGGCCCTGGATGTAGTGCGGCTGATACTAGGGCAACTACCGCAGCTAAGGAAAGATGTGTTAGATGAGGGGATCCATATGTTTGAGGAGAGCTACCGATGAACAGATAGCCCATCCTAGGACGCTCAAGGAGGTGATCCTCTGGCCGGTGTGAGCAAAATAGAGGCCAACGGCCTTAGTGGAAAGGTGCTTAGCCTATCCGCGACCCATACGTCTAGGCAGATATCCGCGCGTATACGGGAAGAGGACGGGGTCTGCCTAGCTTACACAACCGTCGCGCGCTTCTTGAAAGGGATACGAGCCGTCAGAGCTGAGCTAAGTCGAGGGCTGCTCCAGGAGCAGATGCGAGCAGACGTTCCACACGATCTGGAGATCCTAAGAGCATTGCGTGATCAGCTTGTGATCTGGATGCTAGACGACGGGCTGGGGTTGGCTGAGCGCCTTCCGGTCATAGATCGGCTTCAAAGGGTCATAGACACCCGGCTAAGGTACAGTGGGCTTGAGGAAGGCGCCAACCAGGTGATTACTATCCAGCTCCCCCCTGAACTGATGGATGGGGAGTAAGCAGCTTACTACAGTGGGCCGACACATGCTGAGAGACGTTAGCCTTGCTCCATGCGCGGATCTTCTTCTATGTGCTCAGTGATAAAGACGCAAGCGACGGGACCTATTGGTAGGTCCCGTTTTGTGTCCAGCATGTTATGTGAGCACAGACAGACGGGTTTCTCACCTCAGCCAGTCTGCGGTCCTGACATGGCAAAAGGCGACAGCTTGTATCC
>CAZINL010000185.1:0-5823 GCA_964540595.1 uncultured Clostridia bacterium
GCTCATGGGCTGGGTATGGTGACATTGTACAGAACGCGCGGGCCGATGGAAAACCTAGGGAAAGGCCGGGATGAAGCGTGCCGTATGGCTGAAGGGATGCAGTCGGTGTGGAGAGCGAGGTCCGCAGTTTTCCGCGCCTTCTCTTGACAGGTTAGCACTTTTTGGATACCATATAGTAGTTGTCAGGCAGATTAGTGAAGGCCCGTACCCCTTAGGGGGTACGGGCCTCTTGGTCGGATAGGGGACCGTCCCCCATGTCCATGCGGATGCTGACGGGTGTTAAGCGGTACTTCAGTTGAGGTAGAGAGGTGTCGAGATGACCATCTACGTCGCCCTGCTCCGCGGCATCAATGTCGGTGGGCACAACATGATCAAGATGCCCGAGTTGAGAGGCATGCTTGAGGCAATCGGGCTTACGGGAGTGCAGACCTATATTCAGAGCGGCAACGTCGTTTTCGCGACGGACGGTGAGTCTGCGCACCTAGAGCTGAAGATAGAGGAGGAGATCCTGCGCGTCTTCGGCCTCGCGGTTCCGGTGGTGGTTAGGACGTATGAGGAACTGCGGGGGATCGTTGTTCACTGTCCATTTGCAGCGGCTTCGTTGGGTGAAGGAGAGAGTATCCACGTCTCCTTCATGAAGGAGGCACCTCCCCCTGAAGCGCTCGCTCGGTTGAACGAGCTTAGCTGTCCACCCGACGAGTTCGACGTCAAAGGCCGAGAGATCTACCTGCTGTTCCGACAAAGCATCCTGGACTCCAAACTCCCGAATCAGCTCAGGAAACTTGGTGTGCCAGCGACAGATCGCAACTGGAAGACGATCCTCAAGCTGGCATCCATGGCAAAGACACTTGCCAGCAGATAACGGTTCAGATCATCGAAGAGGAAGTCTTATTCGCAGCTAGACATGACGAAAACCGGCGACTATTCGCCGGTTTTCTTATCGCGATGGTGCGTACCGCCTGTGTCACAGCAGGAAGACAGAGGACTGCAGCGAACGGATAACAACGATGGGAAGGTGGTGATCGACCTGCGCCTATTGCATGAGTTCGTCGATGATATTTGCGGTGAACAAGGATTTGCGCGAGAACGTCGCTCGGTACGCGGGATTGTGCTGGATGAGGACAACAAGGTTGCCCTGCTTAGGTGCCGCGCAGATTGGCCGGACGGTGGCCGCATGGATTGCTATCTGACTCCAGGCGGTGGAATGGAACCCGATGAGGTCGAGGTACAGACGTTGCACCGTGAGATGGCAGAAGAGCTTGGGCTAGAGGTAGAGGTGCTGACGGAGATCGGCACCATCATTGACTGCTACCGTAATCTGCGTCAAAGAAATATCGTTTGCTATTTCCTTGTTCGAGCGACTGATGAATGTCAGATGAACCGAACGGATGAGGAGAATGATTTCATCAAGAGCGTGGAGTGGCTGGAAATCGATGATGCCATTCACATTCTTGAGACATATCCAGCCGACCCGCGTGGTCTTGTCCTACAGCGGCGTGATCGGTGTGCCTTGCTTCATGCCAAGCGACTGATCGAGAACAGGAGCGACGTCTGCTAATGGCTGTCTAGCTATCTTCGACCCAACGCATGAACCGAGGTGGACCAGCGGCATAGTCGCCACTGGTCCACTCCTATTGTTACCGATCGAGCGGCCAGAGCGGCCGCTTGACGAATTTGTAGTTGTAGCGATCCAGATTGGGATTGGCAGCGCCGGGAGCATCCACCTCGATGATCGCCTTTGCCAGTGGTTCAAAAGAAGCGCGGAAGTGACCGCGGGATTTGATCAGGAGCACCCGGGAGTCGGCCGGGTCGATGCCCATGCTGCGGAAGAGATCGGCGTCATTGCAGGCAATGCGGATGGAGCACACCACCAGCTTGGTATGCCCGACCTCAATCACGGCCGAGAGGCCCATGTTCCACTGCATGCCGCGGCCCATGGGTCCGCGGGCAGCGAACAGGCCATCGCTGAGCACCCGCACTGTTCCTTCCACCACTAGAGGCTCTCCGTAGGATGGGTCGGCCTTTCCACCGATATGGAAGGTACCTCTGCCGCCCACGCCCACCTTGATCGCCTGCTGTACCGTCTCGGGGTCCCAGATCGCTGCGGCGGCGCTGCCGAAGATATTCCTCTTGAGCAGCTCACGCAGCAACTCAGGGGTGTCGCCAGAACCGCCGCCGCCCGGATTGTCGGCGACGTCGGCAAGGATGACTGGGCGTGGATCGTTGTCATCCAGCAGGGAGAGGGCCTGATTGATCGCTTGCACGGGTGGAAGGATGGGTTTAAGGAACTGATCGCGAATCTCCCATGCCCGAGCTGCGATGGCATCAGAACACTGCTGGGCTAAGCTCTCGTCGCCATCAGCCGTGGTCACCACCGATAGGCCTCCATGTGGGATGTCGCCAAAGGGGAAACCGCCAAAGACGGAGACGTTGATGATCCCGGGCTTGGCCTCCCACTGTCGGCCTAGCTCTTTCAGCTCGACCATCGGGCCTTCAGCTGTGCGCATATTGATCGTTGGTGGCATCATCGGGGGATGACTGTAGGCGTTCACCGGGTGTGCCTGACCGGCGAAGACGCGCTCCAAGCAGCGAGCGGCTTCCAGGCCTCGTTCGTAGCCATCGATATGGGGATTGGTGTCAAAGCCGAAGACTGCGTCGCAGTTGCCGCACATCTCAGCTGTGATATTGCCATGCAGATCGAGCACCACCAAGATGGGAATGTCCCCAACCTGCTGCTTGATAGTGGCCACGATATCCCCTTCGGGGTCATCCACGCCCTCGGCCTGCATGGCGCCATGCAGCGCCAGGAGGACCGCATCCGGCATGGCCTCCATCATGGGGGTGATGAGGCCGCCCTTCAAGTAGCGGTAGGTTTGAGCATCGGTGGGTGCCGACGGCACCGCGCTGGCGCAGATCGTAGGAAGCATCTCCCAGCCGTTTTGTTGGCCAACTTCTAGGAAGGCACCGATTGAGGACTTGGTCCCGGAGTAATGTGCTAGGATCTCATGACCAGTGGCAAAGCTGCGGTCCTTCCAAGCCTGCAGCGGGGTCTGAACCGGGGAGAAAACATTGGTCTCGTGGCTGATCATCCCAATAGCAACCCGTTTGGTCATCAGGCTCACTCCTTCACCATTTTACTCCAGACTATTCATTGGGCGGATGGTTCTATCCTCCTTTATTGCGAAACAAGAAGAGAGCACTCGCGACGGTGAGCGCTCTCTTCTCATGATTTACCTCAGTCGTCGCCTGACGTCGCTGACGGGCTAGCAGCCTTACCTGCTGGACCACTAAGCAGTCGCGGAGCGGAAAGACGAACACCGATGGCCCCCAGCGGCGCGGTAATGATGATAGCTACCACTGCCACCGCCAGGATCAGTCCTCCGGAAGCTACACCCGCAGCTAGAGGGACACCCCCCACTGCGGCTTGAACAGTGGCCTTGGGCGTGTAGGCAATGGCTGCGAACACCCGCTCCTTGAGGTTCAGCCCCGAGCCAGCAGTGGCGATGAATACCCCGATTGACCGGCCAATCAGGCCGATCAGAACCACCAGCGCGCCGGCAAGCCCCGCGTGCACAGCCACTCGAATATCAACCTGCGCCCCTATCAGAGTAAACAAGAAGATCTCTGCGACCTTCCAGACCTTCTCCAGTCTGCTGGATAGTCTTTCGGCGATGGTTGGGGCAGTCTCCAGGATGACAAACCCTGCCGTCATTACAGAGAGGAGCCCAGCCACATGCAGGTTCTGTCCTAGCAACGTCACCGCGATCGCCCCGCCCACGACTAGGATGATCTCATCGGACTCCGTGGTTGGGATGCGTGAACTACGGAAGATACGACTCAGGATATAGCCGACCAGAATACCCAAGGCGATACCGCCGACGACTTGAAACGGAATCTGTAGGGCCTGCAGATAGAAGGGAGTGCTGGCCTGTTTGGTTCCCATCCCTAGGAAGGCGGTAAAAATGGTAATGGCAAAGACATCATCAATGGATGCCCCACCGAGGATGATAACAGGGATGCCTTTGTCCTCGCCCAGGCCAGATTTCTTTAGCGCTAGCATCTCTGGCACCACGACAGCGGGTGAGACAGCCGCCAGGATAAACCCCAGCATCCCAGCTTCCAATAGTGGCAACCCGAGGATGTGCTGTGCCGCAAAAGTGATAGTGGCACCCTCTAATAGGCAGGGAATAGCGCTCATCTTGAGAGCGGTTGCCCCCACCTTGTTTAGCGCTTCGCGGCTGATGCCCAAGCCGGCGCGCAGAAGGATGATGATCAGCGCCAGCATGCGCACGTCCCCGGAGATCCTGATTAGGTCTGGGGCGAGCAGGTTGAGGACATAAGGTCCTGCAGTTACACCTACCAGGATGAGCCCAAGCATTCCGGGCAGGCGCAGATTGGCAAAGACCTTGGCGCCCACCAGACCGATCACGAGTAGTAGTGCGATGCTATAGAGCATATTCTAGACCCCCGTTCATCCATCCACGCAGAAATAAAGACTCCTACCCCTGTAGTGTTCACAGGAAGTAGGAGCCATTAGGCCGAAGCCGCTTCTGGTGAGCCCCATCACCAACAATCATGAAGCTGATTCTAGCATCGGGGGCACACCGAGTCAACAACGTGGAATACCAGGATACGGAGCAAGCCCTCCGAGAGATAGTTATCCACCGATCACTAATGTTCGGTCTGCATTACCACTTATTGTAGCAGAAGATCTCTTCGGCGCTCTTCCGTGGCCGCGGTGCGGGCTGGTCGGCGGGGTAGCCAAGGGTCATCAGCTCGACCACGCGCACATCCTCGGGGATGCCCAGCACTTTCTTGACCTCATCTTCCTTGTAGGCGCCGATCCAGCAGGTACCGAGGCCGAGCTCGACGGCGATCAGGGCGAGGTGCTCAAGCGGGATGGCTAGGTTGATATAGGCACCCTTCTCGCTGGTGCCGGGTAGGGCACAAGCCGCGATGACGACTGGCGCCTGGCCGATGGAAGGTTGGTTGTTGCAGGCAGGCTGGAGAGCCTGGCGCACCTTTTCGTCTACCACGACGACAAAACGCCAGGGCTGCCGATTGCTTCCTGACGGGGCCAGGCGCATAGCCTCCAAGCACTGATTCAACACCTCGGTGGGGATCGGGTCCGCCTTGTACTGCCGATTGCTGCGCCGCATCTCGATGGCGGTCATGACATCCATATGAACACGCTCCTTTCGGCAATCGCTGTGGACTGTGGACTCCTACTTGGCCAACCACTCATGGGTCAGCTTGCCCAAGATCTCCACACCCCGGACGATATTCTCGTCGGATGGCATCGAGTAATTCATTCTAACGCCGTTACTGGGCTTCGACTGGTCGATGGCGAAGGCCACGCCTGGCACACAGGCGACGCCGCGCTTGATCCCTTCGTAAACGAAGGGGTAGGAGTCGTATCCTTCGGGGAGGAAGGCCATGACGAAGAGCCCACCTTCGGGCGGGTTGAAGGTAACGCCCGGATGGAAGTGCTTCTTCATCTCATCGAGCATCAGCGCGCTCTTGTGGCGATACAGCTCACGTGTGGCCTGAATATGCCCGGCGTAGTCGTACTTGGTCATATACTCGTTGCAGACATGCTGGAAGAGCACATTGGAGTGCACGTCGGTGACCTGCTTAGCCACGGTGATGCGCGAGAGCAGCGCTTTGTCGAAGACCATGAAGCCAAGGCGGAAGGCTGGCGCCATGACCTTGGAGAAGCTGCCCGCGTAGATCACACGGCCGTCAGTGTCGAGCGACTTGATGGAAGGAACCATTTCACCGGCAAAACGCAGCTCGCCGTAGGGATTGTCCTCGAAGATAGCG
>CAZINL010000186.1:0-3376 GCA_964540595.1 uncultured Clostridia bacterium
ACGTAGTGGCCGCGGCCGAGCGCAACGCCATCACCTTGGCCCTCAGACAAGCCGACGGCAACAAGACTGAGGCCGCACGGCTGCTGCAGATATCTATTCGCAGCCTCTATTACAAGATGGATCGGTTCCAAATGAGTTAGTGGCGAGACCGACTTGCTGTTGTTTGCATGCAAAGACTTGCAGAAGCCTGCAGGTCTTTGCATTGTTTTGTGGTCGAATACGATCTGGCCGCCATCCATTTTCCTTTGAGTCTGGCGGCAAGGGGCATGATTGCTGGGTTCATGAGCTTTTTTTCTCTAGGCAGCGCAGATACCGTTGCCTTGGCATTATCCTTGCATGAAAAGGGTATGGCTGTACTCAATGAGGTTTTGGCATCTATTACTCCAGTTATGGCGGAGGGGATCATGACCATCAGGGATTATGTATTAGCGATCAATCCAGGATCTACATCAACAAAAGTTGCTCTATATCGCGGCACAGAGAGGATCTTAGTCGATACTCTGCGTCATCGGGTGGATGAACTGAAGAATTACGCCCACGTGACCGATCAGCTAGAGTTTAGAGAACGTTTGATTGAGAGCTTCATGGTTGAGCATGGAGTCGATCCTACCTCCTTGGGAGCGGTGGTCGGTAGGGGTGGGATGCTAAAGGCGTTGCACAGTGGTACCTATGAAGTGAACCAAACGATGATCGATGACCTAGTAGCCGCCAGACATGGCGAGCACGCCTCGAACCTTGGTGGGATTCTGGCCCACGCTATCGCTCAGCCACGCGGTATTCCTGCTTACATCGTGGACCCGGTGTCGGTGGACGAGTTTGAGGACAATGCTCGCCTGTCAGGTCTCCCCGAACTGCCTCGGCGGAGCATGCTTCACGCGCTCAACATTCGTGCGGTGGCTCACCGCGTAGCGCGGGACCTGGGGTGCTCACTGACTGATATCAATCTGATTATGGTCCATCTCGGTGGGGGAATCTCCATTGCCCCCATGCACCAAGGTCGACTCATCGATGTTAACAACGCCAACGAAAACGGGCCCTTTTCACCCGAGCGGACAGGTACCCTGCCGGTAGTGGCCCTGATTAAGCTTTGCTATAGTGGGAGGTATACCGAGCGGGAGTTGATCAAGCAGGTCAATGGTCACGGCGGCCTCATGGCTCACCTGGGGACTAACGACCTGCGCGAGGTGGCCGAACGGATTGAGCAAGGTGACCAACTCGCCAAGACAGTGTTTAGCGCCATGGGTTATCAGATCGGCAAAGAGATCGGGGCCATGGCATCGACGCTGAAAGGCAAGGTGGACAGAATTGTGCTTACCGGGGGGATGGCGCACAGTGCTGAACTGGTGAAAATGATCAGCGACTATGTGCGCTGGATTGCACCTGTTTTGATCTACCCTGGTGAAGACGAACTACAGGCGCTGGTCGAAGGGGCGTGGCGCGTTCTTAGCGGTCAGGAAAAGGCAAAGGAGTATCGCTAGAGGAGGAGAGCTATGATCCATAGTTTTGCTGAGTTGTTGGAGCTGACAAAGTCCCGGCCAAGGAAGCGCATGGCGGTCGCGGCCGCCCATGATCTTGAGGTCCTTGAGGCAGTGCACCAGGCGGTCGATCTGGGTCTGGTAGACGCGATGCTAGTCGGTGATGCCGGCAAGATCCAGCGCCTGGCTGATGAGCATGGTCTGGATCTGTCTGGGACCGAGATCATCAACGAACCAGACAATCTGTTGGCTGCCCGCCGCGCGGTCGAACTCGTCTCGACCAAGCAGGCTCAGATGCTGATGAAAGGGATCGTCAGCACCGGTGATCTGCTGCGTCAGGTGCTCGATCCTGAGATCGGGCTTCGCACCGGTCGGCTGCTTAGCCATGTGGCGGTGATGGAACCAGTCAATTACGGGCGCTTGCTGCTGATGACCGATGGCGGCATGATTATTGCCCCTACGCTGGCGCAGAAAGTGGAGATGGTGAAGAATGCCATCAGCGTCGCGAGAGGTCTAGGTATCGACCAACCTAAGGTTGCCCCACTGACGGCCTTTGAACAGCTCAACCCCAAGATGCCTGCCACAGTGGATGCAGATGAAATACGCAAGCTGGGGGAAGCAGGCGAGTTTGGCAATGCGTTGGTCTGTGGACCGATGGCGCTTGATGGTGCGGTAAACCCTGAGGCCGCTGCGCACAAAGGTATTACCCATCCTGTGGCCGGACATGCCGATATTCTTCTGGTGCCGTTTATCGAGGTCGGCAACGTGTTGTACAAGTCCATGGTGTTCTTTGGTCAGACCAAAGTGGCCGGGATCATCGTGGGAGCACGCGCCCCGATCGTTCTGACTTCACGGGCGGATACCCCCGAGGCCAAGAGGAACTCGATCGCTCTGGCATCACACTTGGCCGACTAGGAGAGTCCGATATCCGTCTGTTGCTTCTCTTGCGGTCCAGACCCGGGGCGGAAGCTCACACAGCTTCCTGTCTCCGAGGTGGAAATATTACACACACTAGAGGAGGGGACCATTATTATGGAGATCTTTGAGTACATGCAGAAACATGGTCACGAGCAAGTGGTTCTATGTCATGACAAAGCCAGCGGGTTAAAGGCGGTCATCGCCATCCACAACACCAACCTGGGACCAGCTCTGGGCGGTCTGCGCATGTGGAACTATGCGACCGAAGAAGCTGCCATCCTCGACGCCCTGCGTCTTTCCCGTGGTATGAGCTACAAGAATTCCGTCGCCGGGTTACACTTAGGTGGTGGCAAAGCCGTCATAATCGGTGATTCGCGCAAGGATAAGAGTGAGGCGCTTTTCCGAGCCTTTGGCCGCTTTGTGCAGAGCCTCAATGGCCGCTACATTACGGCTGAGGACGTTGGCACATCGACCGAGGATATCATGATGATCCGCGCTGAAACCAAGTTTGTTGCTGGTGTAGACCTAGCATCGGGTGGCAGTGGCGATCCATCGCCCTTTACCGCTCTCGGAGTATTCCGGGGTATCCAGGCCTCTGCCAAGGAAGTGTGGGGCAGCGATAGCCTCGAGGGCAAGACGGTGGCGGTACAGGGACTCGGTCATGTAGGCTACTATGTTTGTCAGCATCTACACCAGGCTGGTGCTAAGCTGATCGTAACCGATATTTATGATGACCAGATTAAACGCGTGGTCGATGCTTTTGGGGCCGAGGTAGTCAAACCTGACGAAATCTACGGTGTGAAGTGTGACATTTACTCTCCCAACGCGCTAGGGGCAGTTATCAATGATGAGACCATTCCGCAGCTCAAGTGTGTGATCGTAGCTGGCGCAGCCAACAATCAGCTTAAGGAAGACCGCCATGGTCAGATCCTCAAGGACAAGGGCATCCTCTACGCACCTGACTATGTTCTCAATGCGGGTGG
>CAZINL010000186.1:3386-5748 GCA_964540595.1 uncultured Clostridia bacterium
AGACGCGTGCCACCGCCAAGGTTAACAAGATCTTCGATACGGTGACCAAAGTGTTCGAGATCGCCAAGCGTGAGGACATCCCGACCTCCAAGGCAGCAGATCGCCTAGCTGAGGATCGGATGGAAACCATCGCCCAGGTGAAGCGTACCTATCTCGGGTAGATCCGTCTAGGTATCAGGTGAATGTAAGTTTCGGGGCCTGCGACCGCAGGCCCTCACCATAACTCTTGCCGTAGTGGAAAGAAGGAGCGCTGCCGTGACCGAACACCCACGCATCCTCGTCATCAATCCTGGTTCCACCTCCACGAAGATCGCGGTATTTGACGGCGAGCGTCCCATCCTGGAGGAGACCCTTCGTCACACCAGTGATGAGCTTCGCCCCTATCCCACCATCACCGACCAGTTCAGTTTTCGTAAGGACACGATCCTGACCACACTCCACGACAAAGGGATCAACCTGTCTCGCCTTGTGGCGGTGGTCGGTCGCGGCGGAACGCTTAAGCCGATCGCCGGAGGTACCTACTATGTAAACGAACCGATGCTGCGTGACCTTAAGGCAGGTATACAGGGTCAGCACGCCTCCAGTCTCGGAGGTCTCATCGCCCACGAGATCGCACAGCAACTAAATATACCAGCCTTTATCGTCGATCCCGTGGTGGTTGATGAACTGGCACCACTGGCGCGTCTATCCGGGATGCCTGAGATCTCTCGCCGCAGTATCTTTCATGCCCTAAACCACAAGGCCGTGGCACGACGCGCTGCTCGTGACCTGGGGAAGAGCTATGATGAGGCGAACCTCATTGTGGTCCACCTTGGCGGTGGCGTCTCGGTGGGGGCTCATCAGGCCGGGAAGGTCATCGACGTCAACAATGCCTTGGACGGAGATGGTCCTCTCTCCCCGGAACGTGCCGGTGGGCTGCCGGTGGCCGATGTCATCAGCCTCTGCTTCAGCGGCAAGTTTACCGAATCTCAGATCAGAAAGCATTTCGTAGGTCAGGGTGGAATGGTTGCCTATCTCGGTACCAACGATGGTCGCACCATCGAGAAGATGATCGACGACGGCAATGAGCAGGCTACCACCGTGTTTATGGGCATGGCCTATCAAGTGGCGAAAGAGGTCGGAGCTTGCGCGGCTGTTCTTAAGGGCAAGGTCGATGCGATTCTGCTGACAGGGGGCCTGGCTTACAGCCGGCGGCTATGCGGTTGGATCACTGAGCGGATTAGCTTCATCGCTCCCGTGAAAGCGTACCCTGGCGAGGACGAGATGACAGCGCTGGCAGAGGGTGCTCTGCGCGTAATCAGCGGAGAAGAGCAGGCCAAAGACTATGTCTAAACGGATCACTATCTATGTGGGGGCTTATGGAAGCGGCAAGACGGAGATCGCTCTGAACACCGTGGAACAGCTGGCCCCTGGCTATCCTCGCATTGCAATCGTCGACCTAGACATTATGAAACCCTATTTCCGTTCCCGGGAGCATCGCCTCAGGCTGATCGAGAGCAAGATCGACCTGATCGCACCAAGCGGTGCGATGGCAGTCGCTGATCTGCCTGCTCTACCCGCAGAGATCTACTCGGTCTTGCAGGACCCAGAGTTGCGGGTGATCATGGACGTCGGTGGCGATGATGCCGGGGCGGTGGCGTTGGGACGCTTCAAGCAGTACTTTACACCGGAGAACCATGATCTGCTGCTCGTCATCAATACCTACCGCCCCTTCACCAAACGGGTCGAAGATACCGTGGCTCTAGCCAGAAGGATCGAAGCGCGTTCACGGATCAGGATTACTGGGATTATCAGCAATAGCAATCTCGGCAGCGAGACCACCGTCGATGATATCGTTGGTGGGTATCAGATGGCGAAGGACGTGGCAGAGGCCATGGGACTCCCTCTGACCATGGTTGTGGCCAGCCGACCTCTAGCTGCTGAGGTCAGCCAACGCCTTCCCGATGTGACGGTCATGCCGCTGGATCGTCGCATGCTTCCGCCCTGGGAACGGAATGAGTAGACACCAGATTCCAGACACCAGACAGAGGATGTTTAACAAAGGAGGTTGCCACATGCCGAGACCCATTTTCCGCGAGGATCGGTGCAAGGGGTGTGAACTCTGCACCACGGTCTGCCCCAAGAAGATCGTTGTGATGGCCAAGCACATGAACAACAAGGGCTTCCATCCAGCGACGGTGATTGACGTCGACAAATGCATTGGTTGTGCCTTCTGCGCTCGCGTCTGCCCCGACACCGTCATCGAGGTTGAGAAGTAGGATTGCTTGATACAGGACAATAGCAGATCACGAAGGAGGAGCTTCATGGCCGACAAGATTTTGATGAAAGGCAACGAGGCCGTGGCTGAAGCTGCCGTAGCCGC
>CAZINL010000187.1:0-2359 GCA_964540595.1 uncultured Clostridia bacterium
CCAAGCCGAGATCAAAGAGTCTCACCGCAAGCACGTTCCTGAGGAGTATCGCAAGTAAGCTGGATCTGTCACTGGATCAGTGAGGATGTAGTAAGAGCCACACCGCGCGGTGTGGCTCTTGCCTATCCAGCAGCCTCTACGTAGAGTTGCGCTGCCGAACCTGGAGTCGGAGGGTAGTCCCGAGGAGGACCGTCTGGAAGGAAACGGAGCGGCATGTATCGAAAGGATGCATCGGTGCGCCGTGACATAACGCATGGCGATGTGTATACGCTGCAGGATCAGAATGCAGAGTGTAGCGCCGAGGTTGAGAAACCTCGGCGTTATTAGGAGCTGGACCGCTGAGACGAGAGGAGCCGCCCATGAGCATGCTGTACATCGTTCGCCACTCGATTCCCGCTACCGATCCATCAGTCGCAGCGGAGCACTGGCCACTATCGGATGCGGGCATCAGAGCCGCCCAGCAGTTGGGCGAGCTTCCCTGTTGGCAGGATGTCGAGATCATCTACTCCAGCCCTGAGCCCAAAGCGCTGCAGACGGCTCAGGAGATCGCACGTCCATGGGGTACGAGAGTCATCGTCGAGAATGACCTCCGCGAGCTGCAGATGAAGTCGGTCTGGCTGGATAACGCCGATTTCCTCAAGAAGGTCGGCGATTACCTCGAAGGTGCAGATGACCCGGATTTTGAGCCATATGACCAAGCTCAGCAGCGGATCGTTGGCTGCGTGCAAAGGCTGATCCAGTCGCACCCGGGCCGCTCCATCGCCGTCGTCTCGCATGCGAGGATCCTAGTAGCTTTCTTCAGCCATCTCTTCGGCCGACGAGTTGGACGCCACGAATGGCGCTCGATCCAGATGCCCGATCTCGCGGTCGTTGATCTACCCAAATCCCAAGTGGTGAGTGGATTCTTAAAGGGGTGTTAACTAAGGGGTCTGACCCCTCAGTTAACACCCACGTTTTCATCGTCTTCCGGTCTCTTCGCCCACTCTATTCGTCAAACGCCTTAGGGTAGACTACTACGCCACTTACGCCCTGCAGTCCCTGTGGTTGGAGCTCCAGCGCCATGTAGGATGCGTCGGAGACGGGGAACGGAGCTCGGATGCCCCACTGGCTCGCGGGCCTAAAGCCAAACCGGGGGTAGTAGTCCTTGTGTCCGAGAACAATGACCGATGTGAATCCCATCTGCCTGGCCTTCTCTAGTCCCGTCATGATCATCTGGCTGCCGATGCCCTGACCTTGGTGTTCCGGCAGAACAGATACGGGGGCCATCGCCAGCGATGCGTGTTCGGTCTGGTCATCACGGATCACCAGTCTAGTGAACATGACGTGCCCGACAATCGCGCCATCGAGCTCTGCGACCAAGGAGAGCTCGGGTATGAAGGCGTCGCTCTTCCTTAGTCTAGCGACCAGAAACTGTTCTGCATGGTTGGTATGACTGGCGGTCCGAAACGCCCTCTCTACGACCTGCTCAGTGGAGCTATAGTCGTGCTCCAGCTCTTGTCTGAGGGTGATACTCATGTTAACACGCTCCTATCATAGAGTGGTTTACATCGATTATAGAGAAATAACAGTATCAGGGTAAGCCTGTTTTTTCCACGGGTCCTGTGACACAATGGCAATTGGGGTGTTAAGCCGAGTGCGTGCCTGCACTCGGCTCTCGATTCTCATGTGCCGCGGCACACCGCAATCGACACCGTACAGATGAAGTGCATAGCGTGTTCGACGCAATTGCCCAGGAAATGACGCTACCGTAAGGACGCATTCGACAAGGCTGCGATGGGCATTGCGCAAGGGTTGGCAGGATCGGTCGGGATGCGGGTGGAACTGCAATACTGCATGGATGCCCAGAGACTGCGTCAAGAAAACACTGCTATTGACCGAACCAATTGGTGGCATTTGGGGTATCAATGGGTGAGAGCGCGAGCAGAGAGATGGAGGTGGGATATGAATGCTATGCTGAGTGACGAGCAGCTAATGATCTTGGTGAGCCAGGGTGACCAAGCGGCGTTTGCCGCGCTCTATGAGCGGTACCGGGTTCAGATCATGGCGTACATCCGGCGGCTGCTCCTGGACCACGGACGCACCGAGGAGTGCTTCCAGGAGACCTTCTTGCGAGTCTACTCATTTACCCGGCGCTTCGACCCTTCCCGTCCCTTTCGTCCTTGGCTATACCGGATCGCCACAAACCTCTGCTACGATGAGCTCACCTCGTACGCCAATCGGGTTACTCTGGTTGCCGACCCACCGAAGTCCTCAACCCACGCTGCTGACCCCGCTGACGAAATCGCCGCTGCCGAACTCGTTCGCGCCGCTATGGCCAGGCTGACTCCTGTCCAGCGGTCCGTCATTATCCTCTATCACT
>CAZINL010000187.1:2369-3718 GCA_964540595.1 uncultured Clostridia bacterium
ATGCCGAGATTGCCGCGGCCCTGTCGATCCCCGTTGGAACCGTCAAGTCCCGTATGAGCAGCGCCCTATCGGCCCTCCGCGCCGACCTAAGGCCATCAGACCCGGTAGAGAGGAAGGTTAAGCGATGAACTGCGAAAGTGTGCTACCGTTGCTGGATGCACTGGTGTTTGACCTATTGGACGACCAAACCGTCGGTGAGCTGCATGAGCACCTGACGCAGTGCCCTGTGTGTTCCCAGCGACTGCAGAAGGTCAGGGGGGATTGGCAAGCACTCGATGACTGGACACTGGGCCCGGTGGTCACGCCGGATGCCGACCTTCTAATCAGACGCTACCAAGCAGCTATCACCGCTGACGCGTTGCGGCCCAGTCACTCACTATCTGGCCTACTCCATTGGGAGCAGGTTCTCGCCAGGGTGCAGAATAAGCGCAGCGTCTTCTGCGCGTAGGAGGTATGACATGGGGAGTCATGACGAGAAGCTGAACATGATCATCGCCGCTGCAGAGTCTCACCAGGCATCCAGTGAACATCTATATCACGCAGCCTATGCTATAGGCGACATTGCCCCCTCATCATTGACCGACGACCTGCTCGACAAGGGGCAGAGATTCATCGACCAAGCAATACACCTGGAACCTCACAATCCGCGCTATCTCTGGACCAAAGGGTATCTGCTCCAACGCCGATCGAACGTCCTCCGCAAGCAGGCCATCGACTGCTTCCGGCAGGCGGTGGAGCTGGAACCTGAGCGCAAGAAGAACCACTACCAGTATATCGCGGCCCATCGCAGCACAGGCAGCCTCGATGCCGCTGTGGCCTACTACCTCGATCAGACCACCTCTCACCCCCATTCCGCGATGAGCTACGCCTATCTCGCCTTTGCTTACTATGTGGCTCAGCAGTTCGAGGAGGCAGTGGCAGCAGCTAACCACGGCCTCTCCGTGGATGCGACCATCGCTGACCTCTACTATGTGCGGGGCGAGGCTCTCTTGGCCATAGGTCAGATTGAGGATGCGGTCAAGGACCTTGGGGACTGCCTGGAGTTCGATCCGTCTTTCCTCGATGCGCGCTTCACCTTGGCCGCGTTCTACGAACGGCAGGAGCGCATCGCCGAGGCGATCCACGAATGGCAGCAGATCATCTCTGCTTGCGAAGCCATGGGCGACGTGGACGATGAAACGCTTAGGGGCTACCGTGCGAACCTGTCTCGCCTGGGAGCCATGATTGATTAGTACCGGTATCACGAGAGAAAGGGGCCTGAAGTCAGGCCCCTTTTCCTATGCTACATGGCATTACTATTCGATGAGCATACAACTGGCACTTGGTATAGCAGCACAACCACGAACAGG
>CAZINL010000187.1:3728-5708 GCA_964540595.1 uncultured Clostridia bacterium
AGGAAGGACATGCCAGGTCAAAGGGCGAAAACTGGTGGCAAAGAGAAGCAACTGACGCTGACACGCCGCGCAACACGGGTATCACGAGTAGCGCGATGGCCCTATCCACAGAAGGTGAGGTAATTGATCGTGCCACTTATCCTATCCGTATCAGGAAGTACCATCCTTTCCGCTAGTGACCGCCTCGACGAGCTATTCACCTGGGGAACAGAGGCTATTGAGGCTGGCGGGTTCGACACGATGGATGATCTGCATTACGTTCTTCGACGTTGCCAGGAGAGCGGTGTTGAGTTTGGTCTCCACGCCCCGAGCCTACGCCATCGCAACCGCTATGGGCTGCTCTACGACGAGGTGGATGCCTGGTCCGAACTCGAGGAAGACCTGGAGCTAGCCTGGAGAGGAGGCATGTCCTATGTCCTCATTCACTTTCCCTACTTCCGCGAGCCGATACCGTACGCTGACGCGATCGAACGCATCCGCTATGCGGTCAGACGAATACATGAGATCAACCGCCACCAGGTCAAGATCATCGCTGAGCCCAAGCTGGGCCCCAATCGCGATCCGTTTGGCATCTCGCTCCTGCTCAACACCACCCGCGCTGAGATCGCGGACTGGAAGATCGACTGGTGCATCGATGTCGGCGATCTCTACATCGCCTGTCAAGCTCTGGGACTGCAGTATGAAGAGCAGGTACAGCACCTGGCACGGTTCGCGACGGTTGCCCATCTTCATCATGTGGAGGTCGAGGGCTCTCATTACATCTGGACACCCGTCACCGCCGAGGGCATTGTACCGATCGCCCACACCCTTGACCTACTGGCTGAGAACCCGTGGGATACCTATGTCGTCCTCGAACACACCCCGCACAAGGTCCGTGACAGGCAACAGGTCATCGACGGGCTGGAATGGATGATCGGTCTGGGGCACAGTTGGCGGACGGCGGTGAAGAGATGACTATGGGTGACGGATGACCTAACGATGAGCACCCATGACATCACCTAGTCATCCACATCGTCGTATAGTCGATCTCATAGCCCTCTGGTGTGACGAGCTGGAACAGCGTCGGCTGATCCGGATCAGTGGGTGTGCACAGTTGTGTCTGTAGCTCGTATACCTCTAGCCCGTCGCGCATCGGCTCGGCGACTATCACGATTTGGTTCCCCATGGTTCTTACCCCACGCACCTTCGCCTGCATGACTACGATCTCCACGCTGTCAAACGGTGCGGTCATGGGGGATCGAGCAAACTGACCGCTGATGTCAGCGATGCCCAGGTCATGAACGAAGTCGTAGTAGATCGATGCCGTGGTAAAGCTGACGAACAGGCGATGCATGGCATACTGTAGCCTCGTGGGCACTCTGGACCAACGTCCACCTGAAACGGTGCTATGCCAATAGGATCGATAGGCCAGTCTGGTCCACGTAGGGTTGTCGTAGATCCTGCGTAACTGGATCTCCTTCCCATCGCGCAGTATGTTCTGCACTGGGACCTCGTTGGTGGGCAGTGATGCGATCCCCATAAGCGGATTCTCAATGTCGACCGGTTCGGGTGGCTCCAGTCTCCTCAGCCTGCCCTCGGCAGTCGGGATCTCTGCCCGACTCAGGGCAGGCTCCGCCTGCGTACTCCAGCGCAAGACTAAGGCGAGCGTAAGCAGTACAGCAAGGCTCGCCACTGCTGACCTCCGCATATGTTTCACCCCCAGTATGACCCATCCGCTACTATTATTGCGGTGTGGCCCAGGGGTAGAACTATGCACCTATGCCAAGACCAAGCAGTACTCGGCCCCATTGCCTCGGTGCTCGCCCCAACTACTGATATACCCGTCGGACGTTTTCTGAAAACCGATCTTCTCATGGAGGCGGATGGATGGCAGGTTGCGGTGGGTGGATGTGTGACCACATCTGTGTAATTCCCTCGCTACGCAATCGATCGATGCCAGTCAGCATCATCTGCTCGCCGATCCCGCGACGGCGGTACTCA
>CAZINL010000188.1:0-5707 GCA_964540595.1 uncultured Clostridia bacterium
TACCGCGCCGTCGACCTACGCGCTTACCTCGGTATCAACTCTACCGCCTTCACCGCCCGCCTCAATGGCGAAAGCCTCGAGGTCACCACCACCGGCTTCGGTCACGGCGTCGGCCTCTGCCAATACGGCGCCGACGGCCTCGCCCGCCTGGGACGCAAGTTCGACGAAGTCCTGACCCACTACTACACTGGAGTGGTAGTGGAGAAGACCACGAACTGAGCCACCAAGGCACCATGCCACCAAGCCAGCAAGTGGTTAAGATACGGAGGGGAATACCGCCAACTGCTAGACGATTACATCGAGACGAGCAGGTGTTTGACCTGCTCGTCTCGATTCGTAGATAGGTACAGGACGAAGGAGGTAGACATATGACCCAACGTCGTTACGAAGATCTATTCGCTTGGCAGAAGGCGCACCAGTTGGTCTTGTCCATATACAAAGCAACCGCTCAGTTTCCCACCCAGGAGCAATACGGTCTCGTGAACCAGATGAGGCGAGCGGCCGCATCCGTGGCGGCCAATATTGTTGAGGGACACTCTCGTGTCACCCCAAAGGACTTTCGGAACTTCCTATCCATCAGCAGGGGATCGGCGAATGAGGTCGACTACTTCTGCCTGCTCAGCCGTGACCTTGGCTACATCGCCGACGACCGTTACTCTGAGCTTCGCTCCCTCTGTGGTGACGTCGTGCGCCTAGTAACTCGACTAATGGTGTCCCTTAAGGACGACACCTAAAGCTTCCCTGCGGCCTAAGCATACGCGTCGACGAGAAGGAGGCCTCCTTCCCCCTCACTGGTGGCTTGGTGGCATGGTGCCTTGGTGACTCGTGATTCTACCCGCATTCGGCAAAGTTTAAACCCTGCCGAATGCGGGTAGAATCACGCTAGGAGGTGTTTCCCAATTATGCCAGACAAGACCACCAAAGAGCCGACCCCATCGCGCTGGTCGAAGCTCCTGAAAAACAAATGGGTCGTCCTACCGATCTACTTCGTGATCGTGATCATCCTCTCCACCGTGGCGTGGATGCGGATCCTAAACCCCCTCTATCCCTGGCAGCAGCGTACGGCACCCACCCCGCCAGCCACAGCACCGGCGATTGCGGACAATACCCCCGCCATCCCGCCGGTGATCTCGCATCCCGATCTGCCTGACCTAGCGGCAGAGGAGAAGATCAAGCCCGAGACCCCGCCCCCTGCCGAACCCGACAAGGCAACCTTGGCCCCAGCCGCCAACCCAGCTCCCCCAGCGGACAAGCCCGTAAGCGCTACTGCGACCCTCGAAGACCCATCCGCCCCGCCGCTGACTACCGGCGTAGGTCTGTCTCTGCTCGCTCCTGAAGAGCCAATCGAAGAAGTGCTGCCGGTCGCCGTGGTCTACCAGACCCCCGATCCCGCTGACACTGAGATGATCTGGCCGGTCGACCCGACCACGATCATCGTCCGCTACGGCCGCCACCTCTCCAAGACCATGGAAGACTGGCGCCACCACAACGGTATCGATATCGAGGCTGCCGTCGACACCGCCGTCAAGGCCGCGCTCAATGGCAAGGTCGTAAGGACCTACACCGATGCCCAACTGGGCGAGGTGATCATCCTCGAACACGCCAATGGCCTCAAGACCAAGTATGCTAACCTCGCCTCGTCGAATATCACTATCGGCAAGATCATCAAGCGCGGCGAGACCATCGGCAAGGTAGGGAAGACCGCCCGCTACGAGCTCGCCGACGCCCCCCACCTGCACTTCGAGATCCTCAAGGACGACCAGACGGTCGACCCCTTAGAGATCCTCAAACCCTAACCCCACCCCGCTCCCCCTAAGCACCGCGTTTGCGCGGTGCTTTTTGATTCTGCGCCGAAGTTAGCGTTTCGGCGAGGCCACCTGCGGGCGTATACAATACGCCCCTACCTGCCAATCACACGTAACCCCACGGAAACAACCGCCTCGTTCGTAGGGGCGCATTGCATACGCGCGCGCCCATTCGTCATTCGCCTCCCACTTGGTGGCATGGTGGCATGGTGGCATGGTGACATGGTGGCTTAGAACAAAGCTTTGACTTCTTCCCAGAAGTCAAAGCTTTGTTCTACTCCTCCCCCCACAGACATAACTTGTATTGACAATTCTTCGCAAGTGGGAGGCGAGAGAGTGAACGATTACATCCTCCAGCGCGTTCTGGATATCGCGAAATATATCGTCGAACAGCAGACCACCGTTCGCCAGACGGCCGCGGTCTTCGGCGTCAGTAAGTCCACAGTCCACAAAGACATGACCGAGCGTCTCCCAGCCATCAATCCAACGCTCGCCGAGCAGATCAAAGACATCCTCGACTACAACAAATCCGTGCGTCATATCCGCGGTGGCGAGGCCACTAAGAAGAAATACCAGGGAGAGGAAGATAATTAGGCGCTGGCAGAGCAGGAAATGCTCACATTTTGTAGAAATAACACACTGAATATCCAAATGACGTTGCAGCCGTCATATCGGAAGGAGACACGGCATTGTTAGGCCTAAACATGGATATCGGTGTGGATCTCGGGACCGCCAGCGTCCTGGTATTTGTCAAAGGTAAAGGGATCGTCCTCAATGAACCCTCGGTCGTCGCGATCGAGCGCGACTCTGGCAAACCGCTCGCCATCGGGGAAGAGGCCCGTCTGATGATCGGCCGTACCCCCGGCAATATCGTCGCTATTCGCCCCATGCGTGAAGGGGTGATCGCGGACTACGACATCACCCAGCGGATGCTCCAAGAGTTTATCCGCAAGGTGTGTGGTCGCCGTCCGCTCTTTGGTCCACGCGTCATGATCGGTGTCCCTTCGGGCATCACCGTCGTCGAGAAGCGTGCCGTCCTCGAAGCGGCCCACGACGCCGGAGCGCGTGAGACATTTCTGATCGAAGAACCACTGGCTGCCGCTCTCGGCGCGGGCATCGATATTGCCAAGCCCAGCGGCAGCATTGTCGTCGACATCGGCGGCGGGACTACGGATGTAGCCGTCCTCTCCCTCGGGGGGATCGTCACCTCAGACGCTGTGCGTATCGCCGGCGACTCGATGGACGATGCCCTAGTTCGATTCATGAAGAATGAGTACAAGCTCCTGATCGGCGAACGGACCGCCGAAGAGATGAAGATCAAGGTCGGTACCGTCTTCCCAGGCGCCCGCAATGAGGTCATCGAGGTCCGCGGCCGCGATCTGGTCAATGGCTTGCCAAAGACCGTCTCCGTCACCTCTGCTCAGACCCTGGCCGCTATGTCCGAACCGGTCTCCACCATCGTCCACCTGGTCAAGTCCGTCCTCGAACGCACCCCACCCGAGGTCTCAGCCGACATCATGGACAAAGGGATCATCCTCACCGGCGGCGGCGCGATGATCGATGGACTGGACAGGCTCATCGCCCAAGAGACCGGCATCCATACCCATGTCGCCGACGAACCAATCCATTGCGTCGCCATCGGCACCGGCCGCGCCCTCGATTCCCTCCCCATCCTCGAAAAATCCCTCACCAGCAGCAAGAAGATCCGCTAACGGGCGCCCCGCGCCCGTTTCTCCTCTCGTTCCTCGTCCCCCGTCCCTCGTACTCCGCCTCGTTCCCCAACTTGTGGACTCTTCGTGCCCATCCCCTCGTCCCTTCGCCCCATCCACTGGTGGCTTGGTGCCTTGGTGGCATGGTGGCTCACATTATCACCGGAGGTGATAATTCAATGATCCGTGGCCTCTACACCGCCGCGTCTGCCATGGTGACCCAACAGATCCGTCAGGACGCCGCCGCCAATAACCTGGCCAACGTCAATACCACCGGCTTCAAACGCGACGAGGTCATCACCCACGATTTCACCACCATGCTGATGAAACAGCTCCAACTCCCCCGCGAACCCATCGAAGGCGATATCGACCTCGGCCTCCTCGGCACCGGTACCGCCGCTACCCAAACCATCACCCTACATACCCAAGGGACAAGCATCCAGACTGGCAATCCGCTCGACCTCACCATCGCTGGCGAAGGCTTCTTTACCATTGCTGACCCCACCAACAACACCATCCGCTACACCCGCAACGGTCACTTCCTCACCGATGACCAGAACCGCCTCATCACCGAAGACGGCTGGCTGGTCCTCGGAACCGGCGGCCCTATCACTCTCGATGGCTGGGACGGTTCCATCGCCGCAGACGGCGCCCTCAACGGCACCGCTTATACCCTTGCCATCGCCCACTTCGCCGACCCCACCACCATGCAAAAAGAAGGCTACAACCGCTACCTCGCCCAAGACAACCCCATCGCCCCACCCCCGGACACCCGCATCCAGCAAGGCTCTCTCGAAGGCTCCAATGTCAGCCCCATCAGCGAGATGGTCAACATGATCACCGTCATGCGCACCTACGAAACCGCCCAACGCATCATCCAAACCCAAGACCAAACCCTCGACAAAGCCGTTAACGAAGTCGGCCGGGTGTAATAGGAGTCTCAAGTCCCAAGTCCCAAGTCCCAAGTCCCAAGTCCCAAGTCCCAAGTCTCGGCTTCCCACCTTGCCGTCAAACCTTCGACCTTCTCGTAGGGGCGCTGCTTGCTGCGCCCGCGTGACCCCGTATCCTCGTCTCCGTCTCAGGTATCTCATCCCGTTGCCCTTCTTGGGACTTGAGACTTGGGACTCTTCCGTTTCCCGCACTCGCGTGCGCCTGGGCCGGACCGCTTGCGGAGGCCCACACACGGTTGCCGACCGACTGACGCAACCGACGTCGCCCACCGTCCCCGTTCCACCCACATGTGGACTCGTGTTCTTGTGGACCTGTGGACTCCCCCTCCAAACCGTCCCCCGTCTACCCCACCTGTGGACATGTGGACTTGTGTTCTTGTGGACTCTCACGTCACGCGCCCATACGGGCGCGGCATGAAGGAGGAACGACTGAATGCTCAGGTCTCTCTGGACCGCCAGCAGCGGTATGCAAGCGCAACAACTCTCCGTCGACACCATCTCCAATAACCTCGCGAACGTTAACACCACTGGCTTCAAGAAAGCCCGTGCCGAGTTCCAAGACCTCTTCTACGCCACTACCCGCGCCCCCGGTGCTGCCACCGCCACCGGCATGACCAGCCCGGTCGGCATCCAGGTCGGGCACGGCGTGCGCAGCGTCGCCGTCTCCCGCGACTTCACCACTGGCAACCTCGAACAGACCGGCAACACCTTTGACCTCGCCATCGAGGGCAACGGCTTCTTCGCCGTCCAGACCCCCAACGGCATCGCCTATACCCGCGACGGCGCCTTCAAGCTCCAACAAAACGAAGACGGCGAGCTGCAGCTCGTCACCGCTGACGGTTATGCCGTCCTATCCCAGGACGGGGAAGACCTAGGTGACCCCATCGTCCTTCCCGCCGACGCCACCGATATCTCCATCGGTGAGAATGGCCTCATCCGCGGCATCACCCCCGACACCGATGGCCAAGAAGAGCTCGCCCGCATCGCCATCGCCGTCTTTACCAACCCCGCCGGTCTCAGCAACATCGGACGCAACCTCTACACCGCCACCGCCGCTTCTGGCCAAGAGATCTACTACAACGACCCCGAGACCGACGAGACCATTCCCCGCGGCCGCATCATGTCCGGCTTCCTCGAGATGTCCAATGTCCAGGTGGTCGAGGAGATGGTTAAGCTGATCACCGCTCAGCGCGCCTACGAGATCAATTCCAAAGCCATCCAGACATCCGACGAAATGCTCGGC
>CAZINL010000189.1:0-505 GCA_964540595.1 uncultured Clostridia bacterium
GATAGTCTGAAGCGCCTTTTCTTTGGCAGTTGCCTCTTTTCCCTTGCGTTCCAGCTCAGCAATGGCCTGTTTGACGACATGGGGACCTTTGGCCACCAGGTCGGCATCAAACTCATCGGCACGCACCGTGAAATACGCGGTGTAGAAAGCCTTCGGGATATGCACCTTGAAATAGGCAATACGGAAAGCGGACATGACGTACGCAGCGGCGTGCGCTTTGGGAAAGAGATATTGGATCTTCAGGCACGACTGAATGTACCATTCGGGAACTCTGTTATCACGCAGCAACTGCTCCTCTTCCCCTGTCAAGCCTTTGCCTTTACGTACTTTCTCCGAGATCTTGAACACAGTCTTCGGCGGAAGATCCGTAGTCTGAAGCAATCTGAGCATGATGCTATCACGGGTAGAGATCACGCCGCTGATATCCGCCACGCCGTCGCGAATCAAGCTCTGCGCGTTGTCCAGCCACACGCCGGTGCCGTGAGAGAGACCGCTGATGCGGATC
>CAZINL010000189.1:515-5671 GCA_964540595.1 uncultured Clostridia bacterium
GGTACAGCAAAGGTGCCGGTCTCTTAGTTGATCTGCTCTGCTGTAACCCCTAGTGCCTCCGTACTTGTGAAGAGGCTCATGGTCTTGGGATCATCCAGGGGAACCGTACGAACATCGATGCCAGTGAGATCTTGGAGCATACGGCAGACGGTTGGATCATCATGGCCGAGGATATCTAGTTTGAGCAAGCAGTCATGGATGGAGTGATAATCGAAGTGGGTGGTGATGACATCGGATTTTGTGTCATCAGCAGGGTTCTGTGCGGGACAGAAATCGTGGATGTCCATATCTTGCGGGACGACCATCAAACCGCCTGGGTGCTGGCCCGTGGTCCTTTTCACTCCCGTGCAGCCACGAACGAGACGGTTGATCTCCGCATTGCGACGCTCCATGCTCCGCTCAGTCAGGTAATTCTTCACGAAGCCGTAGGCGGTACGTTCAGCCACGGTGGCAATGGTCCCAGCACGAAACACGTAGTCCTTGCCGAAGAGTTCTTCGGTGTACTTATGCGCATTGGCCTGGTATTCACCGGAGAAGTTGAGATCGATGTCAGGTACCTTGTCGCCGTCGAAGCCCATGAAGGTTTCAAAAGGGATGTTGAAACCGTCTTTCTCCAATCGGCTGCCGCAGTGAGGGCAGGTGCGATCTGGTAGGTCAGCTCCACAGTCGACCTCATCCCCCGGAGAGAAATCGGACCAAGTGCACTTGGGACAACGATAATGGGCTGGGAGCGGGTTCACTTCTGTGATCCCAGTGAGCGTGGCCACCAACGATGAGCCAACCGATCCCCGTGATCCCACCAAGTAACCATCATCCACTGATTTTTTGACCAACTTGTGCGCAATCATGTAGTTGACTGCAAATCCATTATTGATGATGCTGTCCAGCTCGCGTTTGACGCGTTTGGCTACGATCTCCGGAAGAGGACTGCCATACAGCTCTTGGGCGCGGGCATACGACATACTGCTGATCTCTTCTTCCGCTCCATCGATCTTGGGTGTATAAAGCTTATCAGGGATCGGCTTGAGCGTTTCGCAGCGATCGGCAATCAATCGGGGGTTTTTGACCACGATCTCATAGGCTAGGTCAGGGGACAGGTAGGCAAACTCGGAAAGCATCTCCTTGGTGGTTCGCATGAAGAGAGGCGCCTGATCATCAGCATCGCTGTAGCCCTGACCAGCCATCAGTATCGCGCGATAGATGCTGTCTTGAGCTGTCAGGAAATGAACGTCACCGGTCGCAACCACAGGCAGCTCCAGCGTCTGTCCAAGGCCGACGATCTGCCGATTGAACTCCTGCAGTTGTTCCTCGCTCTCCACCATGCCCTTACGCAGCATGAAGGAGTTGTTGCCCAAAGGCTGTATCTCGAGATAATCATAGAAAGAGGCGATGGCTTCCAGCTTCTCTTGAGGCTGTTTGGCCAAGATAGCCTGATACAGCTCGCCGGCTTCGCAGGCCGAACCGATGATAAGATTGGACCGCACCGCCTCGATCTCTGCCCTTACCATCCGAGGCACGCGATGATAGTACTGTAGATGCCCACGGGTGACCAACCGATACAGATCCTTCAGCCCCTGATGGTTCTTCACTAGGATAATGCAGTGGAAGGAACGGGTGGAAGTAGGCTCATCCACCAGATAAGCCTCGATCCCATACAGCACTTTGATCTTGTATCTGTCGGCCGCCATAGCGGCCTCAGGATAAGCCTGTAAGACCCCATGGTCGGTGATCGCGATGGCGGGATGTCCCATCTCAGCGGCTCGCTTGATCAGAGCACTAGCGGTCAGCGGTGCGTCCATGGCGCTCATCTGAGTATGGGCGTGAAGCTCAATACGCTTCTCCTCGGCGTCATCCACTACTACAGGGGCAGGTGCATCATTGATGGCGTCAGCCAAGATGACCAGCTCTTCAGCGAATTTGTCGATCGTCGCCTCGCCGCTGACCTTGACCCACTTGCCATCTTCCAAGTCCCCAAGGCGGTGAGCAAGCTTCTCCTTGGCAAAGGCCTTCACCAAAATGGAATCGGTATAGTCGGTGAGCTCAAAGCTATACAGCGTCATACCATTCTTAAGCAAACGCTTGTCCACGTCGAAGATCTGCCCGTAGACCACCGTGCCCTTGCGTTCATCCTTAACATCGCGAAGAGCGACCGCCTGCGTCATGATCGAACGTCCCAGGTAATGCCCACTGGCCTTGCTCTCCCGTGACGATGGTGGCAGAACCTTCTTCTGCAGCTCCTCGATCTCCTTGGCCACCTCTTTAGCAGCCGCCTCTTCCCTCTCCTGCAGATACGCTTGTGGCTCTGCCTCTGGTTCCGCCTCGAAGATAACGCGGATGCCCGGCTGCCATTGCTGTTCGGTTAGCGTGGTCAGCAAGCCGGCATACCCCTTCTTGGTCAGAAAGGTTGCTTCTCTGGGGTGCTGTAGGGTGACGGTCAACTGCCTGGCGTCAGGATCAAGGGACCAGCCAGCCTTGCTGAGCAAGTGATAGTCGGGTTCACAGTCTGATCGTACCTGATAAAGAATATTCTCCCAGAGCATCCGCCTGAGCTCCTCTGTCAGCCCGACGGGACCCAGAGGGCGCTGAGTAAGTATGATCGAGACCGTCCCAGACAAAGCGGTGGTCAGTTCGCTCGCGATCTGGGCTAATCGTTCCCAGGACAATAGATGATCGCAGACACACTCTAGACGCCACTCTCGAACTGCCCGGTGTATCTGCACCCTGGCGACGGTAACATCCGTGCCTAGTTTCTCTCCCAACAAACGACGAAACTCAGCCAGCGGCTGAGCCTGCTCCGTGCGTTGCAGGGCGTACAGCGAAGACATATCCGTCCGCACCTCCGTCCCAATACTAAAGCCCGCAGCCGTCAGGCACCAGGCATCAGATACGGCTGATTAACCTGCTGCTCAATGACGATGGAGCTGGGGCGCGTTTCATCTGACAATAGTAATTCGTTGGGGCGGTGGTTGAGTCCTGCATCGCGTACATGGGAAACGCGCCCTGACGGGCGCGTTACGAAAGTAATGGTTGACCGATTCTTTAGCGCTGATTGCTCTCGTGCCGGCTGTCGGCTGTTCCAGCATCCTGATGCCTCGCAATCAGTTTCTCCACCTCGGCCATCACCGCCGAGACGAAATCTTCTTCCCGCACGGTACCGATCGGCTGTCCATGTCGAAAGAGCATCCCTTGCCCACGCCCGGCCGCCAGTCCGATGTCAGCGTCACGGGCCTCTCCCGGACCGTTGACTACGCAGCCCATCACAGCGACCTTGATCGGCACTCGCACACGCTTCAGCCGCTGCTCTACCTCATCGGCGACACGAGCCAGGTCCACCTGGCAGCGTCCGCAGGTTGGACAGGAGACGAGCGTAGCTCCCCTCTGCCTAAGCCCCATGGACTGCAGGATCGCGAACCCGGTCTCTACCTCCACCACTGGATCGCCCGTTAGAGACACGCGCAGCGTGTCACCTAGCCCTTGGCTGAGCAAGATCCCCAAACCCACACTGGAACGTATCACCCCAGTACCCGGAGGTCCGGCTTCAGTGATGCCTATGTGCAAGGGGTAATCGGTCTGCTCCGCCAGCAACCGATAAGCTTCCACCGTGGCCGTCACATCGGATGCTTTCAGAGAGATGATGATATCCGCGAAATCAAGATCTTCCAGGATACGCACATGCCGCATGGCACTGGCGACCATGGCTTCGGCGTTTGCGTGACCGTACTGCGCCAAAATCTCCTTCTCCAGCGAGCCACCGTTGACGCCGATGCGAATCGGCACCGAGCGTTCTTTGGCCGCCCGTACGACCTGCATGACCCGATCGCGGTCACCAATATTCCCGGGGTTGATCCGCAGCTTGTCTACCCCCTGGCCAAGCGCGGTGAGGGCGAGGCGATAGTCAAAGTGGATATCCGCGACCAATGGGATACCAATCCCTCGCTTAATTGTGCCCAGCGCTTCCGCAGCTTCCAGATCAGGAACTGCGACGCGGGCTATCTCACAACCTGCATCCTGCAGACGCATGATCTGAGCGATAGTCGCCTGGGCATCGCGGGTGTCAGTATTGGTCATCGATTGCACAACGATGGGGGCGTCCCCACCGATGGTCACGCCCCCGACCTGAACAGCCTTGCGATTAAGCCGTTGCCACACCATCGATCATACCACCTTTGGCGAGGAGTCAAGCCCCGCATTTCGTTTTGGAGCACAGCAGTCTGTTGGTAGAGCCTAAGGCAGCTTGGCTCCGCTGATTAACCTCATGATGTCCTTATACGTCACCACACCGATCAGCAGCAGCAGGACGACGAAGCCGACGAAATGGATGAATCCTTCCTTTTGTGGGTCTACCGGTCTGCCACGTACCAGCTCGATCAAGGTAAAGAGCAGACGACCGCCGTCTAGCGCGGGGAACGGCAGCAGGTTAAGGAAACCAAGGTTGATGCTGAGGAAGGCAGCCAGCCATAGCAGATTCACAACCCCGACACGAGCCACTTCACCCACCAGGCTGATGATCCCGACCGGTCCAGCCACATCGGGAGCACTGCGGTTAGCGATGGCTTGCCAGAGCCCGCCGACCATCATCTTCGTCACGGTGACGGTCTGTTCGAAGCCGAGCTTGATGCTCTGCAGCAGATCAAACTTCTCCAGTGAGCCGGCGATGCCAATCACGCCACGTTTTCCTTCGGCATCTAGCTGAGGGGTGACCTCGATGGTTTGGGTCGCATTGCCACGCTGAATCGAGAAGATCAGATTGCGGTTGGGTGCCGCATTGATCAGAGTGACAACCTCACTCCACCGGTTGACGATCTGTCCATCAATGGCCAAAACACGGTCACCGGCCATGATACCAGCCTTCTCTGCTGGCTGTCCGGGAAGGATCTCGCCGATGACGGTCGACTCGCTGGGAACTCCCATGAGCATGAAGACTAGGACGAACAGAACGATGGCGAGAGCGAAGTTTGATAACGGTCCCGCCGCCAGAATCCCCATTCGCGCTCCGATGGGTCGTTTGTCAAAGCCCCGCGGGTCATCCTCATCACCAGGTTCCTCCCCGGCCATGCGCACAAACCCTCCGATGGGCAACAACCTCAGACTGTAGGCAGTCTCGCCCCGTGTCACGCTGATCAGTTTGGGGCCCATCCCCATGGCGAACTCATGCA
>CAZINL010000190.1:0-5617 GCA_964540595.1 uncultured Clostridia bacterium
AAAGAGCAAGCCCCCATTGGAGAGCGGGATCAATATGAAGGGTCATCATCCGTACACGGCGCATCTATCACATCTCCTTCGGGTGCCTTCATGGTACGCGAGGACAAGCCCAATCGATGAGCGTTGGTATCACCACCATATGCAACCCGAGATACGATTATGATGGCGCAGGCTTTGGTACATCCGGAACTTGCATGACTTCAACTCGCAATCGCACACGCAAGCAGCGATCTGCATCCTTGATTACTGCGGCTCTGCCGCATATTTGTGGTAAACGCGTGTAGACCTCATACATTAATTCTACGTCATGCAAATTCCGAAAGAATGAGTGATGCAAGCCGCTGACACAAAAAGCAACCCCGATCCGGGGTTGCTGGACGGCCACTACTTTCCACCTAGAGAAACGGTTGATCGTTGAAATCAACGGTTGGATGCATGGCCACATTGATCCCTTGGGCGATCACGTGTGCCATATGCTCCACCTGGTAATCGATCTCCTTGGGTGTCACCATCAGGTTGCCGACGTAAGGGCTCAGCACTTCCTTGATCAGACGCCTCTTCTCCTCACGGTCGAGACCCCTTAGGACACCGTAGAGTTCACTGCCCTGCGTGCTCTGCTTGATCATGCTGTCCAGCAATAGATCCAGTGAATCGTTGACCACGGTAGCGGCTTCGACCACTGTGGGAACCCCAGCGGCGATGACGGGCACCCCGATATTCTCAAGGGTAATCCCCTGCCGCTTGTTGCCAATCCCTGATCCTGGGGTGATGCCAGTATCAGCCAGCTGGATCGTCGCATTGACACGCTCCAGCGATCGCGCGGCCAGAGCATCCACGGCCACGATCAGGTCGGGCTTGATCCGATTGACCACTCCTTGGACGATCTCGCCGGTCTCGATCCCGGTAAGTCCTAAGACGCCAGGAGCCAAGGCACAAACGGGCCTGACCCCATCCTGAACTTGGTTGGGCATGATCTCAATCAGATGCCGGGTGACAAACAACTCATCGACAACCTTGGGCCCTAGGGAATCGGGAGTGACATGAAAGTTGCCAAGCCCAACTACCAACACCGTGGCATCGGGCTTGAGTCCGGCCATGCGTCTGAGCTCGAGGGCAAAGTGTTCGCTGACCTGTTCGCCCACCTCTGGATCGCGATCACGGAGCTTGGGTGACTCAATGGTCACGTACCGTCCTCGCTTTTTCCCCAGGCGTTGTTCGCCCTCTTCTGTCTCGATGGTAACCCGTGTGATCCGGCCGCCGGTGAACAACCTCTCCTCCACCTTGACGCCAGGAACGGAGCTGGAAACTCCCCGTGTGACCATGTTGTGGGCCTCAATGGCGATGTCGGTACGAACCTCTGACCAATCATGGACCTCATCTCGGGGAGACATAGACATCCCTCCCAGAGCTATCGAATCTCGGTCGGGACTACGCTATCGATCAAACCGATCACGAAAGCTGCGGCCAACGCCCCGAAGATATTGACGCTCAGGCCAGGCAGCAGTAGTCCCGCCACGTAAATGACCGCTGCGGAGGTAAGGAAGCCCACTAGGCCGCGACTTCTAGGGGAGACCCCCTTGCCCATGATGCTCTCCACCAAGAAGCCAATCAACGCGATGGCGACCGCCGCGACGAGGGCCGCGCCAAAGCCGAAGACCCTAAATCCAGGGACCAGCCAACTGACGAACATCAGGACCAATGCCGAGACGACAAACCTGACGATGGTTCCAACCATACTACTGTCCCTCCCATTTTTCGTCGATGGTAACTGCTGTCTGTAGATTACCCTCGTACCGATCATTCTAACCACCATGCGCCCTAATGATGGGCATTTCTTATGGTCATTCTTGCATTTTGAAAAACCCCGTGCTACAATGGATTAGCTTTTAGTGTGGTCTACTGCTGCCGACTAGACTAAGGGTTTGGCTCCGTAAGAAGGAGGTGAGACTCTTGCCCAACACGAAGTCCGCGATCAAACGCGTGAAGGTCACTGCCAAAAAGACAGCTCGCAATAATCGTATTCGTTCCATGGTGCGCACTGCTGTCAAGCGGTTCAACACCTCCTTGGAAACGAAGGCTGAAACCACCAATGAATCATTGGTCCGTGCCATCAGCCAGATCGACAAAGCTGTCTCGAAGGGCGTTCTGCATAAGAACACTGCTGCCCGCAAGAAATCTAGGCTCGTTAAGCGTCTCAATGCTCAACAGGCCCAGTAAACAACGTGATGATAAAGCACCCGGTATCCGGGTGCTTTTCGCGTTTGTATGGACATTGCCGTCCCAATACGTTGTTCCTTGCATCTCTACTTTG
Organism: uncultured Clostridia bacterium; assembly: GCA_964540595.1. Taxonomy (GTDB): domain Bacteria; phylum Bacillota; class JAAYKD01; order JAAYKD01; family CAYOCI01; genus CAYOCI01. Next base: position 2,312 of record CAZINL010000190.1, read on the forward strand.
GCCTTTGGGCTTGGGCCTTCGGGCTGATACGCGCTTGGGCCATCTCTGCCAAGATCAACTGCAGAGCGAGCACCTGGTTCAGTCGGCCAGTCTTCATGGCTAGATCCTTCTCCGCGGCGCCCTGCAGGACCCCAGCGAGCGCCATTGCATCAAACTCGCCCGCCTGTTGGTACAGTTTCTTGGCCACAAAGGGGTGGACTCCCATCTGTGTGGCCAGTTGGGCCTGGGGCACCCTGTTCTGGATGTGGGCTTGCGCTGTGAGCAAAAGTCGAACCTGACGCAACAGCATGGCAAAGACCTGCAGGGGGTGTGGGTCACCTCGGCGGAGGATGTCATCGAGCAGTTCCGATGCGTCGCTCAGGTTTCGTCCTGAGACAGCATCCGTGAGAGCAAATATGTCTGCCTCAGCGGACCGGCTCAGCACCGCACGGGCTTCCACGACGTTAATCGTCTGCTGACCGTGGGTGTAGAGCAAGAGCTTCTCCAGTTCATGATGGATGGTGCCGAGATGACTGCCCCCAGCCTCAGCCAGGAGCTCCGCTATGCCTGGCTCAAAGCGTAGGGTCTTGTGCTGACGCAAGAGCTCCTGTACATAGCCGATTACCTCGCCGCCCTTAAGCGGCAGGCAATCAACAACCGCTCCAACCCCACTGAGCCACTTAAAGAGTTTTCGTCGGCTGTCGGCCTTTTCGGCCAGGGCAAACACCATCACCATCTCCGGGCTGGCCTGAGCCATGACCTGTTGCCAACGCTCGTCGTCGCCCTTGGCGCTGCCTTTATCCTCGCTCTCTTCGCCACGTCCGCTTTTCAGGAAGGGCGGCTCTTCTACCACGATCACCCTTCGATCGCCGATGAAGACCATCTGTAGGCTGGACTCAAGGTCAGCGGGCCGCAGGCCTTTGCCGGCCAAGGTCACGAGATTCAGCGAGCGCAGCTCGCTTGGCACCAGTTCCTTGAGCGCGCCAAGGGCCTCGCTGGTCTGCCATGGATCCCCCCCATGGATGAGGTAGATCGGACTGATCTGACCGGCGTGAAGTTGCAGTTTTAGCTGGCGAAGATGCATGGCGACCTCCGATGGGAATTAAGAATTAAGAGCTAAGCACTATTATACCATATCACTACCGCATGGTCTTGACACGCCAGCCTGTCCCATTGCTGGTGAAGGTGACTGCCCCGTGCCGATCAGTACGTAGGGTGCGGCTGCCAACGGACTCCAGCCTGGCCAAGGTTTCAGGTGATGGATGGCCAAAGTTGTTGCTGGCTCCCACGGAGACAACAGCTAAGTTGGGGTGAATACGCTGTAGTAGTTGGTCACTGGTCGATGATCGGCTCCCATGGTGCCCCACCTTCAGCAAGGCCTGGGTGTTGCCACTCGCTTCGATGTCCCGTAGGTTCCTCTCCCCTTCTTGTTCGAGATCACCGGTTAGATACAGACTAGTGTTGCCATATGTGAGGCGTAGGACCAACGATTGGTTATTAACATCAGCCTCTCCCACCAGGTCGGCTTCCCCGCGATCAGGGGCTAGAACATCCATGCTAATGCGGCGATCGAGAACGACCTGATCGCCCGCTGCCACCGTCACCACGCGGTTCGCGTTGAGTGAGTTGATCCATTGTCGGTAGTTGGGATCGAAAAAGCCATTGTTGGGGCCAGTGACCACGGCTCCTACTATCATAGCTTCGGTGACAGCCATGAGTCCTCGATAGTGGTCCTCGTGGGGATGGCTGACCACCATCAGATCTAAGCGTTGCACTCCCTGTCGGCGTAAGAACGGCAACACTACCCTGCTGCCAACCGTTTCTGGCAATGGCGACCTTCGTCCGCCGCCATCCACCAAGACAGTCTTGCCATTGGGCATACGCATGAAGATGGCATCCCCTTGTCCCACGTCGAGCACTGTGATCTGCCACGGATAGGGCCAAGGGTGCCACCACCAGACGATCAAGCCCAACCCGATCACTAGGCTCACCGCCAACCGCTGGCGAGGTCCGATCCAATAGGGCTTCGTCGCAAGCCAGCCGAGCCATAGATAGAGCGCCACAGCACCGACCAGACCGATACCCGGAATAGTCAGTGTAGCGAACGGAACCTGCGCGGCAAGCGTGGCGGTCTTGGTCATGAGAATCAAGAGCCAGGTCGTGCCTTCGCCGATCATCCACGCCAGTGGCCCCGGAAGCAGACTGGCGAGGATCACGGCCGTGGCTAGAAGATTCACAGGCACCACTAGTGCTACGATGATCAGATTGGCCAGCGGAGCAATCAGCGAGACCTGATTGAAGTAGTAGATGGAGAGGGGCAGGACGCCGAGCTGCGCTGCCAAGGTGGCAGCAAGGGGCGTCTTGATCCAATCCGGCAGCGCGCCCATACGGGCCGCAAACGGTTTGGTCCAGAGCGCCAAGCCGATGACCGCCGCGAACGAGAGCTGAAAACCCGCGGTGTAGCAGATATATGGATCGCTAATCACCATGGCGAGCACGGTCAGTGAGATGACGGAGACGAGCTCAGGACTCCTGAGCAGCCATCGGGCCACGATCAGCAAGCCTGCCATCCAGCTCGCTCGTATCACTGAGGGCTCGGCGCCAGTGACCAGCGTAAACAACACGATGCCCACCAGTAAGAGGACGTTCTCCAACCAGATGGGGATCGGTATTCGGCGTAAGATAAACAAGAGGATACCGACGACAAAGGCAACATTGCCCCCAGATACGGCCAGTAGGTGCAGCACCCCCGCACTCTGAAAGTCTTCGACCATCTCCTCGGGGATGCGATCATCCGCTCCCAATGTCAGCCCTGACAAGAGAGCATCATACGGCGCTGACAGGTAGCGCCCATAGATTGCGACGACCTTCTCTCGTATCGCCCATGCCGATCGCTGCCACCAGGAGACACCACTGTCATATCCTATGACCTCTAGCGCGTCCCGTTGGCTCCACAGGCTGCCGCTGATCCCTTGACGCGCCATAGCCTTTGACCAGTCAGGCTCTCCCGGATTGCGCGGCTGACCAAAGAGGCGCCAGGTTCCCGTGATGCACAAACGTTCTCCAGCAGCGATATCGACTGTGCGCGGCGAGGATCCTTCCTGCCCAAACAGCGGCTCAGCGACGGTGATCTGTACCGTCCCCCTCCAAGACCAAGTAGTCCCGTTGTGGGTGATCTGAGCGGCTCGCAGCAGAAAGCGTAAGCCACTGGGGCCCTGCTCCGGCGGTCTCAGTACGGTTCCTTCGAGGCTCATCTCCTCATCGTCGATGGCGATTGGCAATGGGTGCTGTCGCTCGCTCCAGCGCACCTGCGTGTACAGTGACGAG
>CAZINL010000191.1:0-5554 GCA_964540595.1 uncultured Clostridia bacterium
GTGGTCACAGGCGAAGGTAGAATCGATGGACAAACCGCTAGGGGCAAGACCGTCTGGGGGATCGCGCAACACGCTCGCCACTTGGGCGTCCCCGTAGTCGCTCTAGTCGGCAGCGAGGGTGATGGTAGTGACAGCCTATATCAGGATGGTGTCAGTGCCATCGTGCCGATCCCAAACGGGCCGCTATCGCTGGAAGACTGCATGGTCGATGCGAACCAACTTCTGCGCCGGGCGGCGTATCGCGCTGCCAGGATGATCGACATAGGCCGTGCACTAAGAATTAAGAATAAAGAATGAAGAATCAAGAATTGGGGGTTGGGGGTTAGGGATTGGGATGTATGAAATCGGCACCAACCGTTGAATGCGATGGCCTGGTAAAGGAATTCTAGGTTGGACGGCGAAATGATCGACAAACACATTAGGAGGTGCACTCGATGAAGGTCTATATCTCAGTGGATATGGAAGGGGCAACCGGAGTTGCCGCCGGTCGTCAACTGCAAGACAGCGAGTACAACCGCTTCCGTAAGCTCCTCACCCAGGATGTCAACGCCGCTATCGCGGGGGCGTGTGATGCCGGAGCCACCGATATCTTGGTCAATGATGCCCACGGTCACATGACCAATATCCTGATCGAGGAGATAGATCCCCGCGCTCGCCTGATCAGCGGCAACAACAAGCAGCTCTGTCAGATGGAAGGGATCAACGACAGCTTCGACGCCGCCCTGTTTGTGGCCTACCATGCCCGCGAGGGCACCGATGCCGCCACCATCAACCATACCATCATGGGGGTAGCGGTAACGGAGATCCGCCTCAACGGCCGTCCCATCGGCGAGACAGGGATCAACGCCGCCGTTGCTGGCGCCTTTGGCGTACCGGTCGTGCTCGTGACTGGTGATGACAAAGTCTGTGCTGAGGCACAGGATTTCCTGGGCCCAGTGGAGACGGTCGAGGTCAAGAAGGCCATCGATCGGTTTGTGGCCAACTGCCTACCGCCGGCCAGAGCCCATGAACTGATTCGCCTGGGGGCGAAGCAGGCTCTGGAACGTAAGGGTGAGATCAAACCCTTCGACGTCGGTCCCGTGGAGTTCGAGATCGACTTCAAACTGACCAACCAAGCCGCCATGGCATGCATCTTCCCATCGGTGCGCAAGACAGGCCCGAAGACCGTGGCTGTCACGGCGGATAACGCTGTAGATGCCTACAAACAGCTCTGGGGCTGCCTGATCCTCGGCTACGCTGCTACTCGCGGCGTGTTGGGATGATATCGTAGACACCAGACACCAGAGATAGACACCAGAGAGACTGCGCAAAGGATCTCTTAGGTCGGGATTACGAGGAACTTTGCGGGACTGTGCCCGGACCCTTACGACAGTCTCATCAGACACCATACACTAACGTTTTGGAGGCTGACCATGCTCGCTAAAAATCGTGATCACTTAGTGGTATTGAACAAAGATGAGAACACCGTCATGTACGTTGATCTAGTCGAGCGGCGTGTGGTCAAGACCACTCCTGTCGATACCAACCCACACGAGATCGCCATCACCCTCGACGGTGCGCGTTCCTATGTCACCAACTCCGGCGGCAATACGATCTCTGTGCTGGACAACGAGAGCGGTGAGGAGATCACCCGCATCAAATCTCCGGAGTTCAAATTCCCCCATGGGGTCGAGATCAGCAAAGACGGCAAGAAGCTGTGGATGGCTTCCACCTACGCCAACAAGCTCTTCATCATTGATACCGCCAGCAACCAGATCGAAAAGATCATCCCCACGCACCAAGAGAAGACCCACATGGTGACCTTTAGCCCCGATGGCCGCCGCGCCTACATCCCCAATATCGGCTCGAACAATATCACCATCTTTGACGTGGCCAGCGAGAGCGTGATCACTCACCTGCCGGTGGGACGTGGCCCAGAAGGCGTCGCCGTTCACCCCAATGGGCGTGAGCTCTATGTTGCCAATCAGCACGACAACGATCTGTGGGTGATCGATACCGAGACCTATGAGGTGCTTACCAAACGGCGTATCGGAACGTTGCCGATCCGCATGACCTTTACCCCGGATGGGCGCTATGCTCTCTCTCCGAACCGTGAGTCCGGTGATCTCTCCTTCATCGACTGCCAGCGTCGCTGGGAGATCAAGCGTATCCGCGTGGGCGTGTGGCCGGGGGGCACCGTGGTGGACCGTCAAGGCCAGTACGCCTATGTCGCCAACAACAAGACCAATGACATATCTGTGATCGCCATGGATACAATGAAAGAGGTCGATCGTATCGACGCCGGTATCCATCCCGATGGCATGGCTTTCTTGGCCGCCCGGGAATAACGATCGTGGAGGTGTCTCATGATCAAGCTTTATCAACTGGAGCACTGTCCGTACTGCAAAGTCGTCCGTGAGAAACTTGAGGAACTGCAGATCAGCTACATGACCGTCCCTGTGCCTAGGGCCAAAGAGGAGCGTAAAGAACTGATCGAGGTCTCGGGGCAGCACTTCGTCCCGACACTGATTGATGACGATGTCATCATCGCTGACGATGAGCAGGCCATCGTCGCGCATCTCGAGAGCAAATACAAGAAGTAACCGCAGTCCTGAAGGTGAGGCCATCCGTCCGCGGATGCCTCACCTTTTGCATTATGTTCTGACAAAAGGATTGGGCTTGGCGAGCACGAAAACTATCGGATCTCTACCCATTGGCTGAAGGGAGAAGACCATGGATACGATCTCACTACTTGCCTTTTCTTCGGTGGCCGCTATCTGGGGGTCGACCTACTTGGCCATCAAGATCGGGCTCACTGATCTGCCGCCTTTGACCTTTGCGACTCTGCGCTTTGCTGTGGCCTCGCTCTTGATGTTTGCCTTTCTAGCCGCCAAGCACGAGCGGATCTGGCCCCATCGCGACGAGTGGCCACCCCTAATTGGCATGAGTTTGTGCATGACTAGCATCCCCTACGGGCTGGTCTTCTGGGGGCAGCAGTACGTCTCTAGCGGGATGGCTTCCATCCTCACAGCCAGCATGCCTCTTTTTGTGGTCTTCATCGCCTGGGGCTGGATCGGCGAACCACTCACCATCCATAAGGTAGGGGGCGTGATCTTGGGGCTGACTGGTCTTGGGCTGCTCTACTGGGATCAGCTGGGTAGCGCATCAAGCCTGCTTGGTGGTGTGGCTGTGACTGGTAGTGCTCTGGCCTACGGGATCGGGACCGTCTATGGCAAGGTCCTCGGCAACCGCCTGACACCACTCTTGCTCAACACCTGGCAGATGGCCCTGGGAACTTTGGTCCTGGCCGGAGCGGCGTGGTGGCAAGAAGGCATCGCGATGCCTGTGCTCTCGGCTCCGAGCCTAGCTGCGATCGCCTACCTGGCAGTCTTTGGCTCAGTGGTCGCCTACTTGCTCTACTTCTGGTTGATGGGGCGAGTCACGGCATCCACGCTCTCGCTGGTTTCATTTGTCTCTCCCATTGTGTCTGTGGTCCTGGGGACGTTTGCTGGTGAGGCCGTCACGCCGACGGTCTTGGCAGGGATGGGGCTCGTCTTCATCGGTGTCATCTTGGTTAGCAGGCAGCCACAGGCCGCCGTCATACAGGAGAACGTCAAGGGAGCGTAGCCCGCAGGCTGCGCTCCTTTCGCACGCTGTCCCGACCGTCACAGTGATCATTCGCACCGTGCACCTTGTGCGCATAGAATACTCCATACCTAAAAACGAGGTGATTGGTGTGGAGAAGGGGACAAGACTGGCGCTGGTTTTGCCCGGTGCAGTGTCGTTGGGTGCTTACGAAGCCGGTGCCGTTTATGAGTTGCTGATGGTCCTGGGACTCTTCGGAGAAGAGAGACCGTTTAATCTCGACCTGATCATCGGGACATCCGCTGGGGCACTGACCGGGGCCCTAGCCGCCTTTAGCATCGCCAGAGGCGAGAGCCCGCTCCGCCTGTACGAGGCGTGGGTTCACGGACTGAGTCTCAACAGCCTCCTACAGCGGGGTCCAGATGAACACGGTGTCCTGTCGGGAAAATCGGTGATGAAGGTCGCCGAACGCTTCCTGGACGCCCAGCATGTAGCGCGAGGTGGGCAGGCCATTCGCCTTGCCGTCACCCTGACCGATCTCAACGGCCAGTGGTACCAGATCCAGCCCACACCCGGGGCCGCACCGATCGATGCGCTCAACTTTGCTGAACAGAGGCTCTTTGATCTTTCACCCGCCACCTCACGCCGAGGCTGGCAGGACGTTCGCGAGGCGGCCTGCGCTTCCGCGGCCTTTCCTGGTGCTTTTCCCGCGGTCCCACTCACCGATCGTCAGGGACGGCGGCATTGGTATACTGATGGTGGCGTGGCCAATCGGCGTCTGCTGGAGATCGCCATCGATGCGGCTCGCGAGCTCGACCAAGAGGTATCAAACCAGCGCCTCATGCTGCTGATTGAGCCTAATCCTCTTTATCGACCAGAGCGGGATGAACTGGATCAGCCTGAACCAAGTTGGCTTGATGCCATCATGCGCTCAGCTTTGACCATTCCATTTCATAACCAGATCTACGAGGATCTCAGACGAGTGGTGCGGATCAATGAGCGAGTGCAGATGGCCACGGCCCTGGATCAGTTTCTCGGTCGCTGGGTCAGTGCCCTCGATGGCACCCTATGCGCCCAAATGGCTGAGGAGATCAACCCTCTCTACCGTCAAGCCATGCGCTACCACGATACCGCCACCATCACCGTCTGGGCTCAGAAACGACCGACGACAGCTGGCGTCTCTGCTCGCTCCGCTGCGAGCACGTTTGATCGCCTATCGCAGCGGCAGCGGGAGCTCTATGAACAATGGCGGTTTCTGATCTACTCAGCCGCCGGACTGCTCGACAAGACGGAGATCACCATCGATCGCATCGCCCCGGCCGACGGTCGTACCGAGCTAGCCGGAGATTTCTGGGGGCATTTTGGTGGTCTTCTACGCCCTGCTTTTCGTGAACACGACTTCCGGACTGGCCGACAGGGAGCCCGTGCCTGGCTGCGGCTACAGGGGGTCGACTATCAGTTCGATGAAAAGGACTACGAGACGGACCCCGCGCTGGGCCAGATGGCCTATCAAGAGATCTCGACCTGGGAAAAACTGAGCATCGGTGCGCGTCTATTGATCAATGGCTACCGTGCCGCGACCGCTCCGAGTTCATCCGTTACTTCGTGACACGTGGTTTTCGCTCTCCGATGAATGTGATAGAATAGGTGGGCAGTGACTATATAGAATCACGTAGGACTCAGAGGGGAGTAAATATGGCACCACTACTGGCATCATACCGCGATGGCATGCGGTCTCTCTCCAAGAACATCCGCCTCTATCTGATGGCCATCACCCTAAGCTCCATCGCCATGGGGATGTTCAGCACACTCTACAACCTTTACCTACAGAACCTTGGCTATCCCAAAGCGTTCATGGGCGAGCTGGTCTCTACCAACTCGCTGGCGGCCGCGATGATCCTCATCCCCGCCGGACTCCTTAGCGATCGTATCGGCCGCAAGTGGTCGATGGTGGTCGGACTCGGCATTGCGGGTATCGGGCAGGTTGGTC
>CAZINL010000192.1:0-5511 GCA_964540595.1 uncultured Clostridia bacterium
GACGAAAAGGCCATCGAACAGCGTGTTCGCCGCGCGGTCGTTGCTGCCTTGCACAATATGGCGGCGTTGGGGATCGAGGATTACGGTCACACCCAGTTCAACAACTACGCCAACAAGCTCTTTGATTTCTCCGAAGTACGCAATGAGATGCGCTACCTGCGTCAGGAGTCGCCGTATCATGGGAAGATCAACGTCAAGAAATTCCTAGAGGCGCTGCTGATCGAGGTTCAGCAACAAGCAAGGGACTAAACCCAAAAGGGTTTAGTCCCTTTTCCTTTTCGATTGAGAACCTAATAAATATGTGTTTCCATTGAAGGATTGCTGTGTCATTATGTCGAATATGGATCGCTATCTTGCAAGTCTGAAGGGGGTGAAAGATGCCACTTGGGGAACTCGTTTGCAACTAAGCACGACCATTTAAATCGAGGAGGAGAGATTGTGAAGAAGACACTTAGCTTAGCAATTGTCTTGGCCTTAGCCCTTAGCATGATCCTCAGCGGCTGTAATAACAACCCGGCACCCGCCACCCAGCCCGGTGGTACCAACACCCCAGCCCCTAAGAACTATCAGCTGATCCTCGCCACCGGCGGCACCGCCGGAACCTACTATCCGCTCGGCGGCAGCATGGCTCAGATCTTCAACGCCAAGATCAAGGGCGTCAACATGACCGCTCAGGCAACCGGTGCCTCAGTTGAGAACCTGAAGCTCGTCCAGAAGGGCGATGCCGACCTTGCCATGACTCAGAACGATATCGCCGACTATTCCAAGAACGGCACCGAAGCCTTCAAAGAGAAACTCGCTGATATCCGTGGTATCGCTACCCTATATCCCGAAGTGATCCAGATCATCGTCCCGGCCGATAGCCCGATCAAGTCGATCGCCGACATGAAGGGCAAGAAGGTCTCCGTAGGCGCTCCTGGCTCCGGCAACGAGGCTAATGCTCGTCAGATTCTCGAGGTCTTTGGCCTCACTTACAATGATATCGATGAACTGCTCCTCTCTTACGCCGAATCTGCTGATCAGTTCAAGGATAAACAGATTGACGCCATCTTCTTTACCACCGGTATGCCCAACTCCGCTATCCAAGATATGACCACTGCTCGCCCGATCAAGATTCTCAACCTGGACGCCGAGACTGTAAAGAAGATCCAGGCGAAATATCCTTTCTACGAAGCTCTCACCATTCCCAAGGGAACCTACAAGGGTATGGAGAGCGATATCCAGACCGTTACCGTCCAGGCCATTCTCACCGTTGGCGCGAAGGCTGACAACGACCTAGTCTACAACCTGACCAAGACTTTGATCGAGAACGCTACCGAACTGGCTGGCGCCAATGCTAAGGCCAAAGTTCTCGAAGCGGCTATCAAAGAGAAAAACACCATCAAGGGTATCACCATTCCTCTCCACCCCGGTGCGATCAAGTACTATGAAGAGAAGGGCTTTGCCGTTAAGAAGTAGATCCTCATAGTACTACTTAAGGGAGGCAGAACCGCGTGGGGCTGATCCCCACGCGGTTCATCATTTATGCGCAAGCCCTGGCTATGGATCATGGTCCTAGGTATCGCACTCATCGTCGTCCTGAATGTCCCCTTTGTCCAATCCCTCGAGATCTCCGATCGCAAGACCGGGCAGATCCTGGCTGTAGTGCCAGTTCACAGTGGAGAACAGTTCACGATCCGCTTCACGCATTCGATCGCCAAGACTCCGGTCGATGAGATCTTCGTGATTGCTCCTAACCAGGAGCTGATCGTCACCGAGACGATCTACGAATCATTTGGTGCCGGTCTTCCCTTTGATACAGAAAACGCTGAGCAGCGTTTGATCACTGAAAACGGTAAGTATCGTCTGACTAATCTTGATCGCCATTTGCCCGAGTTTTTGATGGCTGTGGGAACGGTGGCTAACCACCAGTTGTTGATCAATGGTAAGCAGATCCCGTTCGTTCAATTTGCCCAACCCGGGGAATCAGTCCGGATCAGAGTACGAATGCAATCGCCCATGGCCTATCTCCTTACCAAGAGTCTCAACATGATCTGATAGCGTTTGCGGCAAGGTCGTGGCTTTGGGCCCTTGGCCCCAATATCTAGCCCTTAGAAGGGGGGATTCACGTGGCAGACAAAGACAAAGATTTCACCCTAGACCAAGTTGAGCGCGTGGACCAGCAAGAGATCGATGAGATACTGGCTAAGTACGACAAGGAATCTGCCTATCGTCACTTCAGCGGCCCGATGGGTAAACTCGTCGCCGCACTTTGTATTGCCTTCTCTGTCTTCCAGCTTTACACGGCGATTTTCGGGGTACTACCGGCCCAGCTGCAGCGTTCCGCGCACTTGGCCTTTGCCTTGGGTCTGGTCTTCATCCTCTATCCAGCTAGCCCCAAGCTACGCAAAAATCCCAAATGGTATTGGATCGCGCTTGACCTCGTTCTGGCGTTTATGGGCTCCTTTGGTGCCATGTATCTGTTCGTCAACTTCAAAGAAATCGCTATGCGTGCCGGCGAGGCTACCACACTCGACCTGACCATGGGTGGTATCGTCATTCTCTTGATTCTCGAGGCAGCGCGCCGCGTGGTGGGCATGCCAATCGTGATCATCGCCTCAGCGTTCTTGGCCTATGGCTACTTTGGCCGCTATATGCCCGGCTTCCTGCAGCATCGTGGCTTCTCCGTCGAGCGTATCATCAGCCATATGTATCTGACCACCGAGGGTATCATCGGTATTCCTCTCGGCGTATCCTCGACCTTCATCTTCTTATTCATGCTCTTCGGCGCCTTCCTGGAACGCACAGGTATCGGCGAGTTCTTCATCGAACTGGCTAACGCCGTCGCTGGTAAGAAACCGGGTGGACCCGCCAAGGTTGCCGTTCTAACCAGTGCTCTGGAGGGAACCGTGTCCGGCAGCTCCGTCGCCAACACCGTCGGTTCAGGTAGCTTCACCATCCCGATGATGAAGAAGCTCGGCTACAAACCCGAGTTTGCCGCCGCCGTCGAAGCTGCTGCCTCCACTGGTGGCCAGATCATGCCGCCAATCATGGGCGCTGCTGCCTTCTTGATGGCTGAGTTCATCGGTCTGCCTTACGGCACCATCGCCTTGGCTGCAGTGATCCCTGCCCTGCTTTACTTTACTGGTATCTACATCGAGGTTCATCTCGAAGCTCGCAAGCTCGGACTGCGCGGCTTGCCAGCCGATCAGATCCCGAAGTTTGGCACCATCATGAAGAAGAAGGGCCACCTTTTCTTGCCACTGGTTGGTATCATCTATTTCCTCACTGAAGGAGCCACCCCCACCAAAGCCGCTCTGGCTGGTATCGTGCTCTCCATCGTTGCAGCTGGATTTAAGAAAGAGACTCGCCTCTCCATTGCGGATATGCTTGGCGGCCTTGAGGCTGGTGCTCGCGCCGCTCTAAGCGTCGCCGTCGCCACTGCCTCGGCGGGTATGATCGTCGGTACCGTAACCCTGACCGGCCTTGGTCTAAAGATGGCCAACGGTCTGATTGACCTAGCCAACGGCAACCTACTTATGACGATGTTCTTCACCATGATCGCGTCTCTGATCCTCGGTATGGGTGCTCCGACCACTGCCAACTATATCATCACTTCTACAATCGCCGCCCCCGCCCTAGTTAAGCTGGGTGTGCCTCTCTTGGCCGCCCATATGTTCGTCTTTTACTTCGGTATCGTCGCCGATATCACTCCGCCAGTGGCACTGGCTGCCTTCGCCGGTTCGGGTATCGCCAAGTCTGACCCGATGAAGACCGGCTTCCAGGCGACGAAGCTCGCCATCGCCGCCTTCCTCATCCCGTATATGTTTGTCTTCGCGCCAGAGTTACTGCTGATTGATGTCACCTTCTTTGGAGCTGCACGAGTGGTTATCGGCGCGCTAATCGGTATGGCCGGCATCGGCGCAGCAGTCGAAGGCTTCCTCATGACCCATCTCAAGTGGTGGGAGCGGATCCTGATGTTCATTGGCGGCCTCTGCTTGATCGAGCCCGGTCTCCTCACCGACGCGATCGGTCTAGTTTTGGTCGGTGGTGTCTTCTTCCTCCAATGGACCAAGTCCAAGAACAGCTCCGCTAACCAGGTTTCTGCCTAATACATCAGTGTTTCGAAACGACGGCGGTCTACTCGCCGTCGTTTTTTGATACCAACTCAATGTAAACCTATCTGTTCTAAGGCAGGATCTGCAATCCAGATAATGAAAGACCATCTTAGGACTAATGGCTTGTGCCAATGAGCATTCTCCGCTATAATTGGTATGGTATTTTAGTACGGCACATTGAAACAGCGATTGAACAGGAGGAACAATCATGCTCTCGGAGAAACTGTTGCAGTTCGTGCAAACCACTGGTTTCACCAATCTAGATTCAAAGTCATTGATCATGTTGGGGGTTGGCGCCCTGCTGGTCTACTTGGCGGTTGTGAAGGAGTACGAGCCTACCCTGCTGCTCCCGATGGGCTTTGGTTGTATCCTCGTTAACATTCCTCTGGCCGGCCTCATGGAACCAGGAGTCGGTCTGCTGTACTGGCTCAACCAAGGCGTGGTCCACGATATCTATCCCCCGCTGATCTTCATCGGCATTGGTGCCATGATGGACTTCGGGCCTTTGCTGGCTAACCCCGGTCTGTTCATACTCGGCGCTGCAGGTCAGGTCGGTATCTTTACCACCTTCCTCGGGGCTCTGGCCCTCGGCTTCCCCATCAACCAGGCCGGTGCCATCGGTATCATCGGTGCCGCCGACGGCCCGACATCGGTCTTTGCCGCCAATATCCTGGCTCCGGAGCTGCTTGGTCCGATCACGGTTGCTGCTTTCTCGTATATGTCGCTGATCCCGATCATCCAGCCCCCCGTCATGAAGGCCCTGACCACCAAAGAGGAACGCGGGATCGTCATGACGCAGCTTCGCCCGGTTTCGAGGTTTGAGAAGCTCGCCTTCCCCATCGCGGTGACCATTGTCATCGGTCTGGCTGTCCCGGCTTCCATGGTCCTGATTGGACCCCTGATGCTAGGCAACCTCTTTAGAGAGTCCGGTGTGGTCGAACGCCTGAGCAAGACTGCTCAGAACGAGCTGACCAATATCGCCACCATCTTCCTCGGCATCTCCGTCGGCGGCGCTATGACTGGTGAGGCTTTTGTCAAGTTCGAAACGCTGATGATCCTAGGGCTTGGCTTTATCGCCTTTATCATGGGTAGTGCCAGTGGTGTTATCTTTGCCAAGATAATGAACCTCTTCGTCAAGAACAAGATCAACCCATTGATCGGTTCAGCCGGGATCAGCGCCATGCCCATGGCGGCGCGCGTCTCGCATAAGATGGGTCTCGAAGAGAACCCACACAACTTCCTGATCATGCACGCCATGGCCGCCAACGTCGCCGGTCAGATCGCTTCGCCGATCGCCGCCGCTGTCGTCATCGCCATGTTGGCAAAATAGTCGTTCGTGTAAACCAAGCGCCTTGCGGCCATTGAACTGAACCCCGTTGATTAGACACCAAAGAAAAGCCCTGTCGTAGGGTTG
>CAZINL010000193.1:0-5507 GCA_964540595.1 uncultured Clostridia bacterium
GACTTTATTATGGCAACCTTCAGCAGCCCTCTATCGGTAGATTCTACGTCATGCAGGTTCCGACAGAACGAGTTATACAAGATGCTAAAGCACAAGGCGAGGAGGAGTATGACTATGCAGAAGCAGATGATCGATACTTGGCAGAGGGCCCACTGGGATCGTAGCGCTGTGGTAATCGATGAAGAAGAGTTTCGCGGCAGCGTCACCTCGCAGCCAGTCGACACTGAGCCGTTTGACGAGATCCTCGTCAACTGGAACGGTCGCACCCCTGGCGAGAGCACGCTCAAGGTCGAAGTCCAGCTGTTGATAGAGGGGCAGTGGACCAACTTCTATCCCATTGCCGTTTGGAGCGAGAGCGCGGGCGGGAGCAGCCTGGGCTGGGAAGACCAATGGGCGCGTACCGAGGTCGACCTAGTCAAGGTCAAGGAAGGGAGGCGGGCCACGGGGTATCGCTGGCGGGTGCAGCTGCGCCGCACCGAGTTTGACAGCCAGGTCTGCCTACAGGATGTCTTTGCCTCCACCCGCGACCGGCAGCTGTTTCACATGATCATGAGCCAGGAGATCGCCGAGGCGGTGCTTGATGTACCCTGCCGCTCGCAGATGATCCAGCATCAGTCGTACGCCAACCTGATCTGCTCGCCCACCTGCCTGGGCATGGTGGCCAAATACCATGGGATCGATATCGCCACCCAGAAGATGATCTGGAAGGCGTATGATCGCAACTCCGGTATCTTTGGCAACTGGCTGATGAATACCGCGGTCCTCGGCAGCCTCGGCTTCGAGGCAAAGGCGATCTACTGCCAGGATCTCTACGAGATTCTGAAGGAGATCGAGGCCGGGCGGCCGGTGATCTGCAGCATCCGCTATCCCGAAGGCGCCCTGCCCAACGCCGCCATCCCCAAGACCGCCGGGCACCTGATCACCATCGTCGGCTACAAGCCAGGCTATGTCGTGGTCAACGACCCCGCCGCCGCATCCGTCGCCGAAGTCCGCCGCGAATACGCCGTTGAGCCATTCCTAAAAGCCTGCGCCGGGGTGTTTTACCTCTGCAGATCACGGGGGTAGGGGGCATCAGAACTTCGGGATGAAAATCGGGGCGCGATGCGCCCCGATGCGGGCCGGCCTCAGACCGGCCCCTACATGCCACTCATTTGTCTGCGAGAATCACAAGGTGTATCCAGTGCTCATGATATCCTGTGTCCTGTAACGGTTGCCACCAACCCCAATGAACACCTTGGCTGTCGGTATACGATGGCCTCAATTGTAGGGGCCGGTCTGAGGCCGGCCCGCCGTGTTAGGCAACGCCTAACACGCTATCATAGTCCACCACGCCTTTCACCATTGATAACCATGATGCATATTGAGGGATTGCTATGAACAGCATCACGCCTTCTCGCAAGTGTCCCCGGTTGCCCGACTACGATTACTCCCAATCGGGTGCGTATTTCATAACCATTTGTACCCACGATCGCCTGTCTCTTTTTGGTAACGTCATTGACGGCCAGGTTGCCCTTAGCGAGATCGGGGAGGTTTTGGAGCAGTGCTGGTATGGCCTGCCTACGCACTACCCTGGCATTGTCCTGGATGAATTCGTTATCATGCCCAACCATTTTCACGGGATTGTCGTGATTGAAACGATAGGTCCCAAGAAGTCTGCGTCTGTTTCAGAGATCATCGGCATGTTCAAGAGCTTCGCGGTCAGGCGTATGCGAGATGACAGGCTGGCAACGCCAGAGGCCATTTGGCAACGGGGTTTTCACGATCACGTGATTAGGAGCGATAAATCCTTACAGGCCATACGTGAATACATCGTCAACAATCCGGTGAACTGGGATCAAGACGACCTCAACCCATTGGTCCCAGTGATCGCGGATCGAAGTAAGAGCCGGGGCGCGGCGCGCCCCTCCACGGGCCGGCCTCAGACCGGCCCCTACAAGCGAGGTAGCGGTCTGAGGTAGGTATTGGGCATGGCGCTGCACTGGGGTTAGGCATCGCCTAACCCGCAACCTTTGTAGCGGGAACCTTCATCCTCGGAGTCATCATTGCTACAGGTTGGGTATAGCGAAACTGTGTAGGGGCCGGTCTGAGGCCGGCCCGAAATGGGTCAGGTACCGCCCGCTCCCCATTCCACATCCGCCACAAGGATATCGCGCCTACGCGACGAATACCCATCTATCAGATTCGTTGATCGTGCTATACATATCACAAGAGGAGTTGACCGTCCATGAACAACGCCCCGATCGGCTTGTTTGACTCAGGGCTCGGTGGGCTGACGGTGGTCCGTCAGCTGCATAAGGTGCTGCCTAACGAAAGCACCATCTACTTCGCTGATCAGAAAAACGTTCCCTACGGCCCCCGCACTGATGAAGAGGTGCGTGGCTTTTCGGTGAAGATCGCCCAGTATCTGGTCTCCGAAGGGGCCAAGGCGGTGGTGATCGCCTGCAATACCGCGACGGCTGTGGGTCTGGAGGCTGCCCAGGCGGCGGTAGACGTGCCGGTGATCGGCGTGGTCCCTGCCGGTGCCACGCTGGCGGTCAAGACTACCACCAACAAGCGCGTCGGCGTCATTGCCACCGAGAAGACGATCAAGACACAGGCCTACAACAAGGCCATCGACCAGATGGACAGTCAGATCCAGGTCTTTGGCCAGGCCTGCCCGCTCTTCACCCCGCTGATCGAGGCCGGGATGAAGGCCAACTGGGAGGCGCTTAAGAGCTCAGCTCAGGAGTATCTGGCCTACTTTGGCGACAAAGACGTCGATACTCTGGTCTTAGGCTGCACCCATTATCCGCTGCTGACCGACGTGGTTGGTGGGATCATGGGACCCAACGTTCAGCTGGTCGACCCCGCCGTCGAGGCAGTGCGTATGGTCATCGCCGCCCTCGAGCAACGCGATGGTCTGACCGCCACCAACAACCAGCCCTTCCATTGTTACTACACCAGTGGTTCAGTGGAGACCTTCCGCACTTTGGCTGGTGAGATCCTCGGTCGGGAGCTGGTTGATGTCAGACACTCCGCCCTCTTTGACTAGAGCACATAAAGAGCAGATGCACGAAAGTTCGGTGTGCATCTGCTTTTCGCTTCCTAGAACTCTTCATTCGAACCTAGCCTTACTTCCTGTTGGCCATGATTGCCCCAGAGACCGTGCCCAGAGCAGCGCCGATGATCAATCCCCAGACCAGGGCCTGTGAGCCAAAGAGGGCTATCGCGAAAACCATACCAATGCCGGCACCGATGCCGATGGTGGCGGGGAAGGTCTGCTTCATGCCAATCACCATTCCTTTTCATTTTGTAATACGCTGTTCTTCCCGTATTGTTTCACCTGGTAAGAACAGATCCATAAAGAAGAAACGTGATGGCCGGTTCCAACCGACCATCACGTTCTCGTCCTTACTTCTTACAGTGATGTTGCTCCATGTGGTGCTTCATCATCTCTTCCATCATATGGTGCATATGATGCTTCATGCCCTCACACATCGACCGCATCATCTCCATGGGGTTTTGACCCATGCCCATGGTGGGATACTGCATGCCGGGGTAGTATGTCATGGGATACTGCCCCATCGGATACTGTCCCATGGAATAGAGGGTTGGATACGGGTAGCAGCTACTCTGCATCCAGGGATAGTTCATCCATGGATACTGACCCATCATAGGGTACTGTACGCCAGGGTATTGGCCGGTTGGGTTCATCGCAGTGGTCTGGGCACCCATCTCTTGCCCCGTCATCATTGGCATTTCACCCATGTTCATCATGATGCTTTCCTCCTCAACTTTACCTGGGTCTCGTGACCCGGCGTTGCTCCATTCTCTACAATTAGCATATGGCGCTGGGCAGCAATCGGTGACTGGTCTCCCTGTCCCTGTTGTAGCGACTCAACAGGTCAGGGCCGCCAGCAAGAGCATGACCATGAATAGTATGGAGATGTCTAAGATGTTGGGAAACAGCAAGACCCTCACAAAGGTGACCCCGGCGATTACCAGAAGGATCATCTCGGCAGAATCCCGGATGATCACCAAAACGTTGCCTACCCTACGTCGTGACATGCGGCATCCTCTCCTTTTCGCTCATACGACATTATATGCAGCGACGTGAGGGGTGGCGCACGGGAGAGACACCCGACACCAGCGGGCAGAGGGATGAAACAGTTAACAGGGGGTCAGATCCCCTGTTAACTAATAAGGCGCAGCATGGCTGCGCGGCTACAACGAGGATGTACCTCCATGTTTTGTCGCTCAGCCATGCTGCGCCCCGATAACTCGTCTTGTGTCTTAGGCCTAGTGTCTTAGGCCTGATATCTCAGCCTACAGCAGCGTCAACTCGCCCGTAATCGCATCGATCAACTCTTCGCGGGCGGGGCCGATGGCAACGGCGGTGAGGGTGGGTTCGCCATGGAACTCCGTATGCCCTGCATCGCGGATCAGAGCAGCGGGGAGCCCCTTGGCCTTGGCCCGCTGGAAGACTTCGATCAACTCGTGTTCGGAATTAACCCCGACGCAGATCTTCTTGCAGCCTCCATCCAGCCAATCAAGCAGATCGCCTTTAAGCGGGATGATTAGTTCCCCGCGTGAGACCCGTCCTTGATCGAGGATGACGTGCACTGCGGCGTGGGAGCCTTGGGCAACCATTTTACCCTTGCGCATATTGAGGTCCTTGCGCAGGACGATGACTTGTTTCGTAGACATGGCTTACGCCCCCTTTGCTGCGGTCGTTTTCCGAACCCATGGCAGACCGGTCATTTTGGCGATATAGAGACCGCCGATGATGGCGCAAGCGCCTAGGACTTGCGGCAGAAGGATCTTCTCGCCGAGGATCAGCCAACTGCTGATCATGGCGACCGCTGGCTGTAGGTTGTTGTACACTGCTGTGCGCGAGGCTCCGATCTTCTTAATCCCGCTGTTCCAGATTACGTTGCCCAGCACGATCGCCAAGACCGTCGAAAAGGCCAGACCGCCCCAGCCACGAACCCCTACCGCTGTCCAGTCCTGCGCTTGTAGGGTCCTAAACGAGAACAGGGAGAGCCCGACCGCGCCAGCGGTCATCGTGTAGGCGTTGTACTGCAGGGGACTGTAGCGGGTCAATAGCGGCTTACTCGAGATGGTGTAGTAGGCATTGAGTAGTGCGCCCACCAAGACCATCAGATCACCACGCACGGTCATCTGACCAAAGCTGATCTGCTTGCCACCGCCAATCGTGACCAAGAGGATTCCGCCGAAAGAGCAGGCGAGTCCCAGCCAGGTTTGCAGCCGGACTTGCTCGAGACCGAAGAGGGCGGAGAGTACCGAGACCCAGAGCGGGATGGTGGCCAAGAGCAGCGAGGTATTGCCGGCCGTGGTCAGGCTGGTGCCGGTGATGAACAGTACCTGATAGATGGTGTGCCCTAGGATACCCAGCCAGATCAGTCGGGGCAAATCGCGCTTGTCAAGCTTGGCTCCTGGTTCGCGTAGCAGCAGTACCGCCCAACTCAGGGCGGCCGCGCCGATGAAGCGCAAGGAGTTGAAGGACA
>CAZINL010000194.1:0-1315 GCA_964540595.1 uncultured Clostridia bacterium
CAGCCTCCGCTACCGCCACCATGGTGCCAATGGCAACGACAGCGAGATCGTTGCCCGCACGTAGCACCTCAGCCTGACCGACGACCAGCGGATTGGCCGAGATATCCCGCTTACTGCCTAATCCCGACCCGCGTGGGTAGCGAATGGCAACCGGCACTCGATACTGGAGTGCACTACGCAGCATCCAGACCAGTTCCACCTCGTCCTTAGGTGCCATGACAGTCATGTTGGGGATGTGGCGTAGATAGGTCAGATCAAACGCGCCATGATGAGTCTCGCCGTCTTCACCGACTAGTCCTGCCCGATCAACGGCCAAGACGACGGGAAGATTCTGTAGAGCCACGTCATGAACAACCTGATCGTAAGCGCGCTGGAGGAAGGTAGAGTACACAGCAAAGACCGGTTGGATGCCTTGGCTCGCCAAGCCCGCAGCAAAGGTCACCGCGTGTTCCTCGGCGATCCCGACATCGAAAAGACGGGTCGGATACAGCTTGGCAAACTGACTGAGTCCTGTGCCGTCCGGCATGGCCGCCGTGATCGCGACCATGTGCTCGTACTCTTTGGCTAGTTGAACCATGGTCGTCCCGAAGACATCGGTATAGGAAGGTGGCGCCGACTGTTTGATCGCTGCGCCGGTCGCCGTATCAAAAGGTCCCGTCCCATGGAAGCGGTCGGGGCTCTTCTCTGCGGGGGCATAACCCTTGCCCTTCTTGGTAATCACGTGGACCAGGACTGGACCCTGGACCTGTTTCGCTTGGCTGAGAACGCGACGTAGGAGTCCAATCTGATGTCCATCCAGGGGACCAAGATAAGTAAAGCCCAACTCCTCGAAGAGCACACCCGGCACTAACAGATACTTTAATGAATCCTTAACGCGCTCGATGGACCGTATCATGCCATGGCCGATGGTCGGGATGCGCCGCAGCAGTTGCTGCACATCCGACTTGGTCCGTGAATAGCCCGGCGCGGTGCGCAAGCGTGCCAGATAACTAGAAAGGGCCCCCACATTGGGAGCGATGGACATCTCATTGTCATTCAGGATCACGATCAGAGGGGTCTTAGCGTGGCCAGCATGGTTAAGCGCTTCAAACGCCATACCGCCAGTCATCGCCCCATCGCCGATCACCGCCACCACATGGTGGTCCTCCCCCTTGAGATCACGTGCTTCCGCTAACCCCAGCGCAGCGGAGAGCGAGGTGGAGCTATGTCCCGTTTCAAAGATATCGTGAACACTCTCACGCCGTTTGGGGAATCCGCTTAGGCCATCCAGTTGGCGCAGCGTGGCGAACTGCTGATATCGGCCGGTGAGAATCTT
>CAZINL010000194.1:1325-4481 GCA_964540595.1 uncultured Clostridia bacterium
ATGCCCTACGTCCCAGACGATCTTGTCCTTGGGGCTTTCAAAACAAGTGTGCAGCGCCAACGTTAGTTCGACGACGCCTAGGTTGGAGGCGAGGTGCCCCCCTGTACGCGCAATGGTGTTGATCAGAACCCGTCGAATGGAGCTCGCAAGTAGTGCGAGTTCTTTGTCCGACATCTGGCGTAGTTGTTGGAGCGAGAGATTGGTCAACTGGTCAGTCATGAATGCAAATCCACCCTTCGGAACCTATATGCATCATCATTCTAGTACTCCTAAAAGCGATAGGCCATGAAGATCCCCAAGATGGCTCCAGCGAGAACTTCAAATGGAGTGTGACCGATTAGCTCCTTGAGCCTCTCCTGCTTAAACTGGTGTTGGTCACGGAAGTCCTCGATGATGACATTGAGGATCGCCGCTTGCTCACCGGCAGCACGCCTGACCCCAGCTGCATCGTACATGACGATCGCGGCGAATACCACCGCCAAGGCGAATAGAGGCGAGTCCCATCCGCTGTCTCGTCCCACCGCCGTCGAGAGAGCGACCACAAAAGCGGTATGCGAACTGGGCATACCCCCTGAGCCGGTCAGACGCTTCATGTCGATCTTCTTCGTCGTCATGACCACAATGATGACCTTCAGTACCTGCGCGGTCAGACCGGAGAGAACGGCCACATTCAGGATATGATTACGTGAGAGTTGTTGGAAAAAAGAGTTCATCGTGGTCCTCCCCTCCGTGTAACACGAGACACCAGACACCAGAATTCAGAGATGAGAGGTTGAGGGGCGAAAGCTTGCCCCACCTTGTTCATAGGCTATGACACGTCCGGTTCAGTATCCCACCATCATAATTACCTGGCATGCAGATACCACATATCAATGCCCCGCTTCTGATACCTGGTGTCTGGTGTCTGACATCTGTCTCATCAGCTCTCCCTCTCCATCAGCCTCGTCACCAACTGTTTGAGGTGGTCACCGTCGATAGGGAGAGCCGCGAGTGCAGTCAGCATGCGCTGATGCTCGGAACAGAGCGCTGCGCGGGCACCGTCAAGTCCCAGTAGAGTCACATAGGTGACCTTGTTATTCTTTGCATCCCGTCCAGCTTTCTTGCCCATCTTGTGCTCGTCACCAATCAGATCGAGGATATCATCCTGAATCTGAAATGCCAGCCCCAGAGCATCACCGAAACGATACCAGTGATCCAGATCAGCATCCGACGCTCCCGCAGTTGTGGCGCCCATCAAGACGGCGGCCTTCAGCAGCGCACCGGTCTTCAAACGATGGATCTGCTGCAGATCGGTAAGGCCAGCGTCGGCTGACAGTCCCTTCATGTCTAGGACCTGCCCGCCGACCATACCGGCGGTGCCACTGGCATCCGCCAGGATCCCCAACAAGTGAACCAGGGTGGCCGCACTAAAGTCACCCTCTAGACAGCCGCGCTGCAGCCGCCCAAAGGCAGCGGTAAGCAGGGCATCGCCAGCCAAGAGTGCCATAGCCTCGCCATAGGTTTTGTGGTTGGTGGGACGTCCACGGCGAAAATCATCGTCATCCATGCAAGGTAGATCATCATGGATCAGTGAGTACGTGTGGATCATCTCCAGTGCGCAAGCCGACGCCATCGCCAGCTGAGGGTCCTGCCCATAGCTGGCCACGATCATCAGCGGTAACAGGGCACGGATCCTTTTGCCCCCACTGAGGAGACTGTAGCGCATGGCGTCATTGATGATTGCCATCGGTAGTGCGTCAGACGATGGCACCGCTTGATCTAAGGCCTGATTGATCAAGTCGATATAGCTCCGCAAAGCATCCTCAAAGCTCTGCCCAATCAGTCTCTCTTCATTACTCATCCGATCGCTTTTCATCCTATGGCTTCCCCTGTCGCCACAAAGGGCTTAAGCTGCACTTCACCTTGATGGTCGGCGATGACCTGTTCAACTCGTTTTTGGGCGGAGTCGAGGTACTCCTGGCAGAAGCGCGACAGTCGGATGCCATCTTCGAAGAGCTTCAACGCCTCGTCTAAAGGCAGATTGTTGCTCTCCATCTGCTTGACGATCTCTTCCAGCTGGGCCATAGCCTCTTCAAAAGGTATCGCCTGCGGTTTCTTCTTAGTCATCGGTCTTATTCCTCCCTGTCGCTTGAACGCTGAGTACTCGACTCTCGATCTCGCCATCAGCCAAGCGAATGCAGATATCATCGCCCATCAGCAGTCCTTCAATCGATGTGACCAAAGCGCCATCGGGGACACGTCGCACGATGGCGTAGCCACGATCTAGGGTCTGCAGCGGGCTAAGCACATTCAGCGCCCGCATCAACTCACGCAGCTGCTGCCGCGGCTCGCTGATGATGCGGCTGGAACTATCCTGCAATCGCCGCTGTTGTTCAGCCGTGACGCGGCGGTGTTGTGCGACCCAGTTCATGAGATATTTCGGGTCAAGGAGGGCCTCGGCGTGAGCGAGGCGGTCTTGCCAGCGGCGTAGGATACCCTGCAAGGCATTGTCTAGGCGCAGTTGCTGGTCGGCTAGATAGGTGATTAGGCTAGTCACATCCGGTACGACCAACTCAGCAGCCGCTGACGGAGTGGGCGCCCGCAGATCAGCGACCATATCAGCGATGGTAAAATCAGTCTCATGTCCCACCGCCGAGACGACAGGCTTGCCCGAGGCCGCGATGGCGCGGGCCACGATCTCCTCGTTAAATGCCCACAGTTCCTCAATGGACCCACCGCCCCGCCCGGCAATGATCACTTCAACCTCATCCAAACGATTGAGCAGTTCGATGCCCGTGGCGATCTGCGCTGGTGCATCCACCCCTTGCACCAGCACCGGTGCTAGGATGATCCGCACCTGGGGAAACCGCCGCGTGAGGACACTGATTATATCCCGAATGGCAGCACCAGTCGGTGAGGTGACGATCCCGACACATTTGGGGCAATAAGGCAGCTGCCGCTTGCGTTCAGGCGCGAAAAGCCCCTCGCGGTTTAGTCTCTCCTTGAGCTGGGCAAACGCCAGCGCTAGGGCCCCGATACCCTGTGGCTCCATCTGATTGACGTACAGCTGATACTGACCTTCGCGCTCAAAAACAGAGATGTTGCCCGAGATCAAAACCTTCATCCCGTTGTCGGGGCGAAACTTCAAGAATTGGCTGCGCCCGCGAAACATGACAC
>CAZINL010000194.1:4491-5439 GCA_964540595.1 uncultured Clostridia bacterium
AGCGGATAGCACTCTGATCGTCTTTCAGAGTGAAATAGATATGACCCGAACTATGCCACTTGCAGTTGGAGATCTCCCCCTCGACCCAGGTCGGGTTAAGCAGGGCCGATCCTTCCAGCAGGGTTCGAATGGTTTGGTTAAGTTGTGTTACGGACCAATACTTATTTACGCTCATATCAGCCTCTCTCACGCGGAATTACCGAGAGGATCGATTCGCCACGACTTAGGCCAAATCCTGCCCCTGACTCATCTTCAGGCGTGCAGCCCCGATCATCCCGACACCGATGGCGTTGTCGGAACAGGCGCGCGGCTCGGCAAAAAAGAGCTTGGCTCCGACCGCGGGGTGCTCTAGCCGCTTGATCAGCCTGGAGCGGATGAACCCATTGGCTGCCACCCCTCCCACCACCAAGACCGATCGCACCCCAGTGGCATCTACCGCCGGGCGGATAATCTTCTCCAGCGAGTTGGCGATGCAGCTCTCCACTGCCCGGGCGATCTCGGCGGGCGGTTCGCCTCTGGCGATCAGACGCTGCGCCTGTGTCTCTGCCCCAGAGAGGCTAAACCAGAGTCCTTTCACAGCTGACTTGATTGTGAGTTCTCCTTGGCTGCTCTGCGCCAGTCGCTCCAGATCAGGACCACTGGGGAATGGCAGTCCCAGGGCAACACCGACCCGATCGACAAACTGACCGGCATGAAGATCGTCACCCCCTCCGAGGATCTCGACGGCAAAGCTGGCATCTTCAGCACGACGCACCAGCAGAAGCTCTGACGTACCACCGGATAGGTGAACGGCCAAGAAATGCCCATCTGTCGGACCTTTGGCCGACCAGAGCCCGGCCGCAATATGTCCCTCTTGGTGGCTAGTCAAAAATAGAGGGATGGAGGCAGTCGAGGCAAGGCTCCTAGCTAGCCCTACCCCGACCGTAAAGACCGGCATATACGAACCGT
>CAZINL010000195.1:0-2902 GCA_964540595.1 uncultured Clostridia bacterium
TCTAGGCAGGACTTTAACGATCCGTGCCGAAACTGTTGACTGTATAAATAGCTACACATTGGCAAACCCACCGAAAGATGGGGACGCAAAGCCATGGGTCTAAAGCTGTGCAATGCAGCCATGATTGCCAGGTTGCCGGGTGGGAACGTCCGTTAGGTTTGCTTAAGGACGCCGGGAACGGCGTCCTTTGTTTTTCATTGGTAGCCTATGGGTGACTGCATCGTGGTCCATACATCCATAACAGCAGCAGGGGAGTGGTGATCGTGAAAAGTATTGGAGCCTATATCGCAGTTTGCGTTTCGCTAATCGTTGTTGTGACCGGCAGTGGGTTGGGGCTGGCGCTCTACGGCCAGGTTTCTGGGGCTTTGATCGACAGCTACGAAACAGGACTGGCAAGCACCGCCGTCAATGCCTCGCTACTAGTGGCGGAGAGGCTAAACACCTACCGCATAGCGGTACAGATGATCGCTGATGATCCCTTCTTGACCGGGGACGCGCCTTTTGAAGAGCGGGTCCCGCTACTGCAACAGAAGGCCAAGCAACTGGGCTTTGCACGCCTGGGTATCGCGGATCGAGAAGGCAATGTGCGCTACAGTGATGGCTCTCAAGCTAATATCGCTGACCGCGAGCACTTTAAGAAATCGATTGGCGGCAGGGTGTTCATCTCCGATCCCATCGTCAGTAAGATCAATGGCTCAGTGATCGTAGCCGCTGCTGCGCCGATTAAGGCCGTGAACACCGAGATCATTGGGGCGGTGATGGGGATCGTTGATGGGCTGACGCTCAACCAGTTAGTCAGCGATATCAAGTTTGGCAACTCCGGCTACGCCTTTATGGTCAACAATCAGGGGACGATCATCGCCCATCCCGACACGAACAAAGTCATTGAGCAGGAAAACCCCATCCAGAGCGCCGAGCGTGATGCTTCACTTAGCGCCCTTGCCGAGCTGGAGCGACAGATGATCCTTGGGCAATCGGGTACAGGCGAATATGTCATCGATGGGGTTGAGCGCTATGGTAGCTATGCCCCGGTCCTCGGTACGGCTTGGTCCTTAGCCGTCACCGCCCCGAAAGCCGAGGTCCTGGCGGGTCTAGAACGCGTCCGGTCGCTCACCATCGTCACGACGCTTATTGCCCTTACGGCTGCCGTGGGTGTTGCCCTGGTAGTCGGCAAGATCATTGCCAATCCCGTCGTCCTGGCTGCGGCCCACGCCGAGACCATCGCCACAGGCGATCTTAGCCAAGACGTGTCCGGCGCCCTGATTCGGCGCAAGGATGAGATGGGTCGCCTGGGACGCTCCTTTGACCAGATGACACGGATGCTTCGGACCACCGTGGGCGGACTTGCCACAGCCTCGCAGGAGTTGGCAGCACAGGGTGAGCAGCTGACCTCGGTGGTGCAAAATGTACTCGGCGAGATGCAAAACGTCTCAGCGGCTACCGAACAGATCTCTGCTGGACTACAGAACGTCTCGGCGGCCACGGAGGAGATGACGGCCTCCAGTGAGGAGATGACCGCTTCGCTGCAGCAGCTGACTTCCGAGGTCGGTGAGGGCAATCAAAAGGCTGGTGAGATCGATCAGCGTGCCGATAGCCTTAATCAGCGTGTCACCGCGACCCAGGCGTCGACAGAGCAGGTCTATGCCCAGATCCAGGCGAAGATGGCGAGGGCCATCGAGCAAGCAAAGATCGCAGACAAGATCACGATGCTGGCCTCAGCCAATCTCGATATCTCCAACCAAACCAACCTTTTGGCGCTTAATGCGGCCATTGAAGCAGCTCGTGCGGGGGAAGCTGGACGAGGGTTTGCCGTGGTGGCCGAGGAGGTCAGGACCCTTGCCAACCAAGCCGCGGCCTCGGTCCAGGATATTCAGAGCCTCACCGCTGGGGTTCAGGACGCAGTTAAGGATCTTGCCAGTAACAGCGAGATGCTGTTGGCCTTTATCAAGGATCGCATCCAAGATGACTATGCTGGGTTTGTTGCAGCCAGTGGTGAGTACAAGCATGACGCTGAGAAGGTCTTTGACGTTACCAGCAAGGCCCAAACCATGGGTGAACAGGTTCTCGGCATGGTGACCGAGGTTAGCCGCGCCATTGAGACCATCGCTGCGACCATGAACGAGAGCGCTGCCGGTGCTCAGGAGATCGCCAGGAATGCCGCTTCCAGTGCCGACAGTCTTGGGCAGGTCAATACTTCTGCCCAGGCCTTAGCACACACGGCAGAGCGGTTGACGGCGATGGTAAAGCAGTTCAGGATCTAGCGGGGCTGCCCGTTCACAATTTCCTCTACCCATAAGAAGTCAATTGCAGGAAAACGACCTGGCGTCCCGCCAGGTCGTTTTCTACTCTCCATCAAGCTCGATCCCCGCCATCTTGATCAGGTAAAGCGCATTGCGCGTCTTCGAGACCCCTCTTCTCAGCCGATAGTCAAACCGTATCTGATCATCCTCGTAGTGCTCACGGAAGTGGTAGTTCTTGATCCGGCCATTGCTTTCGGCCTCAAGATCGCCCAACTCCAGGTCGTGGGTGGAGACCAGCCCAAACGCACCGTCTTTCTGCAGCTGTGTGATCAAGGCCTTGGCGCCCTGGTGGCGGTCGTGGGAGTTGGTCCCCTTAAAGATCTCATCGAGCAGAAAGCAAACCTGAGCCCCGGCTCTAGCCGCTTGCACAATCCGCTTGATCCTGAGGATCTCGGCATAGAAGGACGAGATGCTCTGCTCCAAGTTATCGCTGATACGCATGCAGGTCCATAGATCCATCAGTGAACAGCTGAACTGCTCGGCACAGACGGGAGCACCGCTGTAAGCTAAGACTAGGTTGACCCCAACTGTGCGCAGGAAGGTGCTTTTCCCCGACATGTTGGAGCCGGTAATCACAGCAATCCGCGCCATGGCCCGCAGTT
>CAZINL010000195.1:2912-5437 GCA_964540595.1 uncultured Clostridia bacterium
GTTGGCTACCCTGTTGTGCGTGATCAGCGGGTGTCCCAGCTGGCGGGCGGAGAGACCGGTCGAAGTTCGGAGCTGGGTGTGCTGCGCTTCGGCGATGGCAGGCATGGCCCAGTCGGGATGTTCACAGCGGGCATTCGCCAGGCTGGAGAGGGCCTCAACTTCGGCCAGAACCTCCAGCCATTTGCTTAGGAGTCTCCCGGATTGCCTCTTCCAGTCGTCTAAGGCGAGCATACACTGATAATCCCATAGGGTCAGTACATTGACAACGAAGAACAGCGCGTTCTCACGGTTGGAGATACGCTCAACGATCGTGGCCAGTTTTCTAATCTGCTCACCAGCGGACCGCCCATCTGTATCGCGTAGGCTAGCTTGTCTCTGCCTTAGCCAATCGGCACCGAAGCGCCGGTCTTCGAATTGTTTGAGCATCTGGGCGTAGGTTTTCAGGCTGGCTTCGTAGCGGTAGACGGCGGACAGAGTTTGTGAACGCTGCTTGCCCCCCATGTAGAGCAGTAAGAACTGAACAGCCACCAGTAAGGCAGGGACTTGCCAGGAAATGATCTGCCCGATGAAATACAGGGTGACCATTAGGACCGTAATCGCGGGGAGTATTCTCAACCCCAGCCGCATGGAGGGACGGGTGTAATCGGCATGGGTCGCTGTTGCCCACTTTAGCAGAGGCTCGGTGGGTCTTAACTTAGCACAGGCCCATGTCCCTTCTGTTTCGAAGCTCTGGCGCCAGGCAAGGTGCCTGGCCAGTTCCGTAACAGCTCCTTGGCGTAGAGCAATCTCACTACGATCCTTAAGCGGCTGGGTGAGCCAGGCGGCGAGCGTGGCACGCCCCAGAGGGGTCTGGGCTGAGCTGATCCACTGAAAGACTGAGGCGCGGCCAAAGAGGTCTAGGTCTGATGCGAATGGGTGGTCCTCATCCCTGAACTCTTCTCCCGTGTCAGGGAAGGTGGACCAGGCACCGGTTAGCCGCTCGATCCCCTTGTGGTTGAGCCCTGCCATGATCTCTGCACGCCGTAAGCGGCCGCGAACGTGGCTGTGCCGGACCGCAAGATAGACGAGAAGAGTCAGTGCTACAGCTGCCGCCGCCAGGCCCAGGCCAACGCTGACGATACGGTAGAGGGTGATGGACAGCGCCGAGCCCAACATGAAGGTCATCAGCCGATAATTACTTAAGCGGGTGGCAGCCCGCTTTTGTCTGCCCTGCAGTCCCTCATACGCCCTCTGGCGGCGCTCGTAGATCTTCCTCGGTTCCCGCATGGTCCACCTCCAGGAAGTGCCTGCTGTCCAGGAACTACAAACGTTTCCTAGCTACATAGCCTGCCCATTCATCCTCAGTCCACATGGGACTACGAATGCACGACAACTCGGCGCTTCTTGTCCATGAATAGCCCTACTGTTACTGACAGGAGAAATACCAAACCCCATATTATCCAAGCATTATTTGTTCTTCCCCCTCCTGGGTCGACGCCATCAGTGCTCGATATTATGGCAAGAGCAAATCCACCACCATAGCCGACGATAGTTGCCACCAACAACCTCGGTTTGCCGATGATGGATGCGATAGCGATGATTATCAAGCCAATCATAGCCAACGTACTTGGCCACTGTTTCATGCCATGCATGCCAAAGAACGCATACCTACACAGACAATATGAAAGGCCGAGGCATCCAGTCGAACCAATCCCCCATAGGAGTCTGTCTCTTGTATCCTTTGCCGTCACGATCTATCCCCTCCTTTGTCGTGGTGGTTGATGAAGTCCGCAGCAGGTGATATATGGCGGACCTCTGGTTGAAACGTCACCGCGTCCGTTTGCGACCATCCAGCCAATGCCGCAGGGTCAACAGGGGGTGATAGAGCAGCATCCGTGGTCCGGAGTAGCGCATCACCTGACGGATCTGCGTCCGCATGGCTGGAGTGTAGCAGTGAGTAGGGCACAGGAGGCAGGTCGGCTTCTGAGTCCCAAAACGACAGTGGGCAAGACGCTGCTCGGTGTAGCTCACAAGTTCACTGCACTCGGCGCAGGGATGGCCCGTATGGTGGTGCCCTCGGCAGTATAGGCCGATCATCAGGCTGACGGTCTTGCTCTCACGGGCCAGTCGGTCGTTCATCGGCGCACCTCGATCCGGGTTTTGGCTTCCAGTATTGGAGCATCTATCCTATTATACAGGATCGCAGCACCGACTAACCATGGGCAACCGCGACTTAGTCTGCTTGCCTCGTGTTGACCGCCTACGTCTTCCTTCAGTAGAATAGCTCTGAGGTGATGCGCTTGCTGTCAAACTACCGGCACATCCTGTGGGATTGGAACGGCACCCTGCTCGATGACCGTGAACTCGCGCTAGACGTCGTCAACTGCATGCTGAAGAGGCGCGGATTGGCGTCGATCAGTTTGGATACTTACCTGTTGTTATTCGATCATCCGGTGATGGACTTTTACCGGGCTATCGGCCTTGGGCCAGAGGTGATACCGATCGCGCAGGTCGCCCATGAGTTCCAGTCCGGTTATGCGGCGGGA
>CAZINL010000196.1:0-5388 GCA_964540595.1 uncultured Clostridia bacterium
ATGTGGTCAAGGGCAATCATCGCCCCTTTGTACCCGGGAACGCGTTTACCATCGAACCTGGGATCTATGTACCGAGAGTCGGCGGTGTTCGCATCGAAGACGACGCCATCATGACTGCAGATGGATGCCATATCTTGACCAACTATCCGCGGGAACTCATAGTGATCGAATAAGAAGAAAGGCCGCGGACGCGAATGCGCCTGCGGCCTCGTTCTGTACTGAGAACGGAGAGACTACCCGTTCTGCACGCGGCGAACTACCAGTGGCGGGATATTCGGGGCGGCAAAGGAGAAGGCCCTCACGATATGGCGATGGCCATCATTCAGCGATGTGCGGGTACTGACGCGATGGATGTGCTGGCCGAAGCCGATCTCGATATCATTGCTGGTCCTAGTCCAGACATGATGGGCGTGACCGTCGACGAACGTGGTGAGCGTTCTGACTACATGAAAGTGCTCTCCATTAGAACGTAGGAATGGCCGGCTGCTGACGGCTGCGATACGGTGAACATGATCTTCCCTTACTTCGGTATTGGCCTGAAACTCATGGGTATGACCTTGGCGAAGAAAGACTGCCATTTGAGTGTCACCCCCTTTCGCTTCAGCGTATTCCCCGGGGCGTGGGGGGGTGTAGCAGCGACGAAGATCGGGACGCCAGGGGGACACGAGACCCAGGCGATCTGCGGCAGAGACTTGATTACCGCTAACCAAGTTCAACCTGCTGGACTATAATACGTACGAGAGACAAGAAGAACGAGGACCGGCTAGCGGATCGCTAACCAGTCCTCAGATGGCATCCTGCCACAGCGCTATTTTAGTCTGTCGTACTCCACGTTCCCGTTGATGATCACGGTGTCGGCCCAGGTATAGGCATGCAACGGATGACCGTTCCATACGACTACGTCGGCATCCTTGCCTACCTCTAGGCTGCCAACTCGGTCCGCCACACCGATGATCTCAGCGGGGTTGATGGTGATGGCCTTTAGTGCCTCATCTTCGTCAAGGCCATACTTGACAGCAACGGCAACGTTTCTGGGTAGCCACATGGTCTCGGATCCAGTGTCGTTCATAATGGCGATCTTGACGCCCGCTTTAGACATCACAGCGGCGTTATCATGGCGGATATACCAGAGCTCGTGCTTTGAGGGGGGCATCATCACTGGCCCCACAACGCAGCGAACATTCTTGGCAGCTAGTACGTCAGCCACCTTATAGCCCTCGGTAGCGTGTTCAACGGTAAAGTCGAGGTCGAACTCCTCGGCAATGCGCACAGCGGTGAGAATATCATCGGCCCGATGAGCGTGGATGCGGGCGGTCATCTCGCGGCGCAGGACCCTGCCAAGCGCTTCCCAGGTTAGGTTGCGGTCAAACGGCTTGCCGTCCTTCTCGGCTTTCTCAAGGTTCTGCATGTAATTCTGTGCGGAGACAAGGGCATTGCGTAGTACCCCAGCGTTGCCCATGCGGGTGCTAGGCGCTTGTTGACGGTTGCCGTAGTTGCGCTTGGGGTTTTCACCTAGGGCCATTTTCATCGACTCGGTGCCGGGAATCATCATCTCATCGATGGTTCTGCCAAGAAGCTTACAGGCGAAGCCGGTACCGCCGATGATATTGCCGCTACCGGGACCGGTCCAGACGGTGGTGACACCGGCTTCACGGACCAAGGGAATGGCTGGGTCTTCGGGATTAAAGGCGTCCATAGCGCGGATCTGCGCTTGAACAGGACCCGTCATCTCGTTGAAGTCACTGTTGGCGGGGAGGAACGGCTCACCCCAGACAGAGAGATGGGTATGGGCATCGATCAACCCGGGGGTGACCATCTTACCAGTGGCATCGATCACCTTGGCGCCATCGGGTACGCCTAGGTCCTTGTTGCCCACTGCCAGGATCTTACCATCCTTGACCAGCACAGTGCCGTTCTCGATCTTGCCATTGGTAATGGTGTGAACGAGACCATTGATGATTGCTAGCATTTGTTTGACCTCCTCTAATGCGTCATGATTCAACATGAGCTTTCGAGGTGAAGCGGGTGAATCCTCTTTTGGGCTGACAGGATGATCTTTGGAGTCCACTTCCCTGATTGGTTGTCAAAGGCTTGCTAGACACCAACCCAGCCATTGGCTATAATTCTCGTGATGGAGATATATGCCATGCTGGGAGGAAATCATGGTCGACAGAGGAGAGTTGACACTGGCGGGAGCACGGTCAGCGGGGGAGCGCGGTGAGATCGGTAACTGGGTCCATGATTTCCTGCTCACCGTTGGCAAGAACCCGGAGATGGCAGCTGGACTAAAGCTTCAGAAGCGTTTCTGGCTCGGTCCAATGAAGATGGATCTTACCCGCCTACCTAGGTGCTGCGGACCAGAGTCAGATATGGAGTACCAGGTTGATCCCATGTGTTTTGACCAGTATGTAGGCCGCATGGTCGAGAGCATCGAGCAGGGGTGGGAACCTCCCCCCCTGATCGTTAGCTACAATATCGGAGCACTTTCAGTCCGGGATGGTAACCACCGTCATGAGGCCCTAGTGCGCAGCGGGTATGCGTGCTACTGGACCATCATCTGGTGTAATACCGAAGCAGAGTTTTCGCAGGCAGTAGTCGAGCTGCCTCATCCCCAGTCATGAGCTGGAAACTAGCATCGGGCCTGGTTGCCCGAGTAAGCTACACGACGGAAAGGATGTGGAACCATGACCCGTGACCCCTGTTAAGCTTGGGTAAGTCATCCTCGAGCTCCTCCAGGAGTGTTGACTAGCGATACCGGATGGAATAAGTGGAGGAGGAAGATGATGACGAACAACCCGACCAGGTTGCGCAGCAACTTATGGAAGATGGCTCTATATTGGTTCTGTCATTCACTAATCCTAGCATACGTGATCGAACGATTGTTCTGGCAGGAACGGGGAATGACAGTCCAGCACGTAGTCTATATCGAGATCCTCTACGGAGGGATCGTTGCCCTGCTGGAGATCCCGACAGGCGCGCTTGCCGATCGTTGGAGCAGGAAGTGGATGATGGTGGTCGGCGGCTTTTTCGCCACCCTAGAGTTCCTGATCCTCATCTATGCCAGGTCGTTCTGGCATTTTGCAGCTTCGTCGCTGGCGGCGGCGATCCATGGTGCCGTGACCAGCGGAACTAGCAATGCGCTGCTCTACGACTCGCTGAAGATCCTGGGGCGGGACGCCGAGTTTGAGAAGGTCGTCGGCCGAATTCGTTCCATCGATTATGCTGGCCACATGATTGCGGCTCTCTTGGGCAGTGTCGTAGCTGTGAGACTGGGCATGACGAGCAATTACTGGTTTTCTGTGGCTGCCATGGTTGTAGCGTTTATCGTAACCCTGACCCTGGTGGAGCCCGCTGTGCGAACAGCAGAGCAGGCGGAGTACGCCACCATGCGAGGCATCGCGGAGCAGGCAGTGATGTTCGTCAAAGGCCACCCTGCATTGAGATTCGTGATCTTCTATGGGGTGATCATCGGGTCATGCCTCGTCTACCTCGATGAGTTCTGGCAGCTCTACTTGGATGGGATGGGCTTTCCGGTGATCCTGTTTGGCGTGGTAAGCGGGTTAAACTGCCTGCTGACAAGCCTTGGAGGACTCTTGGCCTACCGTATCAAGCACCGTTTTCGATATAGGAGTGTTTTTGCGATTATCGTGCTCTGCTTTGCTGCAGGTCTGATACTAATGGGTTTCTTTAATTCGCCGGTCGGACTGATCTTTATGGCAGTTGCCTATGGCTGTGCGGGGCTCGTGGAGCCTCTGGTGATGGGTTATCTCCATCACAGAGCTTCATCGGAGTTTCGCGCAACTGCTGAGTCCGTGCAGTCGCTGGTCTCCCGGGTGGCGACCGGGCTGGTCGGGCTGCTGTTCGGCTATATCGCCACGCGCAGCTCTGTGAGTCGTGGCTTTCTTCTTTTGGGAACGCTCTTGGTTGGCTACTCTGCCATGTATGGCGTTTGTTCAAGGGTCATTGAGGAGTTGCCGAATACTGTTGGCCCAAGCACTGAAGGGACATCGGTCTAGAGTAGCGAGGATTAGGCGTACTGCCTGACGATCGACCGGAGTATGGGTGTCGGGGGGTTCCGTGCTCATGAGTGGTTTGTTCAAGGATATCTGTGTGGTAGTGGGCAGGATACCAGCGGGCTCGGTCGCCACCTACGGCCAGATCGCGGCTATGGTGGGCCGCCCACGGGCGGCTCGGATCGTTGCCTGGGCGCTGCATACATCTGCTGATCCTTCGCTTCCTTGCCACAGGGTGGTAGCGAGGACTGGGCAGTTGGCTCCTGAACACGTCTTCGGCGGGCAGGATCTGCAGCACCGGTTGCTAGAGGCAGAAGGAGTCACCTTCCGCAGCGATGGAACGATCGATATGGCTCGCCACCTGTGGCAGCCACGAGGGTAGGGAACTGAGGCTGTGAGTTGTCATCCAGTACATTATGAGACCACCCGTCTACAGTCGGTAGTCGGGTGGTCTCATTTATCGTCTTACTTTGTCGTTCCTTGTTCCCGAGCGGCCTCAGCCGCAGCCCTTCGGGCGATGGACTTTTCAATACCGATGGCGTTGGCGTAGACACCCGGGAAGGAGTCTGGGATGGGGATGGCGTTGACCGTCTTGACGTAAAAGCCTTCCGCATCATCGACACCACCGATGATGGCGTAGCCGTAACCCATCTCGCGCATGGCGAGTAGACACTTCAGAAACAGCGCCTTGCCGATCCCCTTGCCACGGTAGGCCTCAGAGACCCCGGTAGGTCCGAAGAAGTCGAGGGCGGTGGTCTCGTAGCAGGCAAAGCCGACGATCGTGTCACCATCGAGGGCGATGAAACACGAGACTGGTTGTCTGGCGAAGCAGCCATCGCACTCGCTCGCCCAGGCCTTGCCGAAGACGTCTTCGACATAGCTTAGGACGCGATGCTTGTTGTGAGGCATGGCACGCTTGATCTGGATACCGATCTGATTTAGCCGCTCAAGTCCTGGGACCGTCTCAGGAAGGTCATATAACTTGACCAGCATATCGCCACTACTCATGGAACAGCTCCTTCCGTAGGGTCAGACGTTGAGTCTACCGTTCAAAGGCGTATCAATGGCAAACTAGGGCAGACCACAATCATCCTATTAGCGATTCCACAGCTCCCCATCGCTTTCCTCCAAGGACGTGAAAAACCGCCGCGACTTGCGGCGGTTTGAGATAAGACCTTTGTGCTTCATGCTCTGGCTTTGGCCTTTGGGCTGGCGTTTAGACCTTCATCTTTGGATCTAGAGCATCGCGCAGACCATCACCCATCATGTTGAAGGCCAGCACCGTGATCATGATGGCGACGCCAGGCCACATGCTGATATGCGGGGCATGGCGCAGAAACGCGCGCCCTTCGTTGAGGATCGAACCCCAAGTCGA
>CAZINL010000197.1:0-3041 GCA_964540595.1 uncultured Clostridia bacterium
CGAACTAGTGGTTAAATCCGTCACGAAGTCGTATGCCATGATTATCACCCGTCTCTATTATATTCGAATATGGATATCTTGGCAATCGAATTCGTGAAATATTACACTATTATTTTTTGCAGTGGTAACGGGTTTGATATATGGGGTGTGAAATAGTGGGTAAATTCACGGAACAAGTTGCTGTTAGTAGCACAATCGTCTGCACTGTTATTGACAAAACTCCGCACACATCTCCAGCCAAGGCGTCATAGAGTAGTGAAGGGAGGGATGTGCAGATGGTCGACAGTTCCCGTTTCCTGCGCCTGATGGTTCCCAATATGACCGGTCCGGATGTCCGCGAGGCAATCAATCGTCTTAAGGACCTGGGCTACTACCGCGGCGAATCTGTAGATACGTTTGATCGCGGTGTCTCTGATGCTGTGGTCGCCTTTCAGATCTCTCAAGCCCTAACTGCTGACGGCATCATAGGGAGGAACACCTGGCTAGCACTGCGCACCGTAGAGCCCGGAACCACTCCCCCGCCTACGGAGTACGCCCTGACTATCGATCAAGACTCGTTCACGATCACGTTGACGCGACAAGGCGAAGTCCAAAATCGCTACCGTTGTGCGGTGGGAAAACCAGCCACCCCCACCCCAGCTGGTGACTGGTACCTCATACAGAAGACGCTGAATCCAGGCGGCCCCTTTGGCCCACGCTGGATGCGCTTGAGCATCCCCTTTGGTGGCTATGGTATCCACGGTACTGACAACCCAAGTTCGATCGGGACCGCCGCTAGTCATGGCTGTATCCGCATGGTCAACGAGCAAGCCATCGAACTATATGACATCGTGCCTTTGGGCACGCAAGTTAAGATCCTGCCTAGGAGCGATCAGCCATCGCAGAGTCTGTTGCAGGTAGGTTCCAGCGGGGCTGAGGTTTGGGAGCTGCAGCAGCGGCTACAGGTGCTGGGGTTCTTCAATACTCAGCCGACCGGCTACTATGGAGCTATTACGCAGCAGGCGGTAACCACCTTCCAACAGGCAAAGGGACTGATCGCGGATGGCATCGTTGGGCCGATTACCCGCGAAGTGATCGAGAAGGCCTGGGATGAGGCACAAGAAAACAGGCAGCCATAGGCTGCCTGTTTTCTTGTGCCCTAATCAGGAGCGAGTTACGCAAGACGCTGCTACTGGTTGGCCCACAGGTCCACAAGGTTCAACACCACATCCACTGCCTTCTCCATCCATTGGACAGACGCCCACTCGGTGCGAGAGTGATAATTGGAGCCGCCAGTAAAGAGGTTGGGCGTGGGCAACCCACGGAAGGTCAACCGCGCACCATCGGTACCGCCGCGGATGGAGTGCATGACAGGCTTGACCTGGGCCATCTCCATCGCCTGCTTGGCCAGCTCGACCACCTGTGGGGTTTGATCGAGGATCTCCTTCATGTTGCGATAGCCGCCTGTCTCCACCAGCTCAGCCTTCGCACCGGGGTAGCGGTCTTCAATACTCTTGACCAGACTGCCTAAGAGCTGTTTCTTATGGGCAAATCCCTGGGCGTCAAAATCGCGTACCAAGACGCCGAGCTTCACCTGCTCGAAATTACCGCTAACGCCATTGGGGTGAATAAAGCCCAACTTGCCATCGGTCGTCTCAGGACGCATGACGGACGGGATATCGGCGCACAGTTGCGAGACCAGATGCACGGCGTTGATCATATTCCCACGGGCTGTACCCGTATGGGAGCTCTTGCCGGTGATAGTGATCTGATAGTTGGCGGCATTGAAGCACTCGTCCTCAAGCTCGCCCAAGACACTGCCGTCTAGGGTATAGGCAGCGTCAGCGGCAAAGGCGGCGACATCAAACTTGTCAATCCCGCTGCCGACCTCTTCGTCCGGGGTAAACGCCACCTTGACTGGACCGTGCTGACGGTCTGGACTTGTCAGCAAGCGGCAAACCGCCTCCATGATCTCGGCAATCCCAGCTTTATTATCTGCCCCAAGGAGTGTATTGCCATCGGACGTGACGATATCATGCCCGATGCATTGCTTGAGAGCCACCAGTTCTTTGGGATCAAGGACGGCACCACTTGGCAAGTGGATTGGCTCTCCCGCATATTGACGGTGCACGAGTGGCTTTACCCCATCACCTGGTACGCCGGGCACCGTGTCCATATGGGCCAAAAAGCCGACCGCAGGACTATGATCGCGACCATTGTTGGCGAGCAGAGTGGCGGTTACAAAGCCATATTGGTCGACCTTGGCATCAGACAGTCCCAGGGTCAGGAGTTCATCCTTTAGCATCTCAGCCAAGACCAGCTGTCCCGGGGTGCTGGGTGTGACCGTAGCCCCCTCAGCGGACTGCGTAGAGACTTGAACATAACGAAGCAGCTTGGCTAATACCCCTTCGTGAAGCAGCTCATCGCGTGTCATCGTATCCATCCTTTCGCATGGAGCCCACAGTCAAAGGAACCATTCAGATCACAGACCGGGGCTGCCTAGATCTTGTCTCTTCTTTCGCGGGCTAGGAGCGTAATCCCTCTCGGCGGATGTTAGAACGGTGATCCATCCGTGAGTTAGGGCCTGATCTATGACCTAAAATTTGTGAACTGGAGCTCAATCCCGAAATCTCGGCCCTTCAGAGCCTGAATAGCAGTCTGAAGATCGTCTTTGTTCTTCCCGGATACCCTGACTTGGTCGTCCATGATCTGAGCCTGGACCTTGAGTTTTAGCTCCTTGATCGCACCAACAACCTCTTTCCCCTTCTCCGTGGAGATACCTCTCTGGATCTTGATCGTCTGGCGAACTAGGCCGCCACTGGCCGGTTCGACTTTGCCATAGTCGAAGGCACGAAGAGCGATGCCGCGCTTAAAAGCCTTGGACTGCAGGACATCGACCAGACTCTTGAGTTGGAAGTCGTTATCCGCCAACACCTTGATCTCTTCGTTTTCGAGAGTGATCTCAGCCTTGCTGCCCTTGAAGTCATAGCGCTGGCTGATCTCCTTACGGGTCTGGTTGACCGCGTTATCTACTTCCTGCATGTTTACCTCGGAAACGACAT
>CAZINL010000197.1:3051-5378 GCA_964540595.1 uncultured Clostridia bacterium
AGTCACTAGCCATGGTTAACCTCCTTGATCTTGAAAGCCCGCAGTCCAATAGAAGTTCGGATGCGGCCTGCACGAACCGTGTGCTAAGGCAGAATGCAGTGCGCCCTTTACTAGAAGGGATGCGCTACCTGCAACACGCATCATTTTACCATAGTGCCCTGCCAGTGCCAAATCCCTGCCTCGGTCCGCGTAGCGTTACAGGCTGGCTGTTCCCGCCCTCGCTTGTAGCGTCCGCGCGGGACAGGAGAAGGGGTGGCGGTAGTGCCCGCAGGTCTTGCACTGCAAACACCGATAGATCGCACCTGAGCTGCCACCTGCGACCTTAGCGGCCCATAGCGGATCCGCCAGCAGGCCTTTGCCGATGGCAACCAGGTCCGCCATTCCATCCTGCAAGGCTTGTTCCGCCTGCTCAGGCGTAATGAGGCCGCCTACACCGATAATCGGTACGTTGACCGCCTCCCTGGCCAGGCGGGCAAGATGCAGCCGCTCGGTCCACGGGCTACCTGCAGGGCGTGCGCTGGCAGGTGGAGCACCAACTCCGGAGGAGATATGCAGCATCTCCACCCCCGCCTCAACCAGCCAGCGTGCCACTTGTTGCCCTTCGTCAATGGTCAATCCGCCCTCAGACCCGTCCGCAAGACCCAGTCGCATGGTGATGATGCAACGATCGCCTACAGCAGCGCGCACTTTGCGCACGATCTCCAGGCCAAAACGGGCACGGTTCTCCAGCGACCCACCATACAGATCAGACCGCTGATTAGCCAAGGGTGAGAGGAACTGGCTGATGAGGTAGCTGTGTGCTCCGTGGAGCTCAATAGCGCCGAACCCAGCCTCAGCTGCTCGCTGGGCTGCGCTGACAAAATCGTCCTGGATGCGAGCGATCTCGCATAGGGTAAGCTCTCGTGGCAGTTCTCCTTTTCCTGAGCTGATCGCCGAGGGGGCCACGAGGGGGAGACCAAACGTGTTATGCATCGTAGTGTTTCGTCCCGCGTGATGAAGCTGAATGCCCACTAAGTCTGCACGCTGATGTAGGAGATCCGCCAGACGGCGCAGACCTGGCAGATGGGCGTCATCGAAGGCGCCGATCTGACGCTGACTGAGGCGTCCCTCAGGCGAGACCGCAGTGGCCTCCACAATGGCATAGCCCAGGCTGCGGAAAGAATCGTAATGGCTGAGCACGTAGTCGCTGACCCTTCCGTCCTCCTCGGCCGCCCAGACCACCATCGGTGGGAGTACAATGCGGTTGGAGAGCCGGATTCGGCCATGTTGGTAGGGTGTGGTGAGTTTCATATCGCATCTCTCCTCTCATTCAGCTGGCGCACTAGGTACGCAGCTCCTTTATAGTACCCCTCTATAGAACTTCTCTATAGAACCTCGATCCCAAGCACTGCAGCGATATAAAATAGTTGTTCAATGCTCATCTTCGCCCCTTTGAGCCGGGTGCGGCAGGGATCAAGCCCCGTAATCGTCGCCCCTCTGAGATCAGCCCGCGAAAGGTTGAGTTGACTGAAATTCACACTTGAGAGGTCCGCGTCGCGGAGATCTGCCCCACTCAGGTCCACGCCTTCGAGATCCGCATCAACGAGACGGGTACACCGCAGATCGGCATGGGCCAATCTTTGCTTGGCCAGACTAGCCAGACTTGCGTCACAGTTGCGCATGACCACGGCACCAAGATTAGCTAGCGAAAGGTCCACACCGACCAGCTTGCAGTCCTCAAAGGTTGAGCCGACCAATTGAGCAAAGGTAAAGCTGCTGTTGGAGAAGTCGGTCCCCTGATGATGCGACGCCCCCAAACGGCTTCCGGTAAAAACGCAGTCGATAAACCGGCAGTTGACTGTGGTCAGCTCCGACAGATCGGTATCGACAAAGGTACAGTGGATGAATCTACACTGCCGCATCATTAGGCGCTGAAACTCCTCATGGTTAAAGGACTGCCCCTCAAAGAGCTCATTCACCCATTCAGTTCCTCTCCCATTAGCCGTTTCTCTCACCCCCCAGGAATTAGTCCACCACAGCAAAACCCACTGGGAAAGAGATATCATTCATGGATAAACCTGACTGTATCTGGTTATGAATATTCCTAGAAGGAGGCGAAGCCATGGATCAACTAGCTCTCTTGTT
The DNA here is from genome assembly GCA_964540595.1 of uncultured Clostridia bacterium. Taxonomy (GTDB): domain Bacteria; phylum Bacillota; class JAAYKD01; order JAAYKD01; family CAYOCI01; genus CAYOCI01. Next base: position 5,176 of record CAZINL010000197.1, read on the forward strand.
GGTTATCATCGGAGCCCTAAACTGGGGCCTCATCGGTCTGCTACGGTTCGACCTAGTCGCATCATTGTTCGGCGGTCAGGCATCAATGCTCAGCCGTATCGTCTACTCGCTCGTCGGGCTGGCAGGACTGTGGTCGATCACACTGTTGTTCAAGGACCGTCCCAAAGCTCGCCAATAGATCCAAGGTCAGGGAAAAGGCAGAC
>CAZINL010000198.1:0-5366 GCA_964540595.1 uncultured Clostridia bacterium
ATTGACTTTACGCTGAATCCGTTCTGCGGTTGAACGATCGTTGGCGCCAGGGGTAAGGCTGGGGTTTGGCGCAGGTGTTGGCATCGGAACAGCGGGATTGGGCGTACTCGGAGCCGGCTGTGGGTTGACCGGGGTATTCGGTACCGGCCTCCGATAGACTGCGCAGCCACTCATGGCCACGGTTACAACCATGAGCATGACGAGGGTGATCAGCCATGATCTGTTTTTCATCTACATCCACCTCCTACGATTAGTCTGGAGTGGAGCGGCCGCTACTATAGCAGGAAAAGAGTGTCGCACGGCAGGACATATGGGCATGATGGCAGAAAGAAGATCCTCACAAGTCGCTAACCTCACTCATTACTCAAAGCTAGGAGTTGTTGCCATGAAGGTTCTGATTACCAACGACGATGGCATTTGGGCACCGGGCATTCGCGCTTTGGCCAGAGCTTTCCATGAAGAGCGTTGTGAGGTCTGGATGATCGCCCCGGATAGGGAACGAAGTGCCACCGGTCACGCTATTACCATGCATCATCCACTGCGAGCTGACGAGGTCGAGCTGCCAGAGTTGTGCCACAAAGCACTATCGGTCGATGGCACCCCCGCCGATTGTGTCAAATTGGGCGCGGAATGCATTATGCCGCAGCGTCCTGATCTGGTCATCTCTGGGATTAACCGCGGTTCCAATCTGGGCACTGATGTACTCTATTCTGGAACTGTATCTGCTGCCCTAGAGGGTCTTATCTTAGGCATACCGGCCATCGCTGTTTCGTTAGCGGGATGGGACAACCTCGATTACGGCGCAGCAGCCAAGTTCACTCATGATCTCGCACTTGAGGCACTAACGCGGGGGCTGCCGCCGGACGTGGTGCTTAATGTGAATGTCCCTGCGCTTCCCAGCGAGGAGATAGTAGGAGTGAGAATAACACGACTCGGGGAACGACGTTACCGCAATTTCTTCGAACAACGTCAAGACCCGCGGGGCAGGCGGTACTTCTGGCTATCGGGAGAGCTTCTTGACCGCCCGAATGATGCCGATACGGATGTCAATGCGGTAGACCTAGGCTACATCGCCGTGACGCCCATCCATTTTGATTTGACCGATCGGGGAATGATTGCTACCCTGAAGGAGTGGCAGCTTCGCCACCGGTAGACTGAAGATCGTAGACTTGTATGGAGGCATGAACATGGATACCAAGCTTGGACACCCGGACAAACTCACTACGCTGGCCAGCATCTCGATCGGCGAGTTTGAAGAACTCTACCGTATCGTTGATCTGCTCAATCGCACAGTCAAGGACCGAGGTCTCTTGTTTGGCCTTGCCAGGGGTAAGGACGGTATGACTTTCACCATCTATGAAGCTTAGGAAAAGACAGCAGGCTCGCTTGGAGCCTGCTGTCTTTGTTGAGACGCACCACAGTATCTGGGACTCATTAGTACAAAGAGCCGAACCCGCCTAGGCCGCCGCCCCATGGGCTGATGGCATTGACTAGCCCGATAGGAATGCGGACTACACCTGGAAACCCATTGTAGTTGCTGATCAGAACTAGGCCGTCTTGGAAGCCTTGGAACGTGCCAAACGCCGGAGGCTGAAAGTCGTATTGGAGCACCAATGGGATGCCTGGGCTAAGACTGTTGAGGAACCCAAAGTTCCCACCGTAGCCATCAAACCCATAGCCGTAGCCAGACCCATAGATACCTGCCATATCCGCTCACCTCCTTTCTTTCAATACACGCTATTGCGCAGTGACGGCTGTTGTGACGCGACTAGGTCTCGGTTGTGCTCGATAGGGTGATAAGTACCACCTGCCGCAAACCTAGTCGTTCAGTCTATGCGCAATACGTTCCGCGGCTGGCACGGCTATGAGCTCATAGTGATGAGAAAACCGCAGCCCCCTAAGAGGCTGCGGTCTGTCGGCTCGCGGTCTATGCGTTTGGTGGTGCTGCCTTAACCCTCGTGTCAATGTAGTCGAGCACGTAGTCAATGAGCTTCTTGGTCGCTAAGTCTAGCTGAGGCTGATCCGCAAACTCCTGGTAAATGGCCGCGACAGTCTCGTTATTCTGCTTGCAGTAAGTCAGCTGCTTGACCGTCAACTCGACCAGTTCATCAAAGCGTTGCTGTGCTTGCAGCCACTCCGCCCGAAATAGCCCCAGTCTTTTTTTCCTCAGCGCATCGTTGAGCTCCAGAACCTTTAGGGATGTCAGGGAGCGATGATCGCTGGGATGAAAACTATCGACGACCATGCCACCAACCAAGGCGGTCCGCAAGCCTGGAATCAGCAACAACTCCAAACGATCAGGTTCAAGAGGGCCATAGAACGATCGTGTGGATAGACCGTTCATGGCTGCATGTTCAGCGACCCTGGCAAGGATGGTGGAGCGACCACTACCCGGATCACCGCGCAACAGATAGAAATGTTTGTATCCCGAGACCAGCGCGTTCACGGAATGCTCAAAACCATAGGCGGTAATGGCAGAGACAAAGAGTTGGGGTAACTGGGCATCCTCCGTCTGGCTAGCCTGCCGTGCAAAGATCTCGGAGATGACCTGTTGGGTGATCCGGTTGACAGTCACAAAATCCATACTATCAGAGACATAGCTCTTCTTCTCCTGAAGGATGATCCCGAGCTCCTTAAGATATGAGGAGATCGTCTGCTTCCGTCGCGTGGTCTGCCAAGTGAGCGTACATAGTGCCTTCTTTTGCGACTGTAGCTGACCATAGTCCCAGAAGGAACTGATGTCGATCACCTTGTTCGGCATCACGCCATTTCCGCCTACCGGGTCTTCCAGCTCTTCATCAAAGACCATCAACGCCGGCGACAACAAGCTAAAGCCAGAAGTGATGTTTGGATCAAGCCAGTTCCGATAGACTTCCAGCGAGAAGCCACGCTCCAGCAGCGCCTCCGCTGTCTGAGAGATAATCCTGGAACGTGCGGCCTGGGAGCCGCCTCTCAGTACGATGGACTGTCCAGCTCTACACCGCTGACCTAAAGCCAGCATCGTCACGTAGCCCCGTGAGGTAAAGGCTGTTGCGAAGCAGATGGATCTTTCGCCTCGTGTGGTCATATCTCCACTCCTCTCGGAGGCTTCCTCATCGAGGATATCGAAGCATGCACGCCTTACACCATTCTATGAAAGGGCAAACAGGACGGTGCATGTCGGCAAATTCAGTCATCCTGGACAAGGAGAATACTGGATGCAGAGCGAAGTAAACTCTATATGTCGGCAGGCCATATCTTATCTGTGGTGCCAAACCCTACTCAGACACTCTCGGCTCTCTCCGAGCTACTGGTGTCTGGTGTCTACCACAGGTCTGCCGTGTTAAGGGAAGGGGGATCGCATTGGAGACCAAGGAGTTTTTACGCCGGATGGTTGAGTCCACGGGAGTATCTGGCTATGAGATGACGGTCGGTGAACTGATCACCGATGTCTTTCGCCCCATAGCCGACGAGATCCGGACTGACAAACTTGGCAATGTCATCGCCAAGTTGAACGGAGAAGGGACTGGAACACATCCCAAGATCATGTTAGCTGGTCATATGGACGAGATCGGCCTGATGGTTCAGAAGATTGATGACCAAGGATTCATCAAGTTCACCACGGTCGGTGGCGTCGACCAACGCACTCTGTTATCTCAAGAGGTAGTTGTTCACGGGCGCCGTGACCTGATCGGCATCATCGGTGCCAAGCCGCCGCACCTGCAGAGACCCAGCGACCGTGATAAAGCTGTCAAACGTGAGGATATGGTTATCGACATCGGGATGCCGGCCAAAGAAGCCAGGGAACTGGTCGAAGTGGGCGATCTGATCACTATCCGCCGCCGCATGGCGGAGCTCAAGGGGGACTGGCTAGCCGGCAAGGCCATGGACGATCGCGCTGGTGTGGCCGTGATCTATGAGTGCTTCTTGGAGTTGAAGAAACTGAAGCACACTGCTGATGTCTACGGTGTAGCCACCGTTCAGGAAGAGGTCGGCATGCGGGGAGCCACTACGTCGACCTACGGCATTCTTCCCGAGATCGGGATCGCCATCGACGTCTGCCATGGCGACATGCCTGGGGTATCCGAGATGGATACAGCGCCAGTGGGCAAAGGGCCTACCATCGCCTTGGGGCCGAATATTCATCCCAAAGTCTACGAACGGCTGTGCAAGGTTGCTCAGGAGTACGGCATAGGGTTCCAGAGCGACCCCAGCCCGGGCGGAACAGGGACTGATGCATGGGCGATACAGATCACCCAGGCTGGTATTGCCACGGGCCTGCTGTCGATCCCGTTGCGTTACATGCACACTTCCGTGGAAACCCTATCTCTCGGGGACGTAAAGAAGGCTGGCCGACTCCTGGCACACTTCATCGCCAGCATCGACTCTGAGTTCGTGGGAGGGTTAGTATGTTGCTGAAGCGATTGACCGAGGCTGCCGGAGTGGGAGGCAATGAGCAGGAGATCCGTTCGCTGATCAAGGAGCTCTTGACGGAGCATATCAGCGATTGGCAGGGTGACCTTCTTGGCAACCTGATCGCGGTTCAGAACCGCAACGCCACCGGGCCCAAAGTGATGCTCGCCGCCCATATGGATGAAGTAGGCTTTATGATCATGGCGATCGACCGCACTGGGCTCCTGCGCTTCCGTGCCGTCGGGGGTGTAGACTCACGCGTATTGGTCTCCAAGGTGGTGCGAGTCGGCAAGGACAAGATCCCTGGCGTGATCGGCGCCAAAGCGATCCACCTGCAAAAGCCCGCCGAGAGGGAACAGGCTCTGGGATATGACCAGCTCTATATCGATATCGGGGCTAAGAGCAAAGAAGAGGCAGAGAAGTACGTCAAGCTAGGTGACTACGTGGTCTTCGCCACTGAGTATGAAGAGATGGGTACCGGCATGGCTAAGGCCAAGGCCTTTGATGACCGCGCTGGCTGCGGTGTCTTGATCGAGGCGCTCAAAGAGCGTTACAGCATGCCCGTCTTTGGTACCTTCACTGTACAGGAAGAGGTCGGGCTCCGTGGAGCGGGTGTCGCTGCCTATGCGATCAACCCTGATCTCGCTATCGTACTGGAAGGTACGACGGCCAGCGATGTCTCGGGTACTGAGGAACACGGCTATTCCACCACCCTTGGACAGGGGCCGGCTCTGACCTTCATGGATGCATCGCTGGTGAGCAACAAGAAGCTGCTCCAGCGAGTGCTGGCGGTGGCTGATAAGCATGGGATTAAGACCCAGTATAAGCGAACAGTGACCGGTGGCAGCGATGCAGGACGCATCTCACTGACCCGGGAAGGGATCCCCACGGTCGTTATCTCCGTTCCGACCCGCTATATTCATTCACCGGTCTCGATGATTAACTTGGGCGATTTTGAGCAGGCGGTGCGGCTG
>CAZINL010000199.1:0-5339 GCA_964540595.1 uncultured Clostridia bacterium
TACTACTTGAAAGTGTTTCTAGGCATACTTGGTCTGTTGATCAGGTAAGTATTAGTAGGCCTGTTCGCTGAATGCAGACAGGGAGGTGGAGGCGCAGCGCAATGTCGCGTGAGACCCGTTCGACGATGGATGGGGGCAGCTTCCCCGGAGCTCGTCTGCAGAATCTGTTACCCAGAAGAACACAAAAGGAGGAAAACGATGCGTAGACGGATTAGTCTCAGTATCCTCTTGTTGCTGGTTGTAACGCTCTTGTTCTCGGGTTGCAACACGACCACAGCTCCCAAGCCGGGCGACAAGCCAGCCGCTCCCGCGCTCAAGACGCTCACCATCCCCATTACCGGCGACCCTGGTACCGCCGATGGACAGATGACTACCGAAGAGTACCTCATGCCGCTCAATCTGTTTGACCGCCTTGTTGAAGTCGAGACGGTTAAGCCTGGCGAGTCCAAGCTGGTAGCAGGCTTGGCCGAGAAATGGGATGTTACCCCGGACGGCAAGACCTACAAGTTTACCTTGCGCAAAGGGGTCAAGTTTCACAATGGTGAAGAGCTGACCGCCGATGACGTGGTCTACACCTTCGACCGGATGCTAAACCCCAAGACTAAGGCCCTCAATACCGACTTCCTCGACATGATCGCTGGCGCCAAGGAACGCATGGACGGCAAGGCCGAGACTACCAAGGGCCTGAAGGTCGTGGATAAGTACACCGTCGAGATCACCCTGTCCAGCGCCTTTGCGCCCTTCCTACCGGGTCTCGCCACCCCGGGCTGCGCCATCTATAACAAGAAGGCCACCGAGGCCGCGGGTGACAAGTTTGGCCAGAATCCGATCGGCACTGGTCCGTTCAAACTGAAGAAGTGGGAGTACAACTCCGAGATCGTCTTCGAAGCCTTCCCGGACTACTTCCGCGGCAAAGCCGGAGTCGATCAGGTCGTCTGCAAGGTGATCGCCGATGCTGAGACTCAGCGCATGGAGTTTGAAGCTGGCAAGCTCGACGTCTTTGACCTTGACAACGCCCGCAGCCAGATCTCCTACTTCCGCAACAGCGCCAAGTGGAAAGACCAGATCGTCTCCGGTCCGCGCGTGGGCACCTACTACTATGCCCTTAACCAAGCCGTAGCTCCGCTCGATAACCTCAAGATCCGTCAAGCCATCCAGTACGGGATCAACCGCGAGTTGCTCTTAAAGACCCTCTATGACAACACCGGCGTTCCCGCCAAGGGCGTGCTCGCCCCCGGTTTGGCTGGCTACAACCCCAATCTCCCCGGCTTCAAGTATGATCCGGAGAAGGCCAAACAGCTGGTCAAGGACTCTGGCGTAACCAACCCAACCATCGATATCTGGCAGACCGTCGACAGCCCGGCGACGTTGAAGATCAACGAGGCCGTGCAGGCCATGCTCGGCGAGATCGGGATCAAGATCAATATCAAGCAGGTCGACTCCGCTGCCTGGACTGCTACGCGGAAAGAGAGCAATAAGATGGCCATGTATCATAGCAACTGGTCGGCCGACTTCAACGACCCAGACAACTTCCTTTACACCTTCTTTGCTCCTGCCAACTCCAAGGCTCGTTCGTTCAACGAGAACAATCCCAAAGTCGCAGAGCTCTTAGCCAAATGTCGCGAGATCACCGACATGAACGAGCGCTACAAACTCTATCAGCAGATCGAGCAGATCGTTGTCTACGACGATGCCGCCTTTGTCCCGCTCTTCCACCTCGACCACCTCTTCGTCGTCACCCCGAAGGTCAAGAACTTCAAGGTCTCCTGGAACGGCTGGAGCAACATGCCGTACTACGGGATTAAGATTGAATAGGCTCGCCTCTGGCGAACCAGTCCGAAGACATCAGGCATCAGCGAGAATTCCCGGCAGGCGCGCGTCTTCCGGGAATTGATGCTTAGCCTGCAGCATGTGGGGCTCTCTGTACTTGCTCTGGATAATGGTGGCGTTTTTTACGTAATTTCTCGTTGACAGGATAAACACAGGTCCTGTAGACTTAGACCAATTCAATAATTGCCTCACCAACTTTTTCGCGGTGAGGTAGAGGCGCGATGTTTAACGGTCCCATGCTGAGCGAGAGCAGCGATGATGCGTGGGAGTAGGAAATGTCGCCGAAGTCTTCAATGCGCTCGGCATTGTTGGCTGGGTCTGCGGTTAAGAGCTGCAGGACTGTCTCAATGGGCCTTCCCAGCTCATTGAGTTGCGCTATCTCATTCGGGGAGAGTTTGGGGGGATTGAGTCATTGTCGTGACTCGAGCTTGCCTCGAGTCACTTTTTGTTTGCCTAAATTCTGATAATTGGAGGAAAATGATGAGAAACAGAGCATTTTTGCATATGTTGGTAGCCCTTCTGGCAGCGACAATGCTGCTAAGTGGGTGTAGCAAGCGTGATGACGATGTGTTGCGGGTTGGCATGGAAGCGTCGTACGCTCCGTTCAATTGGACGCAGATGGATGCCAAGAATGGTGCCGTGCCAATCGATGGCACAACCGAGTATGCCGGCGGATACGACGTGGAGATCGCCAAGCGCATCGCCACGGCGCTTGGCAAGCGACTGGTGATCGTCAAGACTGAGTGGACTGGTCTGGTGCCGGCCGTCGTATCGGGTAAGATTGACCTGATCATAGCCGGCATGTCACCAACCGCGGAACGCAGCAAATCCATTGACTTCAGCAACAATTATTATGAGTCGCAGTTGGTGATGGTGGTGCGTCGCGGCGGAGCGTATGAGAACGCCAAGACCATTGCAGACTTTGCCGGGGCTAAGATTACGGCGCAGCTCAACACCTTCCATTACGAGGTCATCCCGCAGATCAAGGGCGTGAATAAGCAGCCAGCCATGGACGAGTTTGCGGCCATGCGGGTTGCGTTGCAAGCAGGGATCATCGATGGCTATGTCTCCGAGCGCCCAGAGGGCATCAGCGCTGAGACCGCCAACCCGGCCCTCAAGATGGTCGAGTTTACCGATGGGTTTACGGCCTCGCCCGAAGACGTGGCCATTGCCGTCGGCCTAGCTAAGGGCAGCGCGCTCCGCACCCAGATCAATCAGGTGTTGGCCGGTATCTCACAACAAACCCGGGCTGAACTGATGGACACCGCCATCCGCAATCAGCCGATGTCTAGGTAGTGGTCTCGCTGTGCGCGAGCATTCGCGTAACGATTCGTTGACCCAATCAGAGGAGGAACGGCATGAGCTTTCACTTGGTCGCTGAGATTGCTATCCAATATTGGCCGATGTTTCTTAGGGGAGCGGCAACGACGCTGCTCATTGCCACCATCGGCACTATCGTTGGTCTTGGCATCGGTCTGCTGGTGGGGGTGATCCGTACCGTTCCCTTGCCGGAACGGGGTGGTCGCCGGTACCTGCTCCGAGCGCTCCATTTCGTTCTGGCGGCGTATATCGAGATCTTCCGGGGGACACCCATGATCGTTCAGGCCATGGTCATCTACTATGGCTCAGCGCTAGCCTTTGGCCTCGACATGGATCGCCTGCAGGCCGCTCTTCTAATCGTCTCCATCAACACTGGTGCCTACATGTCCGAAATCGTTCGCGGTGGCATCATCTCCATTGATCAGGGGCAGTTTGAGGCGGCGCAGGCCATCGGCATGAACCATTTTCAAGCCATGTTCAGCATCATACTGCCGCAAGTGGTGCGCAATATCCTACCGGCTACTGGCAACGAGTATGTGATCAACATCAAGGATACGTCGGTGCTGAACGTGATCTCGGTGAGTGAGTTGTATTTTCAGGCTCGATCAGTGGCTGGCAGCAACTTCAAGTTCTTTGAGACCTTCTTTGTCGCCTCAGTGATATACTTCGTCATGACCTTCACCATCACCCGCATCCTACGATATTGTGAACGGCGGCTGGATGGTCCAGAGCATTACATCCTTTACGCCAACCAGATGCAGGTGGTAACACCGGAAGACCAGCTGCGCAAGCGCCGGGAACGTCCTAACTATGGAGAAAGTAGATGAACGCCATGGAAAAGGTGATCGAGATTCAGCATCTGCGCAAGTCGTTCGGCAGCCATGAGGTGCTACGGGACATCGACTTTGCGGTCAGCCAGGGGGAGGTTGTTTGCATCATCGGCTCATCGGGCTCCGGCAAGTCCACCCTACTGCGCTGCATCAACCTACTGGAGCGACCGAGCGGCGGGCAGGTCCTTTACCGTGGGCGCAACATCCTTGCCGACCAACAGGCTGTCTACGCCACCCGGGCGAAGCTGGGCATGGTCTTTCAGCAGTTCAACCTGTTTAATAACCTGAATGCGCTGGAGAACTGCATCGTGGGACAGGTGAAGGTACTGAAGCGAACCAGAGCTGAGGCCGAACGGGTAGCTAAGCAGTATCTGCAAGTGGTTGGCATGGAGCAGTATATCAACGCTCGGCCAAAGCAACTGTCCGGTGGTCAAAAACAGCGTGTGGCCATCGCTCGGGCGCTGGCCATGGAACCAGATGTGTTGCTATTCGATGAACCGACCTCTGCCCTCGACCCGGAGATGGTGGGTGAGGTGCTAAAGGTGATGCAGCAATTGGCCGAGAGCGGCTTGACCATGCTGGTGGTAACTCACGAGATGGGGTTTGCTCGCGATGTGGCCGACCGGGTGGTGTTTATGGATGGCGGCGTGATCGTGGAAGAGGGCCCGCCCGAGCGCATCTTCAACCAGCCATTTCACGAGCGCACCCGCCAGTTTCTCAAGCGCACTCTGCAGCAATAGGGCAGATAAGTTCTGTGATCCAGAGAAAAGGCCGCACCGTGCCAAAGCAGCATGGTGCGGCATTTTGTTGTATTGTGACCAGCCAACGATGGTAAGGACCTTCCACAACACAGCCGTTGACCTATGGGTATCTCAAAGGAGGATATCCAAACCAGAACTGGAATAAGGTAGGGAAGGAGCCCGCCAAACCGATATTCCTGGAAGGGGGATCTCCATGGCCTTTGCACCCTTAGCGGCCACGCGTCGCCTACTCTCCGCTCCGCCTGACGATCAGCGCGAGGTGAGCTGGAAGCTCAAAGACATCGGCAAGCTGGTCGGGCTGTATCTGCTCTACTCGTTGCTGATCATTATTCTACTGCCTCCGGTGCGGAAACTCCTTAGCGTGGCATCAGGCCCACTTGAGTCGACCTTGATACATCTGCTCAGCATCGCCTTGGTGTATCTCACCCATACCCGTTACCGCCGCTGGCCGAGTGCCAGTTACTTCGGGCTGACGATCCAGGATTTCCGCACCAGTTGGAAACAGGGGATACAATGGGGGCTTGTTCTGAAGGTCGGATCGGCCACCGCCGGTGGACTGGTAGTAGGCATCTTGTTGCTACTCGCAGGTGGCGACAGT
>CAZINL010000200.1:0-1329 GCA_964540595.1 uncultured Clostridia bacterium
AGGTCCGTCCCCATGAGATCCTGTTGGTGGTCGACTCCATGACCGGTCAGGATGCCGTGAATGTCTCTCAGTCCTTTAACGAGCAGGTCGGTGTGGATGGGGTCATCCTAACTAAGTTAGATGGTGATACTCGCGGCGGTGCAGCCCTCTCTGTCAAGGCCGTCACCGGTAAACCGATCAAATTTGCCGCCGTTGGTGAGAAGATGGACGCCCTTGAGCCCTTCTACCCCGATCGTATGGCGTCGCGGATCCTAGGTATGGGCGATGTGCTCTCCCTGATCGAAAAGGCCCAGGAGAGCGTGGATCTGGAGAAAGCCAAGGAACTAGAGAAGAAGCTTCGTAACCAAGAGTTCACACTGGAGGATTTTCTGGATCAGCTGCGCCAGGTCAAGAAGATGGGCCCACTGGATCAGATCCTCGGCATGATCCCTGGGCTATCAGGATCAAAACAACTCAAGAACATGGAAGTGGATGAGAAGAAGATGTCGCAGGTAGAGGCCATCATCCAGTCCATGACCGTCAAGGAACGCCGTAGCCCGGATATCATCGACGGCAGCCGTCGTCGGCGCATTGCCGCTGGCAGTGGGACGAAGGTCAGCGATGTCAATCGCCTACTCAAGGATTTTGATCAGGCCCGCAAGATGATGAAGCAGTTCGCAGGGATGGAGAAGCAGATGAAGAAAAAGGGCAAGGGCCGCTTCCCCATGTTCGGTGGACCGCAGGGATAACAACTTAGATCTAGGCAGTGTTTAGTTCCTCTGGCTCTGCCCCCTTAACTCGTAACTCTTAAGTCTTAATTCATAACTCTCTTGAGAGGAGGTGAAATTTATGTCGACCAAAATCCGTCTGAAGAGAATGGGAGCTAAGAAGAACCCTTTCTACAGAGTGGTCATCGCTGATTCCCGTTCACCACGGGATGGCCGCTTTGTTGAGGAGATCGGTTATTACGATCCCAATACCAACCCTTCGACCATCAAGATCGATGCCGCCAGGGCTAATGAGTGGTTGTCCAAGGGTGCCCAGCCGTCTGACCGGGTGCGCATCCTGCTTGATAAGGCTGGTATCGTGCAGAAGTAATAGACTAGAGTTCGATAACAGACTAGAGTTCGATGGTAGGTTAGAGTTCGGCCATACGCACTTCTAGACTGCAGATCAGGCAGGACCCAGATCATCTTGGGGGTGACTGCATGAAGACGTTGGTAGAGATAATGGCGAAGGCGTTGGTTGATGATCCGGAACAGGTGGTCGTGACGGCCATCGAAGGAGAGGGTGAGCTTACCCTCGAACTCCGGGTTGCACAGCCGGACATGGGCAAGGTTATCGGTCGCC
>CAZINL010000200.1:1339-5295 GCA_964540595.1 uncultured Clostridia bacterium
AGGATTGCCAAGGCGATGCGGGCGGTGCTCAAGGCGGCCGCAACCAAGGAACGGTGCCATGTCAATCTCGATATTGTCGAATGAAATCGACCTAGAAGGGTGGGTGCCCAGCACCTCACCCTTTTTAGCTGTTTGGTTAGCACCCGACGTTGCTCACTCCTCCGCACTTGCATGACCAAAGTCATGTCATTGGGGATGGTGTAGGCATATCATTATGAAGTCATGCAAGTGCCTGAATTGACAAATGATGGCCGATGGACGTAGGCGAGATAGGAAGCCTATGCTGGGACCATATTACATAGTACAGCGTCTTGCATAACTCACTCTTTCGGAACTTGCAGGACTAAAATCAACCCTTTGAAGTCTACGAGCGTTTACCATAATGATGCGGCAGAGCCGCAGTAATCAAGGATGCAGATCGCCGCTTGCGCGTGCGACTGCGAGATGCAGTCATGCAAGTTCCTGGGTAAGATGCCTTGACGCGATAAGAGACGGGGAAGTGGTGAGTCTACGATGCAAAACGAACGTATCGCCATCGGCAAGATCGTGACGACACATGGGATTAAGGGCGAGGTAAGGGTCTTTCCCCTGACCGACTTCATCGATCGTTTCTATGATACCGAAACGGTCTTGGTCGAACACCCATCGGGTCGCTCACAACGCATGACCCTTGATACGGTGCGCATCCATAAGAAGATGGCTATCATCAAGTTCGTGGAGATACCGGATACCAACGCTGCGCAAGCGTGGATCCATGCCATCCTGACCGTTAGCAGAGGCGAGCTGGTACCACTGCCAGAAGGCCAATACTACATTTTTGATATTATCGGCCTTGAGGTGTGGACAGAAGAAGGGGAGCTTCTGGGAACGGTGACGGATGTCCTGAAACCGGGCGCCAACGATGTCTATGTCGTGCGCCTAACTCCCGAAGCCCGTGAGCGTTCCAGTGAGAAGAGCGGGGATCTTCTTCTACCGGTGATCGATGAGGTGATCAAGTCCACGGATCTCAAAGCCAAGAAGATCACGGTCCATCTACTGGATGGTTTATTGTAAGGGGGTCCGACGAGCGATGCGCGTTGATATCCTGACCATCTTCCCTGGCATGTTTGCTGGGCCTTTCGGCGAGAGCATCATCAAACGAGCTATCGAACGCAATGCGGTGGAGATCCACACGTGGAATATCCGCGACTTCTCCACGGACAAACATCGGACTGTGGATGACTACCCCTTCGGCGGCGGTGCGGGGATGCTGATGAAGCCTGAACCGATCTTCTTGGCTTTCGATCACCTTCAGCATCTGACAGCACCCAGCCGACCCCGCGTTGTTCTGATGAGCCCTCAGGGCGAACGGCTATCGCAAGCCAAGGTGCAGGAGTTGTCCGAGGAGCAGCACCTAGCGGTGCTCTGTGGGCACTATGAGGGTGTGGACGAACGGGTGGTGGAGGCCCTAGTAGACGATCAGATCTCCATCGGCGACTACGTGCTGACCGGTGGAGAACTGCCGGCGATGGTGCTGGTCGACTCCATTGTTCGGTTGCTTCCCGGAGTACTCGGGGACGAGGAGTCCGCCGCTACTGAGTCTTTTAGCGACGGCCTGCTGGAGTATCCGCAGTATACTCGGCCACGCGATTTTCGGGGTATGGTGGTCCCTGACGTGCTTCTGTCTGGCCATCATGAACAGATCCGCTTGTGGCGTCGAGAGGAGTCTTTACGCAAGACGTACCTGCGCCGCCCAGACTTGATTGATGAGCGGCAGCTCTCTAAGGAAGATCAAAAGCTTCTGGCGGCCATCAAACGCACCATGGTCAGCAAAACGAGCGAGTAGGGGTCGAAACTACGATCGCTGACTTGCACGAATCTACGCCGCTATGCTATAATCTAGCTTGTGCGTGTCGTAGACATGTCTTTGCAACTACGGGTGGTCCGCTGTCCAAGCCAGTTGGGGCATGAACACCTAGGCCGGAAGGAGGGAAAGTAAGAATGAACCCTGTTATTGCTGCACTTGAGCAGGAGCAGATGAGAAACGACCGTCCGGATTTCAGACCTGGTGATGCCGTTCGTGTCCACGGCAAAGTCGTGGAGGGTGGCAAAGAGCGTATCCAGGTATTCGACGGTATTGTTATCCGCCGTTCCGGTGGCGGGTCCCGTGAGACCTTCACTGTTCGTAAGATCTCCTATGGTGTAGGTGTGGAAAAGACCTACCCGGTCCACTCTCCTCGTGTCGAGAAGATTGAGGTCGTACGTCGCGGTCATGTTCGCCGTGCTCGCCTCTACTATCTCCGCAACCTGGTCGGTAAGGCTGCCGTCCGCGTCAGAGAGAGAAGAAAAGGATAGCAAGCAAGGGACTCTTAGGAGTCCCTTCTTTGTTACATATACGTGCTTTCTGATCAAACCTTCTGATCAAACCTTCTGATCACGCATTCTGATCAGCATCTCCTGATCTAATAGTCGTTACGCTAACCAATGGGCCATAGGTCTGGGCTTGCACCCCATGAGGAGGCGCTTGCATTGACAGGTACCCGGAACCGCGAGTGGCTGGAGTGGGCTATCTCCATCGCCTTGGCGGTGGTGATCGCGCTCCTGACACGAACCTATATTGCCGCCATTTATACCGTAGAGGGCAACTCGATGCTGCCCAACCTCGCCACCGGCGAGAGGATATTGGCTTTGAAATGGACGCCGCTCACCCGCGGCGATATCATAATCTTTCGGCTCCCCAATGACCCTCGCAACAACTTTGTTAAACGTGTCGTGGCCCTACCTGGGGACACCGTAGAGATCAAGGGCGGACGCGTCATGGTTAACGGAGTAGAGCAGGCTGAGCCTTACCTGCAGGGCAAGCGGACAGAGGGTAGCCTAGCACCCCTCAAGGTCGATCCCCAACACTACTTTGTGCTGGGCGACAACCGCGGCTTCAGCATGGATAGCCGTGACCCAATGGTTGGGTTGATACCGTCTGAGGCCGTACTAGGCGAAGGGGTCTACATCTTATGGCCGCTCAACCGCCTTCGGGGACTAGGAAGCCCATAGCCGCGAGCGTATGGCAGTCGTCCCTTCGTCTCATACTCTCCCATAGGGGCGATGGGCTCTAGGAAGGGTGATGTTTGTTGTCCATTAACTGGTACCCTGGACATATGGTCAAGGGCAAGCGGCTGGTGCAAGAGAATCTAGGGATCGTGGATCTCGTGGTCGAGCTGATCGACGCTCGTCTCCCCATCTCGAGCCGCAACCCTGATATAGACAAGATCCTGGAGAATAAACCTCGGCTGGTTGTCCTTAACAAGGCCGACCTGGCTGATCCTGAGATCAACCGCCAATGGCAGTCTTGGTTTGGCCGGCAAGGGATCCGCTCGTTGGTGGTCTCATCGTCGACTGGCAGTGGCCTCAACGGGATTGCGGCTGCTGCTCAGGAACTGTCTCGGGAGGCGATTGAAAAATGGGTGGCCAAGGGTCGGCTGCCCCGAGCCGCACGCATGATGATCGTCGGGATACCCAATGTAGGGAAGTCGTCGCTGATCAACCGCTTAGCCGGGGGCAAAAAGGCCATCACCGGTGACAAACCAGGCGTCACCCGGCAGAAGCAATGGGTGCGTCTGCGTGACGATCTAGAGCTGCTCGACATGCCTGGCATCCTATGGCCACGTTTCAACGACCAGCAGGTGGGGCTGCGGCTAGCGGCCACCGGGGCTATCAGCGATGATGTCTTCGACCAGGAAGCGGTCGCCAAGTGGTTGATCGCGTGGCTCAAGACCAGTTATACAGAGCTGTTAGTGGCTCGTTACAAGCTAAGCCCGCCTCTTCCCGATGACGGTGACGAACTGCTCGAGATGCTGGGACGCAAGCGGGGATGCTTGGTCGCCGGTGGTGAGGTCGATACTCGGCGAGCGGCGCGCTTGTTGCTGGATGATTTACGCAGCGGTCGGCTGGGACGGATCAGCCTGGAGAAGCCTGAATAG
>CAZINL010000201.1:0-1227 GCA_964540595.1 uncultured Clostridia bacterium
GATGCAGATCGCCGCTTGCGCGTGCGACTGCGAAATGAAGTCATGCAAGTTCCTGGGTTGACTGTGTCGATCTGCACGTGCTAAGGCGCGACAGCGAAGAAGCAAACTCAGCTGACATCGGAAAAGGCCGGTCGCCCGGCCCTCCAGCACTCGTATCCGTTATCCGCCCAGACGGTTGACTACTTTATTCGGTAACCGGCGCCGTGTTGACGCCAGCCAAGGCGGACATGGTCCGCCAGAGCTCTGGATTAACTTTGCGCAGGTTTACCGGCCTACCGGCAACGTTTACGAAGGCGTGCACAGTCTTGCCATCGGCGAGCAACGTCTGATCGCCTTTTCTAAACAACCGATAACCAAACTCGATCCGTGCCGGAGTTAGCACGGTGACCGCAGAATGCACCTCGATCAGATCATCATAGCGAGCCGGCGATCGATAGTGACAACTCGCCTCGATGACCGGCAGCATGACCCCTTTGGTCTCTACATCTCGATAGTTGAGCTGCGAGGAGCGGAACCACTCGTTGCGACCGACCTCAAACCAGACTAGGTAGTTGGCGTGATAGGCGATCCCCATGGCATCCGTCTCAGCATAGCGAACCCGTACCGTTGCGCACTCCATGGCTTCACAAGACCTTGGCTTGACCACGATAGACCAGGCCGCGATTGAGGTCCATCGTGATCTCCGTTCCGTCAGCGATCAGCGAGGTGGCCCCTTCTGCGCCCACGATCACGGGAATGCCTAAGCTTAGCCCGATGATGGCTCCAGGAGACGTCAAGCCCGCCTCTTCGGTGATTAGGGCAGAGGCGTTACCCAGCGCCTGTACATACTCCGCATCAACCCCGATGGTCACCAAGACCTGACCCGATCCCTGCAATTTCTGCCCAGCTTCTCTCGCCGTCTGAGCGATCACTGCACGACCAGTGTAAGACCCGGTCCCAATACCGACCCCACGAACAGCAATATCCCCCACCGTATGCACCTGCAGCAGATTGGTCGTGCCTGGGACCCCGACTGGCACACCGGCCGTCAGTACTACCAGATCGCCGCTATGGATATACCCTGCATTTTGTGTGGTGCCGAGGGCATTCTTGATCATCTCATCGGTGCTGGATGTCTCGCCCCCGATGACTGAGTAGACCCCCCACGAGAGCGCCAGTTTGCGCGCCACACGTAGGCTTGGGGTCACGGCAATAATTGGAGCCTGCGGTCGATACTTGGCCACCATT
>CAZINL010000201.1:1237-5282 GCA_964540595.1 uncultured Clostridia bacterium
GGTGTGACCTGACTGAGTGGCACTGATGATGGCGGATGCTCCTAGGTCACAGGCGGTCTGACAGACGGCGTGACTGATGGCGTCGGTAATGGTGTGCTCCACACGCCGCACACGCCGGGTTACCGGTTCTTGATTGGCCAACGCTCTCTCCGCTCGTTCTGCTATTCTGGCCATGGTCTTGACCGACTCGACGGGAAACTTGCCATTGGCAGTCTCGCCTGAGAGCATGATGGCATCGGTGCCATCGAAGATGGCGTTCGCGATATCACTGGCTTCGGCGCGGGTGGGGCGAGGATTGCGGATCATCGAGTCAAGCATCTGCGTGGCTGTGATGACAGGGATCCCGAGGCGCTGACACTTTTGGATCATCTCTTTCTGGACGATCGGTACCTCCTCAGCTGGGATCTCCACGCCCAGATCACCGCGAGCGACCATTAAGCCGTCGACTACTTTGAGAATCTCATCGAGGTTGTCTACCCCTTCCTGATTCTCGATCTTGGCGATGATCTGCATATCGCTGCCAGCGTCCTCGATGACTTTGCGAATCTCGAGTACGTCACTGGCCTTGCGGATAAAAGAAGCGGCGACAAAATCAAAACCTTGCTCGGCACCAAAGCGAATATCATCGATATCCTTCTGCGAGACGGCGGGCAGTGAAACAATGGCACCAGGCAGATTGACTTTCTTGCGATTGCTTAGCTCGCCGCCATTGATCACAGCACAGATGACGTCATCGCCTTGGATGCTCTCCACTCGTAGCGTGATGGTACCGTCATCGAGTAGGATCAGCCCGCCAACCTGTACCTCGTGAGGCAGAGCTGTATACTCGACCGTTACCATGGTGTCGTTGCCCAGGACCGAGCGCGTCGTCAGAGTAAAGCGACTACCCTCGATCAGAAAGGTCTTCCCCTGTTCAAACAGCCCAACACGGATCTCAGGTCCTTTGCTGTCCAGTATGATCGGGATCTCCTGGCCCAACTCGCGCGCAGCCTGACGGAGCATCTGTACTCGCGCCAAGTGCTCCTCATGTGTTCCGTGAGAGAAATTAAGCCGAGCCACGTTCATCCCGGAAAGGATCAGCTGCCGCATCATCTCCACAGATGGGATGGCGGGACCAAGGGTACATACGATTTTAGTCCGTCGCATGGCATGCACCTCCTCTTAGAAGGCCCAAGACCGAAAGATCGTCGTTAATCCAAGTCTTCGGCCATGGAACCTAGTTTGTAAAACACCTGAGTTAACGAAACCCGAGTTACTAACTCAGCTCCTAGATGGAAAGGATCTGAGCAAGCTCATAGATGGAACGATTAAACTCCTTCTTCTGGGCCAAGGCGTACGCGATGTCGGACACCCTAACCTCACCAGCTACCATACCAACCATCTTGCCACTCTGGTCATCCAGCAGCAAGTCTACCGCCTTGGCGCCCAGCCGACTGGCTAAGATCCGGTCCATCACGGTGGGGGTACCGCCGCGCTGAATATGCCCCAGAACGGTCACCCTCGTATCAAAACCAGTTTTCGCCTCAATCGCCATGGCTAGCTCAGGGCCACTGGTTACCCCTTCAGCGACCAGGATAATGCTATGAAGTTTTCCCCGCTCATGTCCGCGTTTCAGGCGGGCACATACCTCATCCATATCAAACTCTATCTCAGGAATGATGATCGATTCTGCTCCCCCGGCAAGGCCAGCCGCAAGCGCGATGCACCCTGCATGGCGTCCCATGACCTCGACTACAAAGGTACGCTCATGAGATGTGGCGGTGTCGCGGATCTTGTTGATGGCATCGACAACGGTGTTACAGGCTGTATCGAAGCCAATGGCGTAGTCGGTACAGGGGATATCGTTGTCAATGCTCCCTGGTACTGCGATGGTCTTGATCCCACGACTGCTGAGAGCCTGCGCCCCGCGAAACGAGCCATCGCCACCGATTACGACGAGACCATCGATCCCGTGCTTACGGATGACTTTGATAGCTTGTTCCTGCCCCTCGTCGGTCTTGAACTGCTCACAGCGGGCAGTCTTAAGCGCGGTTCCACCACGATGAATAATATCAGCCACTGAGCCTAGGTTCATCTCGACGACCTCGTCATTGAGCAGGCCGGCAAAGCCATGCTGAACGCCCAAGATCTCCAGACCGTGAAAATGCCCCTTCCTTACGACAGCCCGTACGGCCGCATTCATGCCAGGGGCATCGCCGCCGCTGGTGAGAACAGCTATTCTTTGCATCTTTTCATCCCCTCCCGCTTTCCGCAGCCCGGCTGGCCAATGAGAGTTGGCCTTGTGTACCAACAGCGCGAGCTACCTGAGCACGGTGCTGAGGATCTCGTGCGCCTCGGTAGCCTCCGATTTCGGCACGAGAATTTCTATCTGGCACCGATCATTATCCTCGCTCAGGCTCACAGAACGAAGCTGGACCATCAGGCCTTCAGCCTCTAGGGCTCGTTTGATGGCCTCTGCCAGCATCTTATTGGGGGCGATATAGATCACTGCCCACATCGCCAATCCTCCTTGTGGGGCAGATCAGGAACATGCCCTAACCCTACACCCGTGTTATCAGGCGAGTCCAGAACCTTCGCTCAATGTCAGCGGATGCTGGACAAGCACTCTTCCTAGTCTTTCGCTCAGATGACAATCAAATCCTCTAGGTGCGGATTATGATTTCGACAGTGCCTGAGACCTGGTCCTTCTCACTCCCCGTTCGCCAATTGAGTCACGGTCACAGATAACCATCATGACGCATGACCTCTCAACTCACACGGTACTCCGCATCTATGAACGAGACAACGGTTTGGTGGCGACTGCCTGCGGGCCAAGAAGAGAGCGAAGATCGCTAAACAGAATCGGGTTCGGAGTTACCCAATGACTCCTCGGGGCCATCCGCCGCTGCTCTATGTCAGTCAGCAGTAGGAAGACTGGGGTTTCGCCAGGATGCGCTGCTAGGAGTTCCTTAATGCGCTCTAGAAGGTGACCTTGGTTACTTCGTACTAAGACATGAACGGCGGCGATGCCCATCCCCTCTATCTGAGTATTCCCCTCGTGAACTCGTAGCGACTCCTTGGCAGCCAGGGGTTGAGATGGTAGAGGCAGGACCGAGATCTCATCGGCTAGGAGCTTTGGTGCGCCTTCATCATCCTCATTGTCAACAGTCCCCTTAATCAGCACCACCTGCTCGGGTTGCAGCAACGAGCGGCAACGATCAAAGACTTTCGGGAAAACGACGACCTCCACCGATCCTTCAAGGTCCTCGACACGGACAAAGGCCATCTCTTGTCCCTTACGGGTGGTGATGCGGCGAACCTCGAGTATCATCCCTCCCACCTGAACGCGCTTGTCGCGGTGCTGCGCCAGGGCGGTCAGGGGGATCAACGTGCCATGTCCTAGGCACGCGCGGTAGTCATCTAGTGGATGGCCGGAGATGTACAATCCCAGTGTCTCCTTCTCCATCATCAAGCGTTCCCTAAGGGGGAGTTCGGGGATGGAGGGCAGGGTGATGCTGGGGGCATGGGGTGCGCCTACGGGCGACAGCTCAAACAGATTAAGCTGTCCTTCATCGCGCAGCCGCTGTTCGACCTGGGCTGTCTCCATGACCTTGTCAAGTACCGCCAAGTGCTGGGCTCGACCACCTAAAGTGTCAAAGGCCCCGGCAGTGATCAGCGACTCTATGACCTTGCGGTTGATCTGGCGAGTTCTGATACAGAAGTCCATCAGCGAGGCAAACGGTCCTTCTTGGGAGCGAGCGTCTAGGATAGTCGCCACGTGCCCCGCTCCCACGTTCTTGACAGCTCCGAGACCAACACGAATCGAGCTGCCATGCACTGAGAAGCTCATACCACTGGCATTGATATCTGGTGGCAGGACGGCAATCTGCATCCGACGACATTCCTCGATGTAGGAGCCAACTCGGTCGTTGGACGAGATGACGCTAGTCAGCAGGGCAGCCATATACTCAGTAGGGTAGTTGACTTTAAAGTAGGCCGTTTGATAGGCCACCAGGCCATAGGCGGCTTAATGAGACTTGTTAATGCCGTTGGATTAAAACGGAGT
>CAZINL010000202.1:0-5275 GCA_964540595.1 uncultured Clostridia bacterium
CGCCCTGCTGGCTGGCTTATCACTCAGGGCGAAGATACTGTGGATCATCTGCGTCTCTCGTGGGGCGAATGCCCCTTCTTCCTCTCCTACTGTGATCGCCGTCTTGATCGCTTCCTCGGTCATGGACGGCTCGTCTTCCTGCTCATCTTGATGCGTCACCGGATTAGCGAGACTGAGAAGCTTCACTAGCGGCTTGCTCCACTGGACCAGGCAGGAGATCAGTGGCGCCACACTGAGGGAGAAGGTCTCAGGGTTGTGGGCCGCGATCGCTTTGGGAGTGATCTCACCAAAGGTGAGCAGTAGGGTAGTGCTAATGACCGTGGCCAGTAGCTCGGCGCGCCGGGTTTCACCCCAAACGCTGACGGCAAGACCAGTCACCACACTGGCAAGGACGATATTGACCACTGTGTTTCCGAGTAGTAACGTGCCTAAGAGCTCCTGCGCCTGCTGCTGCAGTCGGTTGACCAGATCAGCATAGCGAACTTTGCGTTCGACCAACTGCCGACTGCGTACCTGACCGAGCGAAAACAGGGCCGTCTCTGAACCTGAGAACAACGCCGAGCAACAGAGTAAAAACGCCATTAATCCAATTCGATAGATTCCTATTCGGTATAACTCTCCACCAGGGTCTTCCAAGACCGATCAACCTCCCAAATCCCGTTTTTCTACCATTTCGTCTTTAGTAGCCCCAATTCCTTCTGCAGATGCAAGAGTGCCTAGCCTCAGGAACGTGCATGACTTCATTGCGGTAAAGCTCGGCAGTCCCCAAGATCCTGGTTCTACGTCATGCAAGTTCCGAAAAAACCAGTTGTGCAGAACACGTGCCTTCACAGTACGGTCAGTCTTTCATCCCTTATCATATTAGCCGGAATCTGTCCCTATTACCATCGACGTGGTTGTCACTCATCACCCGGGAAATAACAACCGCTGAGCCTAGCTCAGCGGTACTATCGCCCTCGTTGAATTATGAGTTTTTTGAACCATTCTCACCATGTGGCAGATGCGAGCTGCTGATAGGCGTCGATCAGCCAGGGATGAACCGCCTTTAGGGTGGAGCGCTGCTCGCGAAGCCACCGAATATAGACGAGGGCAGCGTGATCAAGCGAGTGGGTTAAGGCCGCTTCCATCTCGGAGGCGTAGGGTGGCAGACCTTCTTGGTCCCATGCCAGTTTGTCGGCGACAAACAACACCTTAGCTAGAACAGCAGCACCTGCCTGTAGTGTCGTGTGACAGGAGACGGCCTGCAGGATGCCCGCATCCCTGACACCGAAAAGCTCCTGCGCCAGGAGGGCGGATTGCCTTTGGTGCAAGAGCGTGGGGTGTTCCCGTTCGGCCGCCACGATCCTCATCCCCCAGTCTTCGGCCAAGATAAGACGATCCCCGTTCGGAATTACGACGCTGATATCGTGCAGCCAAGCGGCAGTTGACGCTGCCTGTTCCGGGACTGCAAACTGCGTCGCTAGGATGGCGGATCGGTCTGCCACACTCCGACTGTGCCGAAGGGTGCGATCGTAGCCTAGGCCGTTCAGGAGAGAGGTCACGTCCCGAGCCACGTCACCCGTTAGTAGCACTTGAGCCCTTAGGGTGTTGAGATATGCGTTCGCCATCGCTGCTAGGCTCCGGCCAGCAGACGGCGTACGGTGGTCATGACCATCTCGCGCCACCGATCCTGGAAGCCCTGTTCGGAGATCAGCTCGCTCGTGATCTGATCCGCCGACTTACCCTGCGCGCTCTTCTCCAAGACAGCCTCACGAAACAAGATCAGTTTGGCTGCCAGGCGATCGATGATCTCCGGACCCGAGGGTTTGCCGTGCCCTACCACCACAATCTCGGGCGAGAGTGACTTGAGGTGTTGAAGAACCTCTAGCCACTGCTTGAGGTCGCCATTAGCCATATACGGATTGCCCTCCACCACTAGGTCGCCGGTGAAGAGAACCTTGAGCTCCGGGATCAAGAGGTATGCCGAACCAGGAGTGTGCCCACCGGTCTGTACCAGTTGAAGTTGACGGTCCCGACCGCGGATGGTGAGTCGATTGCCGAAGGTGACAGATGGCAGCGGTGCATCTTGATGGGCGTCCGGACTTGCCTCCCGCGCTTTAGCGGCGGCGTTGGCCATAGACTGCGCTGTGACCTCGCTGGCGATGATCGGAACCGAAAAGGCCGGCAGACCGCCAGTGTGATCGAAATGTTCGTGAGTGATGACCACTGCCTTGATCGGCAGCTTCAGTTCATCGGCAGCGAAACTCGTGATCCGTTGTGCTTCCAATGGCTGCTGGAGAGTGTCCACGACCACCAATCCGTCGTCCAACTGAATGATACTGGCGTTCACCATCCCGCTACTATCCGTTGAGACATAGACACCGTCGGCAACTCGCATGACCTCGTGCCTCCTCTCATCTCGCCAATGCTTCGCATCGGTCATGGTGTTGATCTTCGCCGAATGCCTTCCATGGTCCTCCTTGCACAGCCAAGATCCGCTTACTCAAGCGCCATCTGGCCCATACCATGCATGAGCGGTTCACCCCAGGGAATACTAGGGCCGTCTAGTAAGTGGTAACAACGCTTGCTGGGTCACTGTAAGCCCCTCTTCATACCCATGTAACGCCGGGCAACCGGCGGACTTTTTTGTACATTGAGAGACCAGCCCATCGCTGCGTAGGGCTGGTCTTCGCTGTTGCTATGGGTGTTGCGCCCTACTGCCCCTGCCGCTTACGACATGGAGCTTGGTGCCTTGGTGGCTTGTTGGCTTATCTTTTCGGCACTATCTCAATCTCCTGGCGTAGCTTCACCACCGAGTTCGGGGGGTAGTAGCCACGGGGCGAGACCAGGGAGTAGACTAGCGTGTCACGTCCCACCAATGTCCCGGGGGCGGTGACACAGTTGCAGCCCAACTGCACGTTGTCCCCTAAGATGGCGCCTAGCTTGCGTAAGCCCGTATCGTAGACCACCCCATCAATGGTCAGATGCACGTGGTCGCGAGTGATTTTGAAGTTCGATAGCTTGGTGCCAGCGCCGAGGTTGACTTTGTATCCGAGGATACTGTCACCCACATAAGCAAAGTGGGGCGCCTGGCTGTGGTCGAGCATGATCGTCCCTTTTAGCTCACTGGTATGCCCAACGACACAGTGGTCACCAATCAGGCAGTTTTCTCGGATATAGGCACCTTGACGAATCTGGCAGTTCTTGCCGATGATCACCGGACCTTTGATCATTACGCCCGGTTCGATGACGGTGCCCTCGCCGATCATCACCTGACCCTCGATCACGGCCGTTGGGTGCACCTCAGCTAGGTTGACAGGCTGGAGGTGCTGTTCAAGATAGGCGTTAAGATTCTTGAGCGCATCCCACACGTACTGCACGCCGTCAAATAGGGAACGGTGAGCGTAAGAACCAAGTTCGAAGAAATCGCTGGGTCTGAGCATCTGCACATCACCCTTTGCCCTGAAATACTCGTCCTGCAGAGACGAGCGCACTACCAAAATAGGAGCAAAGCCCGTTACAGGCGACAAATGCCGCCATTTTGGTGTGTTATGTCATCTTGCCCTTTTAAGGGCTATTTGTCCATACCCGACACATCTAGGTATGCAGCCTGTGATCTTACCGAAGCGATGTAAGCAATTGTTGCAGGTAGATGATCGCGATGGGTGCAAAAATCGCTGGTAGTAGGTTGCCCACCTTGATCTTCGCCATGCCCAGCATGTTGAACCCCAGTCCGAGGATCAGGAGACCGCCGGCGGCTGACATCTCGGTGATGATGCTGGGCGTAAGGAGTACAGTGATCCACGACGCCAACAGAGCGATCGATCCTTGGTAGACCAAGATCGGGATGGCTGAGAAGGCCACCCCTAGGCCCATGGTGGAAGCGAAGATGACCGAGGAGATCCCATCAAGCATCGACTTGGCGAAGAGGATATCGTGCTTGCCCTCTAGGCCGCCCTGTAACGAACCCATGATCGCCATGGCTCCCACGCAATACATCAGGCTGGCAGTCACAAACCCGCGTCCAAACTCCCCTTGCTGGCCGCCAAACTTCCGTTCCAGCCAGCTGCCCATGCGCGCCAGCTGAAGCTCGATATCAAGCAGCTCGCCAATGATCGCACCCAAAACCAGACTACCGATGATGATCATCACGTCCTGCGTCTTGATCGCCATGCTAATACCGATCAGGATCACCGCCAACGCGAGACCTTGCATAATCGTAGTTTTGATTCTCTCTGGAAAGCCCTTCTTAACCAAGTTGCCGATCAGGCCACCAACTAGGACGACGACTGCGTTAACGATTGTTCCCAACATGCTGTGTTTCTCTCTCTTTCTACTCCAGCTCCATGCTCAACTCTTCCACGGCTTTGATCAACTGGTCGATCTCTGCGGAGGTGTTAAACACCCCCACGCTCACCCGCACGGTACCCTGCTCCAGGGTCCCCGCGCTCTGATGGGCCCACGGCGCACAGTGAAGGCCGGCCCGTACGGCGATCTCATACCGTCGATTGAGCTGGTGAGCTATGGCGGTCGAGTCGGCGTTTCTGAGATTGAATGACAAAACCGGCGCCCGGGTCACTCCTGACCCTGGGCCATAGACAGTGACCTTGGGAAGAGTGACGAGGGCGGCGCGCAGCCGCTCGATCAGGGCGATCTCGTGGTCATAGACTGCCTGCAGTCCTCTTGCCTGCAGGTTCTCCACCCCTGCCCCTAGGCCGGCGATACCTGGAGTGTTGGGCGTTCCGCTCTCCAGGAGGTCGGGAAGCATATCGGGTTGCTCCAAGGACTCCGAATGGCTCCCTGTCCCGCCGAAGCGCAGCGTTCGGAGCTGCCGAGCAGTGATGATGCAGAGCACGCCCGTCCCCTGGGGTCCATAAAGGCTCTTGTGTCCTGGGGCCGCTAGGTAATCAATCCCCAGGGAGCTCATGTCAATAGGAATGACGCCGGCCGTCTGCGCGGCGTCGATCAAGATCGGTACACCCGCCGCGTGGGCGACGCATGCTAGCTCGCCGATGGGCAACAGAGTGCCAAAGACATTGGATGCATGGGTAAAGACCAGCAACTTCGTCTCTGGGCAGATGGCCTTGATCACTGCCTCCACAACCAATCCATGTGTCGGGTCGGTGGGAATGATCGTTGTGCGTACCCCCCGCTTGGCCAGTTGATGGAGAGGACGAGCGACGGCGTTGTGTTCCAGGGAGCTAGTGACTACATGATCGCCAGACTGAAGCAGCCCAAAGAGGACCGTGTTGAGGGCTTCGGTGGCATTGGCGGTGAAGATCACATTCAGGGGATC